>CAUTPS010000012.1:0-48369 GCA_963540415.1 uncultured Prevotella sp.
CACAAACATAACCTGCCTCCATAGCCTCGATAGCCTTCCACTTGCTATAGAACTCACCGATTGGTTCCATGCGGATAGCAGTCAAGACCTTAGCTTTCACACCAGCAGCCTCAAGTGCTGAACTAAGCGCAAGAGAGTTGATAACGGTTGCACACATACCCATCTGGTCACCTTTCACACGATCAAAGCCTTTTTGACTGCCACTCAAACCACGGAAGATGTTACCGCCACCGATTACGATACCAATCTGTACACCCATTTCATGTACTTCCTTAATCTGCTTAGCATAATCGCTAAGACGCTCAGGGTCGATACCGAAGCCCTGTTTTCCCATCAAACTCTCACCCGAAAGTTTCAAGAGAATTCTTTTAAATCTTGCCATTATTTTTGGAGTTGAAGGAGTTGAAGGAACTTCTTTACTTTCCCAAACACCTTATTATATAATAAATTCTACTTCTTTAAATTGATATTCACGAATCATACCCTTGCTGTCACGGAGGATAAGGTGCCCATCGTCTTCTACTTCAACGATAGCGCCTTCAAACTCACCATCAGCATCGTGGAACTTATGAAAGCCTCCACGTCGGTACAAGGCTTCGTGATACATTGCACTGATATCATTATATCCGCCCATCTCTAACAGCCGATAGAGTTCTGAGAACTTCTTGATAATCTTTTTCAATAGTTCTTCTTTGTCAACTTCATGCCCTAAAATCTGGCAGAGAGAAACGGGATTAGGAACATCACTATGGAACGTTTCCTGATTTACATTCAGTCCCACACCAAAGACGCAATCCTTTATACGCCCCGCAGCAAGTTTTGTTTCAATCAGTGTTCCGCTCAGTTTCTTATCTTTCCAATAGATATCATTTGGCCATTTCAGGCTGATATCGTCTTTCACATAGTCTGTTAGAGCTTCTTTCAGAGCCAAGGCACCAGCTTCTGAGAGTAGGAACTGACTACGAACAGGTAACATCGTTGGGTGAACAAGTACCGAAAACAACAGATTCTTACCAGCTTCACTCTCCCAAGTGTTTGTCCCCTGCCCTTTTCCTGCTGTCTGATAATCAGCGACAACGACTGTCATTGGCTCATCTTCAGCAGGTGTGTAGGTACGCAGATAAGCGTTTGTGCTATCGACAGAATCCAGTCTTACAACTTTCACCTCTCTTTCTTTCTCTACTACTGTTGGCTTGAAAAAGCCTAATACGGCATCTATTATCTTCATTTACAATCTATTCTTTATACGAATGGAAGAAAGGCATCCTTCACATGGCGCACTTCATTGGTTCCTGTTGGTTGCCCTACAACAGTGATTATATCAAAGCGGATATCCAAATTGATATTATATCGCTTGACATATGCATTGGCAGCTATCGAGAGCGAACGCACTTTCTGTACCGTGACAGCCTCATCAGCATCAGCAAACTGCTCATTCTTTCGTGTCTTTACCTCAACAATGACCAATTCTCCGTTGTCTATTGCGACAATATCTAAGTCTCGATGATGATAGTCCCAATCACGATGAAGAATGACATAACCCAACTGTTGGAGATAGCTTACCGCCACATCCTCTCCCCATTTACCTAATTCGTTATGGTATGCCATGCGTCTTTCTTTCCTCAACTTGCAGAAGTTTTAGAAGTTCAGACTATTAGAAGGAGATAAGATAATTCTTTATGCGTATCAAATCGATTTACGGATGAAACAAAGGTATAGCCTACTTCTTCTAAAATCCTTAAACTTTATCACTCCCGTCAAGAATTGTGTACATTAATATTCACGCACAAAGTTAGAATAATCTTTCGTAAAATCAAAATAAAACCCGTATTTTTGCAGTATGAGTACAGAAGAACAAAGCAAGAAAGACCTATACTATATGCAGCGTGCATTGGCTGAAGCCGAAGCTGCCTATAAGGAAGGTGAGATTCCTATTGGTGCTGTTGTGGTATGCCGTGACCGCATCATCGCTCGTGCCCATAACCTAACAGAAACGCTGAACGATGTTACGGCACACGCAGAAATGCAGGCAATCACCATGGCTGCCAATGAGTTGGGAGGTAAATATTTGCAAGATTGCACGCTATATGTGACGGTTGAACCTTGCATTATGTGTGCTGGTGCCATCGGCTGGGCACAACTCCGGCGCATTGTCTACGGTTGTCCTGATGAAAAACGGGGCTATCATGAATATGCGCCCAAGGCTTTCCACCCTAAAGCTAACGTCACATACGGTGTTATGGAAGAAGAATGTCGTGCCTTGATGCAGCGATTCTTCCAAGAGAGAAGATAGGGATTGAGGAGTTAAAGAGTACGAAGGTAGTAAAAGGAGTTAAGACATCACCTCTGTTCCTGATACTAATAAAGATATAGAAAGGAAAAAGAAAGGATTTTACCTGTGCTCTCTACGAATGTTAGAGGTAAGAGATAAACTGCTGATAAATGCCCTTTTAACCTCTTATAGCTACACGCTAACGAATTATTTACATGAAAAGAAATATTTATTTTCATGAAGAAAAATAATTATTTACACGACAATAAATATTTATTTTCATGTAAATAATTCGCACAAAAGCTGCAGTAAGCATAAAAAAGAGCCGTTATCAAGAATACAATTAATACCATAAAACAAATAAATTTATGCCTTTGATGTCACCTTTTACAAACCAATAACGTTATACAAGTGAATCGGTTCAGAAAGAAAACCAAATGTATAACATATTAAAAACAAATGATTATGAATTATGTAATATTAGAATCAATCATTAAAAGTCTCGTTCCAATAGCAATTGTAGTAGTTCTTCCTATCATAATGGCTTGGCTCTCTTACCGTAACAAACAACACGAAACAGACAAAAGAAGCGAGATTGTTACGGCTATTATTGAAAAGGATCCTGACATTGACGTGCAGGAGTTTCTCGACAAGCTGAACTCTTCAAAGAAATCATACAAAGAGCAACTGATGACAAAAATGCACCAGGAACTACTTTGGGGGACAATCTGTCTTATCGGAGGGGCGGCAACCATATTGGTTATTATAGTTTTGAGCATTTTGCAAAGTTTTGACAAAGGATATATCCCTATAGGCTCTGTATTCGGCATTGCCCCATTAGCTGTAGGCTGCGGGCTGTTAGCCGCCTACAACAGTGCCAAAAAGACTTTGAATAATTTGAAAGACAACGATTAGGTTATTATGACAAGAGAACAATTCGTCGAACAGGTCAGTCGGGAACAGGCAGCATTACGCCGGTTCCTGACGGCTCTATGCTGCGGCAATAGTGCTGAAGCCGACGATATTGCTCAAGAGACGCTCATCAAAGCCTACCTCCGCAGCAGCCAATATGACGAACGGGGACAGTTCTCGGCTTGGCTGATGAAAATAGCTTATCGTGTCTTCATCGACTCTCGTCGCAAACAGAAACACCAACAGGAACTACCCCTTGAAAAGGCTATCACGCTCCAAGGAAACAGTAAGAGCGATGAAGCCTTCCGCTATCAAGAACTACACACTGCGTTGGCAACGCTCTCGGAGACAATGCGCACAAGTATCCTGCTTCATTATATGCAGGGTTATCAAATAAAAGAGATTGCAGAGATAACCGAAAACAGTGAGGATGCAATTAAGAAACAACTCTCACGTGGACGGCAAGAACTTAAACATATTTTGGAAAGATGAACGAAGATAAATTCTTGAAAGACTTGCTCTCGGACTATCATCCACAACTATCGGATGACAACGCCTTTATGCAAAGACTGCAACGACAGATGGAACTCATCGAAGAAGTTAAGGCATATCAACGTGCAGAGAGCCGAAAGAACAAACTGATGTCGCTAAAACTGCTTGCTGTCGGTGTTGTTTTGGGCTGTATAGTGACGCTTGCAAGCTTCACACTACCTACTATCTTTGATAGATATATCAATGGAACTGAATCAGAATTCATCCTTACCTTGCTTCACAACGTTCAGTATATTGGACTGGCAATAGGCGCGGCCTTCATCACACTCAGCCTATTGTTTACCACGAAATTAGTAAATCTGAAAGACGAAGCACCACTTCAATAGTGGTTTCTTTGGGTTTTGTTGAAACTGACATAACAGATAACACGATTACAAAAAAGGTAGACCTTTTTGGGCAAAAAGGTCTACCTTTTTTGAAGAAACCGTCAACCTTTTTGAAGAAATAGTTACCCTCCTCTGAATATATCCAATTGTGAGACTGGAGTAAGTTTGGAGAAATAAAAAAGGAGATGTGCTGTTATAACACATCTCCTCTTTCTTATTTTGTATTTTATGATTATCTAACCTGAATAACCAAGTATTTGCTTGTGCTCCAGAATGTCTGTGGGTCCGTAATACGGAGAACATACTGTCCGTTTGTATCAGTTGTCAGCGTGTAGCTACTGCTTGGGTGAGCAGTCAACAGATGAGCACTCTTGCTGTAAAGTTTGATTTCCTTATTAACACGGATATCAATCTTTGTGAAGTAACCCTTGTTGAAAGAGCCCTGAAGAACCTTACCACCATCGAGGATGCGCTGTGCCTTCAACTCGCTCTTAGTACCGAATACATACCAACCAGTATTCAACTGCTTGTCCTGTGTATTGATAGTCTCAGTCTTCTGGTTGCTCTCTGTCTGGAGATTCTCCTTCTCCTTGGTGAGGTTTTCCTTCTCTGCTGTAAGGTTCTCCTTATCAGTCTTGAGATTAGTAACATCTGTATTCAGACCAGTGATTGTCTCATCAAGTTCCTTAATATGGATGTTCTTTGACTCCAACTCAGCACGCAACTGCTTCAACTCGGTCTCCTTTGCGCTCAATTGACTTGTCAGACGGCTAAGAGTTTCCTTCATTGCATCACCCTTAAAGCCTGTCTCGCGTAGCTGCTGCTGCAACTTCTTAATGAGTTCACGGTTTTCCTGCATACGCTGAGCGATGAATTGGATATTCTCCTTCATCTGTTCTGCCTTGTTAGCAGCCTCACCATTCTTAGCTATCGTCACACGATTCTCAGCCTCATTGATAGCAGCAAAACCCTGTTGAATATCATTCAATGTTCCCATCATATCGTTTATCTCGTGATCACGTGCGTCGATAATATTGCGCAATGAATCACTCTGTATTTCGGATGGGTTCAAAGCCGACTTCTTGTCTTGGTTGCAGGATGCCAGTGCAAGTACTCCACATACTGCGAAAACTAATAGTTTATTCATACATTATAATTTTTATCCGTTTGTTTCTTCCTTTCAGAAGACTTTACTTTTTCTTTTCCTGCCACTACAATGACAAACTCACCACGTGGTTCTGTCTCTTTGAAGTGGGCTATTACTTCTTCCAATGTACCTCGAACGCTCTCTTCATGCAGTTTTGAAATCTCACGACAACAACTTACTTGTCGCTCAGCTCCAAACACCTCAGCAAACTGTTCTAAGGTTTTCACAACTCTATAAGGTGACTCATAGAATATCATTGTACGTGACTCTTCGGCTAAACTCTCTAAATGAGTCTTACGTCCCTTCTTCTGAGGGAGGAATCCTTCGAAGCAAAAGCGGTCACAAGGCAAGCCACTTGATACTAATGCCGGTACGAAAGCGGTAGCTCCCGGAAGCGTCTGAACAGTTATTCCATTGGCTGCAGCCTCACGAGCGAGGAAGAATCCTGGGTCACTAATGCCTGGAGTTCCCGCATCTGAGATAAGTGCAACTGTCTCACCAGCCTTTAATCTATTGACTATACCAGCAGAACTTGCATGTTCATTGAATTTATGATGAGACATAAGACGATTCTTAATCTCAAAATGTTTCAACAAGATACCCGATGTACGAGTATCCTCACACAAAACTAAATCAGCCTCCTTTAGGATTCTGATAGCACGGAGGGTCATATCCTCCATGTTTCCAACTGGTGTCGGTACGAGATATAATGTTCCCATTGTTGGTTGCAAATGTAGAGTAAATGAACAGAAGGACAAAATAAATTAGCTTTTTTTACATAACAATCATGTCCGTTTGCAAGGAAAAAGACAAAGTAACAATGATGTTATAATTTTAAAGAATAAATACTACTATCTACGAAAAAATACAACTTCATTCTACAAATTAACTTTCAGTTCTCTTTTATTTTCCGCTAAGAAGACAAAGAACACACTTCCTCAAGAACTTTTAACGCTTAACGTTTATCTATTCTTTTTAAATTATATATCTTTGCAATGATTATGACAAAGATAGACAATCATGACGGTGAAAGACGTCGTCAAGGACGCATTGAGGTGATATGTGGAAGTATGTTCTCTGGTAAGACCGAAGAACTCATCCGTCGTATGAAACGTGCAAAGTTTGCAAAACAGAAGGTTGAGATTTTCAAACCTTCTATTGACACACGCTATTCAGACGAGGATGTAGTCAGTCATGACCAGAACAGCATCCACTCTACACCTATCGACTCATCTGGCAACATTCTTCTTCTTGCCTCAGACATTGATGTCGTGGGCATTGACGAGGCACAGTTCTTAGACGAGGGACTCACTGATATCTGCAATAAGTTGGCAAACAACGGTGTACGTGTCATCGTTGCAGGACTCGATATGGACTTCAAAGGCGTGCCTTTCGGTCCTATCCCTGCTCTTTGTGCCATTGCAGACGAGGTTACAAAGGTACACGCAATCTGTGTGAAGTGTGGCGCGTTGGCATACGTTAGCCATCGTCTTATAGCTGACGACCGTCGTGTCATGCTCGGAGAACAGCAGGAATATGAGCCTCTATGCCGTGAGTGCTACAAGAAGGCAACACAGGAAGAAACAAACAAAAACATTTAAAAAGACTTATGAGACAAACAATTACTTTTGATAAGTTCATACGCTGGGCATTGATAGCACTTGCCGTTTTAGCAGTTGGATATATCATCAATGCACTATCTGAGGTTCTTTTACCATTCTTTATAGCATGGCTAATAGCCTACCTCCTCTATCCTATCGTGAAGTTTGTACAGTATAAACTCCACGTACCGGGCAGAGCTTTGAGTATTCTTGTAACCTTATTATTTGTCGTAGCAATCTTTGCAGCCATATTCTACTTCATCGTTCCACCAATGATAGACCAAGCAGATAAGTTTATGCACATTGCTAACCGCTATCTAAATGAAACGACACATACCAGTAATGTGTCAACGATGGTACAGAAATGGATTAAAGAGAATCAATATGAAATAGAAAGATACCTAAAGAGTCCTGACTTCACAAACACGATTAAGACCGCTATGCCGAAGTTATTCTCTGTAATAGGTCAGACAGCAAGCATTATTCTCTCTATCATTGCTTCATGTATCACGCTGCTATATATGTTCTTTATCCTATTGGACTATGAGGTTCTGACAGACAATTGGATTAAGATATTTCCTAAAAAGGCACGTCCTTTCTGGGCTGGATTGGCACAGGATGCTGAGCGAGAATTGAATAATTACATACGTGGACAGGGACTGGTTTCACTCTGTACGGGTATACTCTTCTGCATTGGCTTTACCATTATTGATTTCCCAATGGCTATCGGTATGGGAATCCTTATTGGTATTCTTAACCTCGTCCCTTATCTTCAAACCGTTGCACTTATCCCAACAGCTTTCCTTGCATTGCTCAAAGCTGCTGACACAGGACAGAATTTCTGGATTATCTTTGCCTCTGCACTGATCATTTTTGCCGTTGTACAGCTACTGACTGATATGGTAATAACTCCGAAGATTATGGGTAAAGCAATGGGCCTCAACCCTGCCATCCTACTCCTCTCCCTCTCTATATGGGGTGCACTCTTGGGCTTTATCGGACTTATCATTGCCCTACCACTCACAACTCTTATCATTGCTTACTGGCAAAGATATGTCACGAAAGAGAGTGATGCGGGGCAGGTAGAAAACATACGGGCTACTGCTGAGGAAAAGCAAGAAGATAAAGAATAAAGAAAGATAGTATCTATAGAACTATAACGAGCCTCCTTTTCACATGAAAAGGGGGCTTCTTTTTAATGCTATCTACCACCCGCACCAATGGTGCTTACCATGAGTACCATATGTGTTAAGCCTTAGCACCATATGTGCGTGACCTTAAAACATCGATTGAAGATAGGAAAAGAGGGACATTAAAGTCACTATCATAAAGATAGGAAGACGTTAATGCAAAACAAGAAACACGTTTATAAAATAAAAATAGCTCTCCTCTTCACACGAAAAGGAGAGCTATTTTTATACAATCTACACCACTATTAGCATTTTATCAACTACATGATAACACAGCTAACGCAGTATTTTTTGCGCTTATTTATACGTAAGACTCTAAGAACTTAATAGTTCCTGAAACCTTAACTGTTGTTGCTGTAGCTGGAAGGAGTACACTCTCACCTGCACGGAATGAGATAGTATTGCCCTCTGTATCGGTAATTTCACCCTCACCCTTGAGTCCAACAAAGATGACAAAAGAGTCTAAATCGCTATAATCAAGTGTCATTGGCTCTGTAAGGTCATAGACAGAAGTGGTGAAATAAGGACAGCTAACGAGTTCTACAGGCTCGTTCTGACGTGCTTCATACTGTGTACGATAGTCTGGATAGACGGTATAATCGATGCACTCAGCAGCTTCCTTGGTATGCAACTGACGATAATTGCCCGCTGCATCCTGACGCTTGAAGTCATAGATACGGTAGGTTACGTCGCTTGTCTCCTGAATCTCTGCCAAGAAACAGCCTGCACCAATAGAGTGAATGCGACCTGCTGGCAAGAAGAACACATCGCCTTCCTTTACAGGATATTCTGACAAAGCCTCAGTAATGGTATCATTTTCAACCATTTCCTTGTATTGTTCTGGTGTAATCTGCTGCTTCAAGCCGCTGCGAAGAGAAGCATCAGCATCACTTTCCATTACATACCACATCTCTGTCTTACCACGACCCAAACCCTGTGCTTGTGCCTGCTCATCTGTTGGATGAACCTGAATAGAAAGCTGCTCACGTGCATCGATAAACTTAACAAGCAGAGGGAACTCATTGCCAAAGCGTGCATAGTTCTCCTTACCCACTAATTTATCCTTCAATGTGTCAACTAATTTGTTCAGTGTCCAGCCTTTGTACTCGCCGTCAGAGACAACACTCTCATTGTCCTTAACACCTGAAATTTCCCAGCTTTCGCCCACCTGCTTCTGATCGGAAGTCAAATGCTTGAAAGGTACTATCTTTTCTCCACCCCAAAGGATAGACTTTAAAAGAGGATTAAACTTAAACATTTCCATTTTTTATTGCTTTTTTGATGTTTCAAACTTCCTAATATTGAAACCTACACATGGTTTCATTTGTACTGCAAAGTTACACTTTAATCAGTAGATTACCAAGAAAACTGACAGAAAGCCATTGTTGCATTTTCCTCTAAAAGACAGAGAGAAGATTGTCATTTCACATGATTACACAACAGACTTTTACCTTTACTCCTGCTTTATTCCTACTAATAGATAACAGGAAAATATCCATCAGTTTCTGCGTCACGGTTTATATCAACAATAAAGCTGTTGTTTGACTTATGTAGAAGATAGGTTTAGAATTATTAAACCATAACCTTACAAAGTTCAAACAACAGCTTTAACGTATCATCTTACTTAATTTCAGACATTCGTTTTGTCTGCTTCTGAATAATCTTCAGTGTTGATTTGTCTGTTACATACACACTGTAGAATCCTTGTGGCTCATGTGCTGGGTCGCAAGTGAAATCATCACCTGCCTGCCAACGCTCATGACGTGGTTTTCCATAACCACCCCAACCCCAGAAGTTACAAGCAACAAGCAATCCGCCATTCATTGCATTCTGTGCCACAGCATCCATGACATACTTATAATAAGCGTCGCGCGCCTTTGTTGTACTCTTCAATGAGAACGAGAAACCATCACGAGGATAACCGAACTCTTCAAGTACAAGCGGCTTATTAATACGCTTACAGATTTCAAGATGACTATCAATATAATCCTGAGTATACTTAAAACTTGCCTTAAGGTCCTCCTTCAAATGCGTCTTTCTTGCCCACTGCCAGTTGTATGGCCAAATGTGAATATTACAGTAGTCCACATTCTTGTCAGCACAGATACGCTCAAAGGTTCCATAATCACGCTCACAACCGAAGGCTCCTTCGCTTCCAAGACTGATAAGATGGTTCTGATCAAGACTGCGAACGAGTGCTGTTGCCTCTGAAAGCCACTTCTCAAACTCTGGTAAAGCTTCCTTTGAGAAGGCACGAGGCTCATTACAAATCTGCCAAGACATGATTGTAGGGTCATCAACATACTTGATACCAGAGTATCGGTTGGTACGACTAAGGATGAAGCGAATATGCTCATAGAACATTAAATGCGCTTTCTGATTAGAAGCAAACTTACTGGCAAACTTTGTATAAGCGCCATAGCCGTCTCTACGTGGTATCAAAGCAGGCCCCTCACCAGCCCACTCCAAATAAGCACCATAGCCCCCACTCCATTCCCAAGAGTTAGTCAAATAAAGTACGGCAACCATCTTTCGCTTGCTCATCTCAGTTAAAAGATAGTCTAATCCTGCAAGAATAGAATCGTTATATACACCCGGACGAGACTGCAAAACAGGCTCAATCTTATCCTCAACACCTGGCAAACCATCTGCACCAACAAGGATACGGAGGTTATCTATACCTAAACGCTGCATCTCGTCAAGTTCACGACGAAGTCGCGCACGGTCTCCTCCTGGTCCTTCAGAACCAAGTATAGGTCCATACCAGAAGTTTGCTCCCACGTAATAGTAGGGTTTTCCACCACGAACAAATCGTCCGTTCTTTACTTTCACAAAGTCACCGGCCATCATATTCACAGCCATTGCCAAGGCAATAATTGCCATAAAAACTCTTTTCATATATTAGTAGTAAATCGTAATATTACCAACTTTACGAGCATTGTTTCCCTTTCAGGGAAGATGCATCTACTTATTAATACACCTAAAGCGAGTTTTTCCCTTACACACATTACTACTTTTAGAAGAATAATTGGTTTTTCCGTCAAATGCGTGGACACTTTTCGTATTGCTATAACGGAAGAACCGAAGTTACTCATTAAACAAAAAACATGGCTAAGACTGTCAACTACCTATCCTATTAACACCCTCTTTCATTGAAAACCTTTTCACTTTAAGACTTCGAAAACCCGCAGGCAAGAGATTGAAAAATCATTACATATTTTCAAATAAAAGCTCTATAAATAACGGCAAAAGCACATACACGAAGTGGGGTTGTAACCACAAGGAAGTCAAATAGTTACAAAGTAGCAAAGTAAAAGGTGCTTAATTGGACTTCAAAAGGGCGTTAGTAAGAGTTCAAAAGAGCACCTATTGCAAGTCAATTGGGCATCTTTTAGAAGCTAAAAGAGCATGTATTGGTTTTAAATAGAACGAAAATAATTTACAAAATTCAACTAATAAGGGAATAAGTTGTATGTAAAAGACAAATAGACATCACACCTAATTAAGTTTATCATGTTGTTTATTCTTCTTTGTAATATCATTTAAATGGAGGTAATCATACCATGTATGTGGGGTTAATCTCATTTTATTAACAATCTACACATTTAACAAAAGAACCGAATAAATACGCATTTACTTTTTACTCTTTAACCGTTTTACTTATCTA
Source organism: uncultured Prevotella sp. (assembly GCA_963540415.1). Lineage (GTDB taxonomy): Bacteria > Bacteroidota > Bacteroidia > Bacteroidales > Bacteroidaceae > Prevotella. The sequence continues at coordinate 11,668 of CAUTPS010000012.1, forward strand.
AACCTATCCTTTTTCTCACATTTATTTACTAACTTTGTAGCCAAATGGGCAACAACATAACAGATATAAAGCAATTACTGAATGATAAGACCGACGAGAAACATTTCTCGTTTGAGGTTCTTCCCCCTTTGAAGGGTAATGGAACAGCGTCTCTTTTCCGCAATATTGATCAGCTCAAGGAGTTTAATCCGAGCTTCATAAACATAACCACTCACCATAGTGAGTTCGTATATCACGAGCGCGAAGACGGACTATTGGAACGTCAGAGTATACGTCGTCGACCTGGAACGGTAGCCATTGCAGCTGCTATCCAGCAAAGGTATGGCATTCCTGTCATCCCTCATGTGATATGCTCGGGTGCAACGAAAGAAGATATTGAGTACGAATTACTCGATTTACAGTTTCTTGGTATAGAAAACTTGATGCTTCTGCGTGGCGATAAAGCGCGCGAAGACCGATTCTTTACACCAACAGAAGGCGGTCATAGTCATACGACAGAACTGATTGAACAAGTGAATAGTTTCAACGAAGGTATATTCATTGATGGTTCTACAATGAAGCATCCAGGTAGGCGTTTCGTGTATGGTGTGGCATGTTATCCAGAGAAACATGAGGAAGCACCTAACCTTGAACAGGACCTACGTTACCTCAAGATGAAGCAGGATCTTGGTGCAACATTTGCCGTTACACAGCTTTTCTACGACAATGAGAAGTTCTATAACTTCGTTGATCAGGCTCGTAAGATGGGCGTTACCATTCCTATCATACCAGGAATTAAGCCTTTTGCAAAGCTATCCCAGCTGAATGTCGTTCCAAAGACATTCCATTGTGATATCCCAGAAGAGCTTGCTGGATTAGCTGTACTGTGTAAGTCGGACGAGGAGGCACGCCTGTTAGGTATTGAGTGGGCTGTTAGACAGGTGAAAGACCTTTATGCACATGGTTTCAACAACGTACATTTCTATACCGTTTCGGCAGTGAGCAGTGTTCACGAGGTGATGAAACGGTTGGTAGAAACAGGTCTTCTGCAACAGAACAGCAAATAAAAAAGAATACAAGAGAAGATGAACTTTTCAGAAGTTATAGGACAAGAAGCAGTTAAAGAACGGCTTATTCAGATGGTTAAAGAAGATCGTCTGCCCCATGCCTTGCTTTTCTGCGGACCACAAGGAGCAGGTAAAATGGCACTTGCAATGGCTTTTGCCAGCTATTTGCTTGCTGGTGACGAGCCCGAGGATGCTACGTCCTCAACCGTATCAAATGCTCGTGCCATGCTTCGAAACTGGGAACATCCTGACCTTCACTTCTCTTATCCGACCATCAAGCTACCAAGTATGAGTAGTGACCACCAACCTGTAAGTGCAGACTTTGCTAAGGAATGGCACGGACTTATCATGCAAGGGACTTACTTCACCATGAACCAATGGATGAACCAGATGGGGGCTACCACGCAGCAGGCTATCATTACTGGTGCAGAAAGCGACGAACTATCGCGCGTCTTGGCGTTGAAATCAAGTCAGGGAGGCTATAAAGTGTCTATCATCTGGCTGCCAGAACGAATGAATCTCACCTCAGCCAACAAGTTGTTGAAGCTATTAGAGGAGCCACCACAGGGCACTATCTTCCTCATGGTATGCGAAGAACCAGAGAAACTTCTCGAAACTATCATCAGCCGTACACAGCGTATTGATGTGAAACGCATCAACGATGAGGCGATTGAACAAGCACTCATCAACAAAAGGGGGATTGATACTGATGCGGCGCACCGCATTGCTCGTATCGCAAATGGTAGTTGGCTGAAAGCATTGGAAGCTATGGATTCTGGGAATGAAAACCGTGAATTCCACAATATGTTCCAAATGCTTATGCGCCTATGTTACCTCCGTAACGTCAAAGACCTCAAACGTTGGAGCGAGGTTGTAGCAGGATATGGACGTGAGAAAGAGCGTCGTATGCTTACTTACTTCCAACAGCAAGTGCGCGAGAACTTCATGTTTAACTTCCAAAACCCCGAACTCAACTACATGACTTTAGAGGAAGAGAACTTCGCTAAGAACTTCGCACGATTCATCAACGAGGCAAACGTCATTGAAATCAACGAACTCTTTCAGCGTGCTAATCGTGATATCGGACAGAATGCAAACGCTAAGATTGTCTTCTATGACATGGCATTGAAACTCATTGTGCTGTTGTTGAAGAAGTAGACGAGTGGATAGGTGAACAAGTAGACGAGGTAACAAGTTGACAAGTTAACTGTGGAAAGAGTTGACTGGTTGACGAGTTTGACGAGTTGACAAGTTAATTGTGAAAAGAGTTTATGGGTTAACGAGTTGACAGATTATCTGGTTGAGAACCATAAAATATAATTTATAATTGCTTATCACAGCCTTCCAAACTCCTCTATCAAAGAGGAACTTGGAGGCTTCCAACATATATATAAACAAAAAGAAACAATCAATGGATTACAAAGATATGAAATTCAAGGTCTGGCATGGTTGCGACCGAGGCTTATGCCACAAAGGTTGTGGCAGACAAAACCACCAGTTGAACACCTTCGATTGGTTAGCTGACGTGCCAGGAAACAACCAGACAACTGACCTTGTTGAGGTTCAATTCAAGAATACTCGTAAGGGTTACTATCACAATGTCAATGACCTTGACTTGAAGAAGGGTGATATTGTGGCAGTTGAAGCTAACCCAGGACATGACATTGGAGTCGTTACGCTGACCGGACGTCTTGTTAAACTACAGATTAAGAAGTCGTCAAGCGTAAAGTCACCAGACGATATCAAGCGTGTCTATCGACTTGCTAAAGAAGTTGATATGCAAAAGTATCACGAGGCAAAAGCACGTGAACACGCAACAATGATTGAGAGTCGACAGATTGCAAAAGGCTTAGGTCTGAAGATGAAGATTGGTGACGTAGAGTATCAGGGCGATGGAAACAAAGCTATATTCTACTATATTGCCGACGAACGTGTCGACTTCCGTCAGCTTATTAAGGACCTTGCTGCAGCCTTCCACGTACGAATCGAAATGAAACAGATTGGTGCGCGACAGGAAGCAGGACGCATTGGCGGTACAGGTCCATGTGGTCGTGAGCTTTGCTGTGCTACATGGATGAAGAATTTCTCCAGTGTTTCGACAACAGCTGCCCGTATTCAGGACATCTCACTCAACCCAACCAAACTGGCGGGTATGTGTGCTAAGCTAAAATGTTGCCTGAACTATGAGGTTGACGACTATATGGAAGCGGGCAGAAAACTGCCAAGCAAGGAGGTTATCTTGGAGACTATGGATGGCGAATATCATCTCTTCAAGACAGATATCCTTAATGGTCAATGCACCTACTCTACCGATAAGAACCTTGCAGCCAATCTCGAAACCATCAGTGCAGAGCGCGCAAAGGAGATTATCGAACTCAACCGACGTGGTGAGAAGCCACTTTCACTCCTTGAAGATGGTAAGGCAAAACCAGCTAAGAAGCCTGTTGACCTCCTTGCTGGTGCTGACCTCAGTCGATTTGATAAGGCTAAGAAACGCAAAAAGAACAACCAACCACGCAACAACAACGGTCAGCAAGGTGGGAGACCACAACGCGACAACCGTCGTAATCAGCGTGATGGACAGGACAACTACCGTCAGCCAAATGACAACAGGCGCCCACAAAACGATAACCGTCGCCCTCAGAATGGTAATCGTCGTCCTTATAACGGTCCTCGTCCTGCACAACAACAGAGCGAAGCTACTCCACAGAACAATAGAAATGAAGGCAGACAGCCTCAGCAAACAGAAAGAAAACAAGAATGAGACATAAGGTTTCCACCTTATTATATATCATAGCACTCATGGTAATTACCATGGGTGCTGCTTCATGCAGTGACCCACGCACCTATGACCAATATAGAAGTGTGTCACTACAGGGGTGGTCACGCAATGATACACTTTCTTTTGATATTCCTCGTCAATGGGAGGGTCACTATCAATTAGACCTCTGCCTACGTGCTGCACAGACTTATCCTTACCGCAACATAAGTATGATTATTGAACGAAAGATAATCTACTACAGACAACGGAAGAAGCGAGAAAAGACATATAATGATACTATTAATTGTGAGATTATCAATGATAAGGGAATATTGGTAGGACAGAAAGGTATCTCAAATACTGAAATACGTCAGGCAATTACCGCATTCCGTCTCAACCGCAATGATTCAATGCACGTCACGATACATCATATCATGAGCCGTGAGTCACTCCCTGGTATCAGCGATGTGGGTATCAGACTTCTCAAGAAGTAAACATTAGAGACAAACTATAAAGGCTGCTTCATCCCCCATACATTAGAGTCATGAAGCAGCCTTTACCTATGTTGGAATAAGCCTAATTAGCACCAGCCTAAGCTATAATATCATATTTAGCGAGTATTAGTGTCATACTCTCTCATTTCATGATAATTACTTCCCCTACAAGCCATATACTAAAATAGTGATAATGCCTAACACAAATGGTGTTGATGCTTAGCACGTGTGGTGCGGAGGCCTAACACCAATGGTGCGGAGCACAAAACACCTGGCAAAATACTATGCAATCAATATCCAAGCGTAGTCCTATCGCCTACTGACGGATAAGATTACGTCCTGCATCTATGCGAAGGAAAATAAATAGGAGCAACGTAAAGCCCCAAAGAGAAGAACCTCCGTAACTGAAGAAAGGTAACGGAATACCAATAACTGGCGTCAAACCTAATACCATTCCTACGTTAATAAAAAGATGGAATAGGAATATTCCTGCAACACAATAGCCATAGACTCGCCCAAACTTAAAGGGTTGTCGATCGGCAAGGTACATTAATCGGAGTATTAGGAAAAGGAATAGCACAAGAACAGAGGCTGAACCGAGGAAACCCTCCTCCTCACCTACTGTACAGAAGATAAAGTCTGTATCCTGCTCTGGTACAAACTTCAACTTAGTTTGCGTGCCATTCAAGAAACCTTTACCCTGTAAGCCACCAGAGCCAATGGCTATCTCACTCTGATGTACATTATATCCTGCTCCTGCTAAGTCCTCATCTAAGCCTAAAAGTACGTTGATACGCACACGCTGGTGCGGCTGCATAACATCGTTCAACACATAGTCTGCCGAATAGAAAAAGGCAATTGATCCCAAAGCAAACAATGCTATATAGAAGTAGTTAGCAAAGCGAGTGTTCATCGCATTATAAACTAAATAACCAATAACACATGCCGATAAAATCAACTGAACCCAAACAACATCAAACGGAATAACAAACTCTGAGAAGAGCAAGGCAAGTCCTGTGACACCAAAGACATAAGTTAGCAATAGGCGCGTACGTCCTTTGTCGCCCACATAGACCCACACCATGACCGAAGAGAATATCTGAACAAGTAGGAGTACAACAAACTTTCCTAAGGATGTTGGTGTATCCCATAACAAGATTTCCTCATACTTGATTCCGACAACAAAGTAAATGACCATTGCCAGACCTGTGAATAGGAACGCACCAGACATTCCTTCACGATAAAGCATGAGGAAGAAAGAGAAATAAACCAAGGCAGAACCTGTCTCACGCTGTCCGACAATACACAGCATTGGTAGGAAAATGATTCCGCACGCACCAGCAAAATGCTTCCAATTCTTGATAGTAAAGCCATAAGCCGACATAAACTTGGCTATTGCTAATGCCGTTGCAAATTTCGCGAACTCGGCAGGCTGCAATCGGAGTGGACCCATAACGAGCCACGAGCGAGAACCCTTAATGCTATGAGGATTAAAGATTGTGGCAAAGAGTAGTAGTACTAACAAACCATAGATGACATAAGCAAAGGTGTCATAGAAACGGTCGTCCATCATTAGAAGCACAAAGCCTAAACAGATGGAAGTACCAATCCACACAATCTGCATACCCGAACGGGTTGAAAGTGAGAAGATTTCTGTATCCCCATAAGTATAACTCGCACCGCAGACACTCACCCATCCAAAGGTGAGCAACGCAATATAGATACCTATCGTCCACCAATCTAATGAACGAAGTACTCCTGGTTGTCTGTCTGCTGTATAATTACTTGGCACGGTTTACTTTCTCCTTGCTTTTTTGTTTATCGTTGGATTGACCCTTTGATTTCTCTTTAGGCTGTTCCTTTGGTTTATCTTTTACTTGTTCTTTTGGTTTAGCCTTAGGTTGCTCCTTAGGCTTTTCTTTCGCCTGTTCCTTAGACTTCACCTTGGATTGTTCCTTAGGCTTTTCCTTCACCTTAGGTTTTTCCTTATTTTCCTTTCGACTGTCTTTATTCTTTTCTTTTTCTTTTTCCTTCTTATCACCTTCCTTATCCTTCTCTTTCTTCTCCGTCTTAACCGTTGTTTCAGGCTCTACACGGATAGCAGGTTCGTTCTGTGGTTGCTTCTTCTTTTCCTTTTCTTCAGCATCCTTCCTTGCCTTTGCTTCCTTCAGCTTTTCTGCATCAGCTAAATCCTGTTTCTCTTTTACCTTCTTCAGCGAGTCTCTAATAGTATTTACACGCTTAATAGAGTCGAGACGAAGAGAGTCAGCACGTGACAAAGGCCGCTTGAAAGAGTAAGCGATATGGCGTTTCTGAACTGCTGCAGCACGAGCTTCATCACCAGGAGTAAGTTTTCCGTTGATATACTGCTCTATCATTAGCGAACCAATTGGCACACCATAGTCTGCACCAAATCCACCATTCTCAACATAAACAGCAATAGCTATCTTTGGAGTATCAACAGGTGCAAAGCCCATAAACACAGAGTGGTCCTTACCACGGTTCTGAGCTGTACCCGTCTTACCTGCCAATGAGTAACCAGGATGAACTGCATGAGCACAAGTTCCACCACGTACTGATGAAACCATACCCGCTATTACTTCTTGATAAGCTCTTAGACTTCCCTTTGTGTGGTGCTTCTCCACATACTTCTTATCGAGTTTTTTCCCTTGAATACTACGTACAACATGTGGCGCAATATAATAACCACGATTCGCAATCGTAGCACCGAGGTTAGCAATCTGCAGTGGAGTAAGGTTGACCTCACCCTGACCGATAGAAATAGAGATAACCGAAAGCGGATTCCATTTCTTAAAAGCATTATCATAGAACTTCGCATTCGGAATCATACCTCGTTTCTCACCAGGAAGGTCAATACCCAACTTATAACCGAAACCCATTGATACCATGTAGTCGCGCCACACGTTCATAGCATCCTCCAAAGTCTTATATTTCCTACGATTGGAGAGCATATGATAGAGTCCCCAACAGTAATAACTATTACAAGAGGTGCTAATTGAAGGCACTAATGAGATAGGAGAAGCATGCGCGTGACAACCAACATGAAGTCCCTTAAAGTTGAATCCATGATGACAAGGATAACGAGTTGAGTCTGTCACAATCCCTTCTGTAAAATAAGTAACAGCCTGTCCTGTCTTAAAAGTTGAACCAGGAGGGTATTGTCCCATAATGGCGCGATTAAGCAAGGGCTTGGCTGGATCGAGCGTCATATCGCGTTGGTACTTTCCTCGTAGTTTACCAATCATCATACGAGGGTCAAAAGTAGGTGCAGAAACCATTGCTAAGATTTGTCCTGTCTTTGGTTCGATTGCCACAACAGCACCTAACTTACCTTCCATTAGGCGTTCACCAAGTGCCTGAAGTTCTGCATCAAGACCAAGCTGAACATCACGTCCAGGATGTGGACGCTGGTCATACTTACCATCCTGATAGCGGCCTTGTATCTGTCCGTGGGCATCGCGAAGAAGTATCTGTACTCCCTTTACTCCACGTAAGTCTTTCTCATACTCACGCTCGACACCCATCTTACCGATATAATCTCCTGGCTGATAGTACTCATCTTCCTCAATATCACCCTGACTCACCTCTGCTACATCTCCAAGGACATGTGCAGCAATAGCTCGTTGATACTGACGAACACTACGTTTCTGAATATAAAAGCCTGGAAAACGATAAAGTTTCTCTTGGAAGGCACTAAAGTCTTTATCACTCAATTGGCTTAAGAATAGTTGTTGCGTAAAGCGAGAGTAACCCGGATTCTTACTTCTATCCTTGATGTTAGCCATTCGGTTGACAAAATCAGCCTTTGTTATGTTTAGTGCCTTACAAAACTCCAATGTATCAAGATGACCTTTCATCTCGTTGGTTACCACCATAATGTCATAAGCTGGCTGATTAAAAACCAGCAACTTACCATTCCTATCAGTGATAGAGCCACGTGAAGGGAATTCAATCTTCTTTAAGAAAGCATTAGAGTCGGCACTCTTCCGATAGTCGTCACTGGCTATCTGAAGAGCAAAAAGACGTATAATATATATCACCACGATACCTATTGCAACAGCACTCAGCACGAGGCGACGTTTTTCTAAATCGTAATTCTTCATTTCTTATCGCCTCCTTACGTTCTCAACAACAAGAATAAGAATAAGCGTGAGCAATGAACTACCGCTAATACAAAGTAACCATTCTAACACATTAAAGAAACTAAACATCTCTAATGAGAAGAAAACGACACTGTATATCAAGGTTAGAATAGCCACATACCACGTATATTGCGGTATACTAAGCGTGTCCATACCTGCTTGGAAATTGTCACTACTGTCACGAGGTATGAATAGCTGTAGTACATAAGGCTGTAAAACAGCTATTAAAGTCAATGAAGCAGAAGCTACACCAGGCGTATTTGAGAAAGTGTCAATGGTAAGACCCATTAGAAACGCCCATATCAACATAGCCCACTGAGGATAATTACGAGGGAACAAAAGGATAAAATAGATATAAAGCAATGGTGTGGCAACAGCAAACAGATGAATGTGATTGAGTACAAACACCTGTGCCACTGTCAAAACAGCAAACCAAAGCAAACGTTTTAGAAAATCTATATTCATTCTTTTTATTCGTAATTCAAAGGGGTAAAGTGGCTCACACCAATGTTAGAATGACTCTACAAAGTGTGGTTATCCTACCTCCCATCAATCTAAATAATATCAGCAAACAGTTTACTTACTGTGCCTTATTCTCCATCTGATCCTCAATAGGCTTGATAGAGTCTTGTGCCGCCTTTATAACCTGGCGTTGATCTCTTATAGAAGCATCGTCAATCACACAGACATCACGAAGGTTTCCGAAGTCTGTTGATAGTTGGATTTGTAGGCGATAAGAGAGTCCATCTTCTGAATTATAGACATGTTTTATCTTACCAACTAACACGCCAGCAGGGAAAACAGAAGAATATCCACTCGTTACAACACGGTCGCCTAACTTAAACTTAGCATGACGAGGGACATCATCTAAATAAGCAACATCAGATGCACCGCCATTCCAATGAAGATACCCAAAGTAGTCACGTCCTTGAATAGAACAACTGATGTTTGACTTTGAGTTCAGCACAGGAATTACAACAGCATAATGAATACCTGCCATATAGACAATACCCACAACACCATTACCACAAGCAACACCCATATCCTTATGTACACCATCCCATGTTCCTTTGTTGATGGTGATAAAGTTATTAGGTTTATCCAGCGAATTGGCAACAACCTTTGCCTGTATCAATCGGAACTTTGAAAGGAAACGATACTGACCTTTATGAAGAAAGGTAGAATCCTTTGTCTTATCATAAAGTTGAGCAGACAACTCCTTCACTTGACGTTCCAGTTCAAGGTTACGTTTGGTCAAAGCCTCATTCACCTCACCCATTGTTAGATAAGACGTAATCTTTGAACTTCCTTCATAAGCTAAACCAGCCACATAGTTTGCTGACGTGAACCACACACTGCCCTGATAGTCATTGAATCGGAACAGAAGAACCATACTCAAGACTTCCAGGGCAACGAACAAGAACCAATGCTTGTACTTAGCAAGGAACTCAGTCAGATTGTGCATGAACGTTAGTTGTTATCTCATCAAGAACGAGAAACGATCTACGTTCTTCAATGCAATGCCTGCACCCTTAGCCACACTGTGCAATGGGTCTTCGGCAATATGGAATGGAATATTAATCTTATCAGTCAGACGCTTGTCGATACCACGAAGCAAAGCACCACCTCCACTGAGATAGATACCATTCTTTACGATGTCAGCATAAAGCTCAGGTGGAGTGTTCTCCAATGCTGAAAGAACAGCATTCTCAATCTTTGCAACGGTCTTATCAAGACAATGAGCAATCTCCTGATAGCATACAGGAACCTCCATAGGAAGAGCTGTGATGCGATTAGGACCATGTACAATGTAATCCTCTGGAGCTTCATCACCAAGGTCTGTCAGCGCTGAACCTACGTGGAGCTTAATACGCTCTGCCATACGCTCACTGACCTTCACATTGTGCTGACGACTCATATATTCCTGAATATCTGCAGTGAGGTCATCACCAGCTACGCGGATAGAGTTATTACATACAATACCACCCAAAGAGATTACAGCAATCTCAGTGCTACCACCACCGATATCAACAATCATGTTACCCTCTGGAGCCTCTACATCAAGACCCATACCAAGAGCTGCAGCCATTGGTTCGAAGATAAGATATACATCACGACCATCAGCGTGTTCAGCTGAGTCACGAACGGCACGAAGCTCCACTTCAGTAGAACCTGATGGTACACCGATTACCATACGTAATGAAGGTGAGAAGAAACGATTACCACTGTGAACCATCTTAATAAGTCCACGCATCATCTGCTCACAAGCTGTAAAGTCAGCGATAACTCCGTCGCGCAAAGGGCGGATTGTACGAATATTGGGATGTTCCTTCTCGTACATCATCTTTGCATCACCACCCACAGCAATCATCTTATCTGTGCGACGGTCCAGTGCTACTACTGACGGCTCGTCAACTACAATCTTATCATCGCTGATAATAATCGTGTTTGCCGTTCCCAGGTCCATAGCAATTTCCTGGATAAATGAAAATAATCCCATTAATATATCTGTATTTTATAATTGTATATTCTTTTCTAATCTGTGCCTATTCTGTCGCAAACCAGCTATGGATAGCTTTATCATAGTGACTGCTAACACCAAAAGCACGCTCTGCAAACATCTTTCGGTCTTCAATATCTGTCTGCGCACCATTTGTATTGAGGATCTGGAGCAACACTGGATATTCTGCCTTACTTGGCACGATAACAACATCCTTAAAGTTCTTTGCTCCTGCACGTATCAGTGAAATACCACCGATATCAATCTTCTCAATGATGTCTTCTGCGCTGGCACCACTGGCAACTGTCTGCTCAAACGGATAAAGATCTACGATAACAAGATCAATGAAAGGTATTTCATATTTCTGCATCTGTGCCTGATCACCTTCATTATCACGGCGAGAAAGGATTCCTCCAAAGACCTTTGGATGAAGGGTCTTCACACGACCTCCAAGGATAGAAGGATAAGATGTTACGTCTTCTACCTTCTGACATGGGTATCCTAATGATTCGATGAACTCTTGTGTACCACCTGTACTTAAGAATTTCACACCTTCTTCGTCTAACTTCTTGAGCAAATCCTCAAGTCCATCTTTATGAAAAACCGAAATAAGAGCAGTCTTAATTTGTTTTTTACCAGCCATTGTAAAACATTTTATGGATTTGATTTGCAAAGTTACTAATTATAGGTGACTAAACAATATTTTAAATCAAAAAAAAACAAAAGGTTGCCAACTATTTGCTTAAAGTCTAATAAGCTGCCACCTTTTGTTTTATTCTGCCTGCTTCAAGTTATGCTTTTTGAGAACTGAAGTTCAATTTCTTTATGCCTACCAAAGGCCTTATCAAGTCTATTCTTTACCTTTGATACCGATAGCATCTAAGATACCTTGTATCTCACTGCCAAGACCAAAGACGCTATTCATCACACCATCCTTGGCACCGCGCACCATATAACGGGCACAATCACCTTCGAGCTTACCGATACGCCGGCGTTCTGCAACGGTATAATCATGGCGTGAGATCTCTCGACGGATACGACCAAACTTATCAACAGCTTTACGCCACTTCTTTGCTGTGTAGTATTGGCTGTTATCACGTAATTCGTAGGAGAAATTCTCTAAGTCGTTAATAGCTGACTCACGCGTAGCACATGAGCTTACCAATAGCATTGCCACAATGAGGGCAAAGCCCATAAACATTTTCTTCACCTTGTTTCTCATCTTTTATAACTTCTAATTTTATAATAATCTTCCCTATATCTGGCTTATGTTTATAATACTTTTCTATCTGAAAGTTACATAAAAATCTGCCTTTTAAGGGTAATAGTCATGGCAAAAATAGGAAATTATAATGATTTAACCAACAAAACATCACATTACTTTTCATTCTTTTTCCACTTTTTAACTACCTTTGTTCCATGAATTTCGCAGCAACACTCCTTCAATGGTTCAAGAATAACGGACGTTCTCTACCTTGGCGAGAAACGAATGACCCATACGCTATTTGGCTTAGTGAGGTCATTCTACAACAAACACGCATCGCACAGGGCATGAGTTATTGGGAACGTTTTATGGCACAATGGCCCACGGTTAACGACCTCGCTGCAGCCACTGAGAACGAAGTACTAAAGGCTTGGCAGGGTTTGGGTTACTATTCTCGTGCAAGAAACCTCCATACGGCAGCACAACAGGTGATGGAATTAGGTGGATTCCCCCAGACTTTCAAAGAATTAAAGACTCTGAAAGGTGTAGGCGATTATACTGCTGCTGCCATTGCTTCTATTGCTTTTGGCGAACCAGTTGCTGTGGTAGACGGCAACGTTTATCGTGTGCTTTCTCGCTATTTTGGCATTGATACACCTATTGATAGTACCGAAGGGAAGAAGGAGTTTCAAGCGCTCGCTCAATCTCTTTTACCTATAAATGAACCTGCTGACTACAACGAAGCGATAATGGACTTTGGTGCGACTCAGTGTACACCAAATTCTCCTCATTGCAGTGCTTGTCCACTCTGCGAAACCTGTATTGCTTTCCGTGAACAACGCATTAATGAACTACCAGTAAAAAGCAAAAAGGTGAAACAACGGGAACGTCATTTCACCTATCTGTATATTGAATATGAAGGAGAATTAGCTATCCATCAACGTGGTGCAGGTGATATTTGGCAAGGATTATGGGAACTTCCACAAGCAGAACAGCTTACATCTTCTAAAGACTCTATTTGGGAAACAGAAGCGCAACTATTACGAAAAGGAGTAAAACACATTCTTACCCATCAGATTCTTCTTGCAGACATCTACCTTTGGCAGCCTAAGCACCGCCCACAACTACCCTCTGAATTCATCTGGATAGAAAGGCAAGACCTTGAAAATTATGCTTTACCACGGCTAATTGAGATTCTGTTAAAGGCAGTTCCTGCCTAAATTCCGCCTCCCTTCAGCCATCTATCCCACGGTCCGCTTCTACGAGGCACTGCCTCGTAGCCTTCCCTCCTCTCCTTTTTTCTGTCATCAAAGCGCCTCTATCGGCTACTTCTTCCCAAAATCCTCATCAATACGCAGCTGATGAGCAACCAAGAATGGGAAGATGCAAACAATCATGACGATAACAAAGAACCAACGATAACCCACCGCCTGTGCCAACGCACCTGCAAACAAGCCTGGAATCATCATTGACAACGCCATAAAACCTGTACAAAGCGCATAATGACTGGTCTTATGCTCACCCCGACTGAAATAAATCATAAAGAGCATATAGGCACTAAAACCAAATCCATAACCGAAATTCTCGATAAATACAGCAATACTAATCGCTATCACATTATCGGGAAGCATATAGGCTAAATAGACATAAGCTAAGTTAGGCAACGTGATAGCTGCCGTCATTGGCCATATCCAACGCTTTAAACCATCACGACTGATCATCATTCCTCCAATGACACCGCCTATCAAGAGACCTGCCACGCCAACAACACCATTCACCGTACCATACTCTATCTCAGAAAGGGCCAATCCCCCTTTAGCCTTCGATGCTTGCAGGAAGAGTTGAGAAATAGGGATTATCAAAGCTTCTGGCAAACGAAAGAGAAGTAGGAAACAGATTGTTGTTAAAGCCTGTTCCTTTTTGAAGAAGGAAAGAAAAGTCTCTCCAAAACTACGAAGTAATTGACTGGCTGACACCTGTCCCCTCTCTGAGTCTTCGGACGGACGAGGAAGTATAAAGCGATGATAAAGGGCGAGACCCATAAAAAGAGCCATTAAACCATAAAACACAAGCGACCAAGTCCACTGAATATCAAATTTCTTATGCAAAAAACCTGCAAGTGCAATCAGTCCACCCTTACCAACAACCATTGATATACGATAGAACGTAGAACGAATACCTACAAAAAAGGCTTGCTCGTGCTGATCAAGTCCCATCATATAGAACCCGTCTGCAACAACATCATGTGTCGCACTACTAAATGCCAGCAACCAAAAGAAACAGATTGTTCCTTGAAGCCATAACGAGGTGTTAACAGTAAAGGCAACACCTGCGAAAGCTGCACCTACAAGCAACTGCATAATGATAATCCACCATCGCTTTGTCTTAATCAAATCAAGGAAGGGACTCCATAGAGGTTTGATAACCCAAGGGAGGTAAAGCCATGAAGTATAAAAAGTTACTTCGGCATCTGACAATCCCATTTGCATATAGACCTGCAGGGATAATACGGTTACGGCAATATAAGGCAGACCCTCCGCAAAATAAAGTGAAGGGATCCATGCCCATGGGGTTATCTTTCTTTCTGTTTTCAATGCTTATTGTGATTTTGAGTTCTGTTATTTTCAGTTTTGCTCACAAGATGTCCGTTTTCCACAGCCTACTATCAACAAACTTATAAAAGATACACCAATCGTGTAACCAAAAGGGACAGATAGGATTAGATAGACAAATCGAACACCAGTAAAGACTATCCTTTTGTGTCTTTTCAAACGATGACAAAGATACATAAATTTAACGAGAAAAAGATGGGAATACACTCACGAAAAAGAATAAAAAGAAAAATTATACATATAAACCAATGATTTTCGCTTTTCTTGAAAGTACAATTGAGTTTTTTAGCTTATCTTTGTGAACATGAGAGTTTTACTCATTATATTATCACTTACACCCATAAACACTAAGAATAAGCATAACAAATAATGATAAAAAGACTCTAATACACTCTACCCTCTCTATTGAACATAGAGAACCATAGAGTAACACAATAAAGAAGCATAACACTGACGAAAGTTGAACTACAATCAAAGTGATATGCTTCTATTTATATTCACGAGAAGTATGTTTTTATACATTAAAAGTAATATGCAATCTTGTCAATTTCAAATTCTTCCAGATTGAAAATAGAATAAAGGCATATATATTTGTACCGTATGATAATCCAGAATTAGATGGACTTACAAAGTGAGATAAACTACAAGCTAAAACGCAGAAACGACAAAAGTTACTATGGTTATCAATTACCATGTTTCTCCCTCTTCAACAAACTACTTATCCCTAAACCAATTGATGATTGTAAACTATTTTTATGCAACTCAAAAACAACACATGCTCTTTTGGCTTTGAAAAGACGCCCAATTGACTTGCTAAAGATGCCCTTTTGAAGTCTAATTAGCGCCCTTTTGAAGTCTAACTAAGCACCTTTTACCACACGACTACATAACTAACTGATTTACTGTTAGTTGCAAACTTGCTTTTTACAAGTATTTTTTCCTTTATATATAGACACTTTACCCGATATTATGTAATTATTTTTCATAATGTTACCTCCATATTTTTTGGAGCATTAAAATGAAAAGGATTTCTGTGTCGAAGGATAAATAAAGTAGACTGACAAGACAGCCTTTGTTATGTTCTTGTTCAATAAATCATTTCGGCTACTCATTTAAAGCTATACGAAGAATGTCAACGCACTTAACGAAAGAACCATTTTTCGAAAGCAATAAGCAGAAGCTCTAAATAATAATCAACAAACGGAACAAATCATTATCAAAAGAACATAAAAAGAAAGGGCGATAGTCATTACGACCATCGCCCTTATATCTAATGATTGTTTCAGATAATTACATACCTAAAGCCTTCTTAGCACCTTCATTGTTAGGGTTAACCTTCAGCACCTTATTGAAGTACTCGTCAGCAAGTGGCTTGTTACCCTTCTTTGAGTAATAGTAGCCAAGACCATAGTAAACGTTCTCCAAGTAGCTCTTACTATCCTCATCGAGCGTTGGCTTAGCCTCTTCGTAAGCAGCCACCTTCTGATAAATATCAGCTACCTTATCAGGATCGTTCATCAACTGAGCTACATTAGCTTGGTTCAACCAAACCCAGTCAGAGATTGTTGGGAACTTAGAAACCATCTGCTCGTAAACATCAAATGCCTTTGCAAGAACAGCGTTCTTAGCAGCACGGTCTGTCAAGCCCTCTGCCTTTGCAATATAGGTATTAGCAAGTGTTGCCCAGTCATTGTTAGTAGCCTTCTTACTCTTAGAAAGATACTCCTGCTGAACCTCGAGTGCCTTGTCATCATTACCCTGTGCAGCATAGATAGCAGCCAAAGTCTTCAAAGGCTCAATATTGTTCTTATCAACCTCGAGTGCCTTGTTAACAGCGTTGATAGCTTCGTCATACTGCTGAGCACCGCAAAGCGCCTTTGCATATACATCGTAGTCGTTAGCTACCTTCTTACCAGAACCAGCAAACACGACCTTACCATAGTTGATAGCAGAAGCATAATCCTTCAACTCAACTGATGCCATCATAGCAATACGGCTCAAATACTCACTATTAGGGAATTTTTGCAAGCCCTGCTTTACAATATCCAAAGCTCTCTGATAGTCTTTTGTAATGTACGCAGCAAAACCGTAGTTATAGAAGTTGTCCTCAGACATATTAGCTGGATTAGCCTTAGCATACCACTCTAATGCCTCCTTATACTTGCCATCACCAAGCATGATTTCAGCTGCAGTTGCCTCAACTGGATAGTCTGGCTTAACCTTACGAAGTTCCTCAAGCTTCTGAACAGCAACCTTTGAGTTTACATGACGGAAAACCTTAGCATAACGTTCGTAAGCTGTTACGTTCTGTGGATCAACAGTAATTGCATTCTGATACTGTGTAGCAGCTGCACCGGCATTACCGATAGAATCCTTAAGAGCAGCAATATCGCCCAAGAGGACATAAGCTAAACTACCCTTGTATTTCTTATTATTGATGATGTTGTTTGCTATCTCTGTTGCTGCATCATAATTACGCTGCAAAAGATATACATTACCCAAAGCAACAATAGCCTCTTCACTCTTCTTAAAGTTCTTCTGATACTCCTTAATAAGATCCTTTGCTGCCTTTGGATCATTTGGTGCAGCTTCGATAGCAGCTACAATAGGCTTAAGAGCTACTGCGTAATCAACATCCTGTGCCATTGCTGGAGTTGACATTGCCAACATCAAGGCTCCAGCTAATAAATATTTCTTTGTCTTCATAATTCTTTCTCTTTAAATTTTAATTCAAGTGAGCTTTATTCATTAAGACGCCTACCACGGCATTTAGTTTAATCCTATGAGAGTAGTAACTAATGTTGATAAGCAAAATAAATCTTCTCTAATGTTATAACGACCACATTATAATTAATCATAACTGATTATCATTTGCCAATCAATAACACTATGCTTTACTGACTACTGGGTCTTAACTTCAACTTCACGAATGTTGATTTCACCACGATAAGGCAAGAGACCAGCCTTAAAAATAATCTTCTGACCAATTGGATTGGTTACGAAGTTTGCGAATGCCCAAGGCAATGCTTTGTGAGGGTCAGCCACGATAGCGTAGATAGTTCTTACGAAAGGATATCTGCCATCCAACAGATAAGCTTGGTAAGGTTGCCAACTATTCTCTGGCTGTGCAACGGTAGTCTTTGAAAGACCTACCACTCTAATATCTTTCTTGAATGTAGTGTTTGTAGAGTCACGATGATCATTCAACCAATTTGACCCAATAACACCTATAGCATTCGGAGTTTTGTGAACATAGTCAATAACTGACTTACTGTTATTTGCAGCAACAATGTTCGCACTCTTAATGTTCTTTCCACCTAAAATGGAGTCGACTACATAATGTAACGTAGCTGATGCTTTATTGTCAAAGACAACTTCAATATTACCCTTATCATTCTTAGGGTTCAGCTGATTCCATTTTGCAATCTGACCACTGAGAATCTTCTTAACATCGGTAACCGTAATACATGAATCTGCATTCGTATTGTTCACGATGAAAGCAATTCCATCATATCCTATCGGGAACACCGCTGGGATAGGACCTTTCTCTCGTAACATAGCATCTTCTCCCTTCGTCAATGCATGAGAAGTAAAGAAAAGATTAACTTTCTGGTCGAGGAGCAGTTGCATACCTTTGTTGTCATCTGTATAGATTGGCAACAAGTGAGTTTCTGGATAACGGAACTGATAATTCTGTACCAATTCCTCTATAATAGGACTAAAACTTTCGTCAGAGGCGAACTTAATCGTCCCTGACGTCGGTGTATCTGTTCTGCCGTCCTTAGCTTTCTTCTGTCCGCAAGCAGACAGAAGGAAGCCGAAGGATAGCATCAATCCTACTGTTATGTAGAATCTGGTTCTTTTCATATAATATTTGCTTTTACTGCAGTTTAAAAGTAATAGGAAGAGTAAACCAAACGTTTGCTGGCTGACCATTGTTCATACCTGGAGACCACTTCGGCATGCTATTAACAACGCGAAGTGCCTCACGGTCGAGTGCCTGATCAACACCACGAACGATTTGTGCCTGACTAACGCTACCGTCACGTCCTACAACGAACTTGACAATAACACGTCCCTGCACACCATTCTCTGCTGCAACTGCTGGGTATTGGATATGAGAAGCCAACCAAGCATTTACATTAGGGAATGAAGGCATAACCTCTGCCACTGTAAAGACCTTGTTCTCAACCTCCTGCTTTGGCTCTGGTTTTGGAGCCTCAACAACAGGCTTCTCGATCTTTGGTACAATCTGTTCAGGAGTTGCAACGGTGCTACGAGCAGCAACTTCAGTACGATCTTCCGTACCTTCCTTGTTCTCAACACCGACTGCCTTGGTCTCCTTGTTCATCTTGACCATTGGTGGCATCTCTTCCTTAACATCCTTATCATCCTTGATGACAGGGGCTGTAAACTTAACAGTTGCACGCGTTTCAGGAACAACCTTTTCAGGTTCAATCTTCTTAGGTTCTTCCTTCTTCTGCTGTTTCTTACGTTCAGCCTGCTCTTTCTTAGCCTGCTCAAGAGCTGCTAACTCCATCTTTGCTGCATATTCAGCTTGTGCAGCCAAGTCGTCGTTATGCTTCTTGATCTGATAAGCTAAGTAACCACCACCGAGGAATGCAGCACAAAGCAGAATAGCTAAAGCCTTGATGTTACGCTGAGAAACAGTTTTACGAAGCTTGTATGCACCGTACTCCTTGTTCTTGTCGGCGAACACCATGTCGACCCATTTAGGATCGCATAAATCTATTTTTGCCATTGTTTTCTTTCTTTAATTGTTACTATTCAGTGATTAAGCCTTTATACCTTTCTTGGCTAAGAGAGCCTTGTCTTGGTCTGTCAGCTTGTCAATGACGTAAGTTCCAATATATGAAATCTGCATTTCATCGAGGATGTCTACCAAATTACGATAAGAAGCTTGATCAGTTGGCTTGATAATGACAGTCATTGTAGAAACCTTCTTGCCATTAATCATACCAGACTTAATTGCAGCTAACTCAGCTTGATAAATACTATCTGGATAAGCCTTTGGATTTTCCTGTTTCTTACGATTCAGTTCCTTCACAGCGATGTCCATATCCTGATATGGGATAGAAACTGGATCACCTGTTGAAGGGTCACCCACCTGCTTATGCTGAAGAACGTAGCGAATACCACTTGGAGTGTTACTCCAATCAGCTGGCTTCAACCAATTAGCGTTATCATACTCTGGTTTACCATTACCGTAGAAGATTTTATCTCCGTCAGCAATGTAAATCGTAATAGAGTGTGACTCCTTGGCCTCATTCTTCTGATTTTCATTCTGAGTTTTATCATTACTTGGCATCGTCAACTCCATAGTTGAAGGCTTGCTAAGTGAAGTACAAAGCATGAAGAAGGTAATCAGCAACATAAGCATATCCACCATCGGCGTAAAGTCTACGCGGACGGTCATCTTCTTCTGCTTGCCGCCTTCTTTTCCTGTATCCATCATTTCCATACTTTGATCTCCTTACTTATTAGCTGCCTGCGCAGCCTTTTTAGCGTCCAACTGTGTGATCATATAGTAATGGCTCTCATCCATATCTTGGAGTTCGCTCATTACCTTCTTAACGGTACCATAAGGAGAATCTGCGTCTGACTTGATAGCAAGTCTAACCTTAGGGTTCACCTGGCGGGCTGCGTTAACCCACTGTTGGAACTCAGTCATCTCCTGTCCTGGGATACTATCGAGAGGAATACCCATCTTAGGGAGTTCTTTACTACGCTCAGCAGCTGGCTTTGATAAATAAGCAGCTAACTTATCGAGCGGAGTACCAAATGTAGACTCAGCAACAAAAGTTTTCTTCTGTGCAGGAGTCAATGTTACGCCCATCTGATCTATGATCTGTCCCAACTCATTGGTATTATCGTAGCTCAAGAAAACCTGGCCTTCGCCAGTAGGCTTTCCTGTAGGTCCCTTTTCAGGACTCACAAGAATTGTCAAGACACCATTCTCAGGCACCTTAGTTTCAGACACAGAACCTGGAGTATTTACCTTCACTGGCTCGTTCTTAACGAACGTTGATGTCAGCATGAAGAAGGTAAGCAACAGGGTCATAACGTCTGACATAGGCGTCATGTCGATAAAAGTGTCACTCTTCTTAACTTTTACTTTACCCATAGCGATAAATTATTAAAGGGTTAGCAAAAATTAAGCCTCGTCTGTGTGGTTTACTTCGTATGTCTGAGCGATAGAATAACCAACCTCGTCGAGGGCGAAAGTCAACTTGTCAACCTTGTTTGAAAAGTAGCTATAAGATACTACCGCAAACCAAGATGTTGCAATACCGAATGCGGTGTTGATCAACGCCTCAGAAATACCAGCAGAAAGTGCAGCAGAGTCAGCGCCACCACCTGCAGAAAGAGCAGAGAACGACTTGATCATACCAGTTACAGTACCGAGAAGACCAGTAAGCGTACCAAGTGTTACGAGAGTAGCAATGATAGGGAGGTTCATTGTCAGAGTTGGCATCTCAAGCTGAGTAGCCTCCTCGTGAGCCTGCTGAATCTTAGCTACCTTCTGAGCCTTCTTAAGGCTTGCGTTAGCACCAGTCTCCATAACCTTGTAAGCATTCAAAGAAGCCTTAACAACGTTTGCTACAGAACCCTTCTGCTGATCGCAGAGCTGGTTAGCCTTAGCAAGGTCATTAGCGTTAAGAGCACTCTTGATGTTTGCAACGAACTTTGGAAGGGAACCCTTACCGAAAGCAGTCTTCAAAGCCATCCAACGCTCGATAGACATAGCGAGCACTGTTAACAAGAGCGTGTGGATAACTGGAACGACTACGCCACCCTTAAAGATGGTACCCCAAACGTTTGCTGGGTTCTCACGTGCAGCTCCATCCTGGAAGTGCATTGGGTTACCGAACCATGTGTAGAACAATGTGAACGCAACGACAGCGCAAACGACGATAATCCAGAATGCACCTCTAACTCCTGTGAAGCCCTCAGACTTTTTCTGTGGGGCTGGTTTTTGTTGTGTAGTTGCCATAATTTGATAAAAATTTAATTTTTAGGTTATTAATGAATTAATTTGTTAATATCTTTCTGATTTTTAAGCATTTGTATCTTACCGCCACTATAAAAGGGGGTTCAACACTGCTTCTTATCTCCGCAAAGATAGTAATTAAAAGAAAACTACAACCACGATTAATAACATTTAACAGTTAAAAATGTACTGTTTCCACCTTATTTTTATTACTATCTACTCTTACGGACACTATTTTAGTTTTGAAAGTACATCTTTGATGCGGCGAAGTGCTTCCTTTATATTTTCATCACTTGTTGCATAACTCATTCTAAAACAGTCTGGAGCACCGAAAGCATCACCACCCACTGTGGCAACGCATCCTTCTTCAAGAATATACATAGCAAGGTCGGATGAGTTGTTAATCACATGCTTGCCATCTGTCTTTCCAAAGAAGCTGGAGCATTTAGGGAAAAGATAGAACGCACCTTGCGGCACATTCACCTCAAGTCCAGGATTTTCTTTTGCCAGACTAACAATCAGATCACGACGACGACGGAATGTCTCTCGATACTCAGCTACACAAGCTTGATCCTCAACATATGCCGCAACAGCAGCCATCTGACTAACGCTACACGTACCTGATGTGTATTGTCCCTGCAGCTTATTAAGCCCCTTTACAATCCACTCTGGAGCAGCTACCCAGCCTATTCGCCATCCTGTCATAGCATAAGCCTTACTCACTCCATTACAGAGAATCGTACGTTCCTTCATACCTGGGCAAGACGCAATACTACAATGGCCACCTATATAATTAATGTGTTCGTAAATCTCATCTGAGAGAACAAACACGTTTTCATGTGCCAAGACAACCTTTGACAAAGCCTCCAATTCCTCTGCAGAATAGACACTACCAGTAGGGTTACTTGGAGAGCAAAGAATTATCATCTTTGTCTTTGGCGTAATCGCCTCTTCCAACTGCTCAGCAGTAATCTTGAAATCCTGCTCTATTCCAGCAGAAACAACAACAGGCACACCACCAGCAAGTTTCACCATCTGTGGATAGCTCACCCAATAAGGTGCAGGAATAATCACCTCATCGCCCGGATTCACCAAAGCCAACACAGCATTGCAAACACCTTGCTTGCCACCAGTACCGACAATAATCTCTGATGCAGCATAATCAAGATTGTTTTCCTCTTTCAGCTTCTTTGAGATAGCATCCCTCAAAGCAGGATAACCAGGAACAGGAGAATACTTTGAGAAGTTATCATCAATGGCCTTTTTACCAGCCTCCTTAACATGATCAGGAGTCATGAAGTCTGGTTCTCCCACACTCATGTTGATAACATCAATTCCCTGCGCTTTCATTTCACTACTCTTCTGCGACATTGCTAATGTCTCAGAAGGCGCCAATCGATTTAAACGATCTGATAGTTGTGCCATTTCGAACTTTATCTTTCTTTTTAAATAAATCAAGTACAAAAGTACGCAAATTCATTTTGATAACGCAACTTTTCTTTCTTTATTTTATCTATATAACATTTTTACTGCCGATTTGACAGTTTAAATCAAAGAATTATATAATAAATGCAGTCTTTATAAACGAAACTACACGAGCTATAATTATACTCCTTCATTTATATACATCTCGAATAATATTCACGAAAGACTAAAAATAACCCTCTGTCAACAATCCTTTTGTTTAGTACATGCCGTCCGCACAATGTGTGCTAAGCCTCCGCACAAATAGTGATAAGCCTTCACACCATCCGTATTTAGCTATTTCAAAATTGTAGCAAACCAATATATCCAATCATAGAAAGCCTATTCTATAATGTAAAAGGGTATGATAAGGGTGTTTTTGAAGTCTACAAACAAAGAATCCCACCACAGAGAAACAAGTCTATTCTCTATAGTGGGATTCATTATAAGACTTATTAGAAAGCCTTCCTATTACTATTTTGCTTACAGATGCAAGTCGTGTCCCATACGATCACGCTTGGTCTTAAGATAGCGATAGTCAAACTTGTTTGGAGTTATCTCAATAGGTACATTCTCCTCTATCCCTAAACCATAAGCCTCAAGACCTACACGCTTCGTTGGATTGTTTGTTATCAAACGCATCTTATGAACACCAAGATGACGCAACATCTGTGCTCCACAACCATAATCGCGTTCGTCTGGACGGAAACCAAGATGAAGGTTAGCCTCAACAGTGTCAAGTCCTTGCTCCTGCAACTTATAGGCTGCAATCTTGTTCATCAAGCCAATACCACGACCTTCCTGCTGCATATAGATGATAACACCCTTGCCTTCTTTCTCAATCATCTCCATCGCCTTATGAAGCTGCTCACCGCAATCACAACGCTGGCTACCAAGAATATCGCCCGTTGCACATGATGAGTGTACGCGTACAAGTACTGGTTCGTTTTCTTTCCATGTACCCTTAATAAGAGCCATGTGTTCCAAGCCATTTGCTTGACGGAATGGAATCAAGTGAAACATACCATATTGTGTAGGGAGTTCTACCTCCTCACCAACAACAATACTTGTTTCGTTCTTCAAACGATAGGCGATAATGTCCTTGATACTGATAATTTTCATACCCCATTCCTTTGCACGTTTCTGCAAATCAGGCATACGAGCCATCGTACCATCTTCGTTCATAATCTCCATTAACACACCAGCTGGAAAACAGCCTGCAAGTTTACAGAGGTCGACAGCAGCCTCAGTATGACCTGAACGACGCAGAACGCCATTATCTTGAGCATAAAGCGGATTGATATGCCCAGGACGACCAAAGGTCTGAGGAGTAGAGTTAGGATCAGCCAACGCCTTAATTGTTTCTGCACGGTCATGTGTAGACACACCTGTTGAACAACCTTCCAACTTATCAACCGTAACAGTGAATGGAGTTCCCAATACTGACGTATTATCAGAAACCTGATGAGGTAAATCCAATTCTTCTGCACGTGAGAGCGTAATAGGTACACATAGCACACCTCGTGCATTCTTCAACATGAAGTTAACCTTCTCTGGCGTAATCATTTCTGCAGCCATAATAAGGTCGCCCTCATTCTCTCGGTCCTCATCATCTACTACGATAACGAACTTTCCTTCCCGAAAGTCTTTCAGCGCATCTTCGATGCTATCGAGTTTAAAATCTTCCATATAGTTACTGATTTATATTGTTTTTTATCAATAGCCCCTTGCTTCTTCTTTTCCCTTTATACGTTGTATCTCTGCGATAATCGTATCATTACAGCTAATAATAGTACGAAGGTCGCGATAAAGACGTAAGCGGAAACGCCACATTCGGAAGTAGAAGAAAATACCAGCAGGCACTATAACTGCTGCAAGAATGTTCGACCACTTATGATCGAATGGTCTTGTATGTGCCTTTACTGCTAATATTGGGTATTTATTTAATTCTGCCATGATGACTTTATTACGCGTATTACCTAAGTCTTCTATGACATTTTCAAGTTCATCGTTAATCTTCTCAATCACATGATCTGTATGATAGCGGAAGAACACCTTTATTACATTAGGTGCAGACTTTAGCCTTCGTGTCTTAGCATACTCCGTAATTCTTACGTTCAAATCACCGAGTTGTTCTGCAGCCTTGCTATAATCAGGGTCATTTAAGATAACCTCCTTACTGGCTATACTACGTTTCACACGCATTCCAAACATCTTCATCAACATGTTCTTATACATATCCGCATTGAACACCGTTGAGTCATTGTTCGCCTTGTAGGTAAAGAAGATTGCCATCGGGATGAGAACAGCCATAGACAATCCTTTACCAAACCATATCGCCCAATCTCCCTGACGTGACATTCGATAACCTGTATTATCGAGGATGTAAAATATAATAAACACGATAACGCTGATAATGATTGGAATACCCAATCCTCCCTTACGGATAATAGCACCAAGTGGCGCTCCAATAAAGAAGAAGATGATACATATCAGCGACAGTGTGAACTTATTAATAGTCTCAATATCATGTAGACGGATTAATCTGTCGCCATCACTGGTTATCATACTCTTGAAATCAAGGTCGCTAACTTCTTGCTGAACGGTAGACAAAGCTTGGTCAATAACGTATCGACGCTGGTCTGGAGGTAGCTTTTTAAATACCGAATCTACGTTAAATGCTTTTTCTCCCGACAGTTTTACAGCCTGCTTCTTTTCAGAAGCTTTAAGGTTAGGTTCTCGATAATAAACAGTCTGTGCATCATTATAGAAAGCATTACCCACACTATCATAAACATGCACTAAGGAGTCTTTGTCATGCTGTATCTTCTGAATACTCTTTGTACGGGCATCGTTAGAGATGCCAGCCATATCCGTAAGGTTGAAGTCACCATCGAAGTCAAGAACAATATGTTTGTGTGCAAATGTTTCTCGACGATAAGGAACACTGGCACTACTACCCATTTCTTGTGAGCGCATATTCTCAAACCACTCGCCACTCCATAGGTTCAGAACAAGGTGCTTCTTATCCGCTGTAGACTGCAACATACCTGAGTCTGCAAGGATAATAGCCTGATCTTCGTAACTATCCGTCATTCGGTACACCATGATATTATATAGGTGACCTGTCTTCAAGTCTTTCTTCTCTACATAAAGATTGGTTTGTGGAATACCATCATAGAAGATTCCTTCTGGAATTTCCAGTTCAGGACTCTTCTGTTTCATAGAGATAAGCAGTTGGGCTATATGTTTATGTGCTATTGGTCCAACGTTATTTTGAAAGTAAAAAGAACCAAAAGCAATAAAAACACTAACTATAATCAGTCCTCTAAACGACTGAATCAAAGAGATACCAGCTGCTTTTATTGCTGTCAACTCTGAACTTTCGCCAAGGTTACCATAAGAAATAAGCGATGAAAGAAGAATTGCCAAAGGAAGTGCCTGTGGCACCATCATCAAGCTCATATACCAAAAGAATTGTCCAAGAACGTCCATTGACAATCCTTTTCCAATCAAGTCATCAACATATCTCCACAAGAACTGCATCATCAACACAAACAAGCTGATGAAGAATGTTCCTGCGAAAAGCATACCAAACTGCTTGGCAATGAATATATCTAACTTCTTGATTTGAAACATGATATAATAACGAGGTTCTTATCCTCCCTTATTTTATGTGCGAAGCTATTACGAATAAAAGCAAAGAAATCTTGCTTTTAATCTGTAAAATACGACTTACCTTTTGCAAAATTACATAAAAATATCAGAGTAATGGTCTTTTTTAGTATTTTTATTCTTTGAACAGTGTCTTTCCTTTTATAACACCTACCCGTCTCTACGCTTAACTCTTCTGTCCATACATTATCTTCTTCAAGCTCTATAACGTCAAAAGAAGTAACAAAGAAAATAATCTTATCCTTTTCTAACTATACAATGTACTTAATAAGTAAAGAACACGAATACTCTCTCACAACAACATTAAACAACAGAATAAAGTATATGAACGGCTGCTTCTGCACCATATCATATACCCTATTCCAATTACAATATATTTATAAAAGATTACATTCCTGTTATACGATGTAGGCGATCTATATTCTGATTCCAGAGCTGTTCCAATCCTTCCACATCATCATCGTCTGCGAAGTCAGTAACAAGCAGATGATAGTTACCAGCAATCTCGCTATGAAACATCTTCATTTCCCAATAAGAATCACTATCAGACGAGTCCCAATGAAAACGTATATAATTGTTTTTCACCATTTCGACAACTGTTGCTGTATGCGTATCGTGTTCACGTAGCGGATCACCCCAAATAAAGGTTGCCACATCTTCATTAATCGTTACTTCATCTGCCAACCATTTCATCAAACCAATTGGGGTGCTAATCAGTGCCCACACAGCACTGCCCGAACGTGTCTTCAATTCGTATTCCAGTTCGATTTTCTTATTCATCTTCAATTATTACGTTTAATATTATTCTTTTTACAACTCTCTTTTTTCTGCTATCAACGCTTCAAAAACATTCTATTAAAAGACATTCTTCATACAAGTCAGTTTTTAGCAGTTGTACAAATAGTCCTTAAAAACAACATTGTCAACATCATGTCAGAACTACAAGACTCTTTTCTTGCGCCATACAGAAGGACATATCTTTAACGAATAAAGCCCCATTTTATTGCCTTACAACCAAATCAGCAGATAAATCCGTCAGTAATATCGCACACCAAGAAATGCAGCTATCACACGAAAAGACAACATGTTATATTGTCGTGTACTCCTATTGTCAGGTGCAAATATAAAACTTTTTATTGAATATCCGTTAAAAAAACGACTTAATATTTGCGAGTATGATATTTTCTTCATACCTTTGCACCCGCTTTCAAGAACGAAAGTTAAATGGACGGCGGGATAGCTCAGTTGGTTAGAGCGTCGGATTCATAATCCGGAGGTCCGGGGATCGTAGCCCCGTCCCGCTACAAAAAGGTTGATAATCATTATGATTACCAACCTTTTTTGTTTTCTATACAACCCAATGTACGTCTCAACATGAGTTTAAGCAGACAGGAAAGATCTTATTATAAAGCTATTCTTAACTTCATCGTACATACACATATCTTACAAGAATATTTTTGTTTCAATTTCCTGTCACTTTTAACACTTCGTTTATTTCTCTGTAAACTAACAAGTTAAACACATACAACAAATGACAGCAGTGACAGCAAATTGAATTTCAACAATTGCCCAAGTAGCTCCACAAACTAAATGTGTATCCACACTAAATATCTACTGTTCCACGAAAACTTATCAGGAAGTAGCAACTATTCATAGCGTTCGCAATAGCTCCTACCAATAATTCTCATTACAAACTATCATAAAACTTACAAGGCGAGCCTTTCGACTCGCCTTGTGAATTTAATCAGTAACAGGTTATAAAACCTTATGGAAGGCTGATAGCCTCACTTGGACAAACTGATGCACAAGTACCACACTCAGTACAAGCGTCTGCATCAATTTTATAGATATCACCCTCAGAGATAGCCTCTACTGGACATTCGTCGATACATGTACCACAAGCGATACAGTCATTACCAATTACGTAAGCCATAATATAAATAATTTATAATGTTAATAATGTTCTTGTATTACAAATAGGCTCAATACCTAAATTTGATGATGCAAAGGTAGAAATAATTTCTGGAATACCTAAACATATTGATAAAAATTACAAATATTTAGACGGCATAAAAATAAAAAACACAAAATATTCTACATGTTAACTTACTGATAATTTGACTATTATATAAACTTTTGGAACAATTATAAAAGACATTTCCACCTCTTCTTAAGAAAAACCTCCTAACCACTCCCTACCTAAAAAGGATGAGAAGCCTCAAAACTCAGACGACATCTTCATTAATATAGACAATAAAATCAGGAGAAATACGTTTGAAGATTAATTATGAAAAGAATATTAGTATCCCTCATCCTATTGGCTTCTGTGCTGACAAGCCACGCACAGGAACGAAGAGTGCAGAACCGTCCCTATACGGATTTGCGTGATTTTCATTTCGGTGTGCTCGTTGGTACACATCTGCAAGACCTTGAACTCAACAATGTTGGACCACAAATGATTGACCTTGATGATGGCAATGGAGTGGTTCAGAAGATTATTTCAGCCGACCAAGACCGCTGGGATGCGGGCTTCACAGTGGGTGTATTGGGTGAGTTACGCCTCAACTCTACCTTTCAGTTGCGTATGGCTCCAGCTATGTACTTTGGCACTCGACATCTGACTTTCCGTAATATCACAGACCTTAACACACAAGGAGAGCCTACCGAGCAGGTACAAGAACTCAAAACAGCATACATTTCTTGCGCTTTCGACCTCATCGCGGCTGCTCCACGCTTTAATAACCATCGTCCATACGTGATGTTAGGATTGAACCCTATGCTCAACCTTTCAGGTAAAGACAATGATTATATTAAACTAAAACGCAGCGATGTCTTCGTAGAAGTAGGACTCGGATGCGATTTCTATCTCCCCTACTTTAAGCTACGCCCAGAGTTAAAGTTCATGTACAGCCTTACAAACAGTCTTGACAAGAGTCATGCAAAGAATCTCCAAGACAAGAATATGCTCATGTACACCAACTCTGTCAACGAGACACGGGCTAAGATGATAGCCCTCACTTTCTACTTCGAGTAGATCCTTTATTTATCAAGCAAATAGATATAGCATAAAAGATTTATAACAAGGAAAGATTTATCGAAAGCAAACAGAATCTATGCAATTTTGAAGTTCAACTTCAAAATTGCATAGATTTTTTATTAAAAACACACTTTTCGCTTGTACACATGCCTTTTTTTATGTAATTTTGGAGTTGAACTTCAAATTTACATAAACTTATGACCGATTATATACATCGCAAAATAGAGGAAACGATACTTGAGGCATCAAAATACTTCTCCGTGATAGCTGTCTCTGGACCACGTCAATCAGGCAAGAGTACATTGTTAACTCAATTATTCCCACTCTACGAGAAATACAGTCTAAAGGATCTCAACATTCTTGATTACGCAAAGAATGATCCCATAGCCTTCCTTAATCAGACAGATGAAGGAATGTTTATTGACGAGATACAAAGGTGTCCTCAACTATTAGACTACATACAAGGCATTGTAGATAACAATCCCAAGAGACATTTCGCATTGTCAGGAAGTTCGAATTTCGAGGTAATGAAGAACTTATCAGAATCTCTTGCTGGTCGTGCAGGGGTGTTCGAACTGTTGCCAATGTCCATACAGGAGGTTACAGGAAAGGTTGATTTAGACAATCTAAATCAAATCCTTTACAACGGGCTCTACCCTTCTATCTGTGCAAAGAAGAATATTGCTAAGTTCTTTTACCCCTCTTATGTTAGGACATACTTGGAGAAAGACGTAAGGGATCTCCTACAGATAAAAGACCAAATACGCTTCACAAAGTTCTTGAAACTGTGTGCAGCACGAATAGGCTCACTCTTCAACGCTTCTGAATTAGGTGCAGAGGTAGGCGTAAGTTCCAAGACTATCAGCCACTGGCTTTCTGTCTTGCAGGCTTCTTACCTCATAACGCTCCTCCCACCCTACTATGAGAACATTCCAAAAAGACTGGTGAAGAGCCCTAAACTCTATTTCAACGACCCAGGACTGGCTTGTTATCTACTCGACATCGAGAGTCCTCAACAGTTAGACAGGGATAAGATGCGTGGTGCTATCTTTGAGAATATGATTGTTATGGAGGCCATCAAGCATCGCTATAACATGGGATTAGAGGGTGGAGTATTCTTCTATCGCGACTCTAATCAGAATGAAGTTGACCTCTTAATCAAGCAGGAAGGGGAACTAACAGCCATTGAAGTGAAGTCTTCTATGACTTATAGTTCATCTTTCGAGAAGGCACTCACGCAAATTGAAGGCTGGATAAAGACCCCCATAAGTAAGAAGGCTATAGTCTACTCTGGCGACTTTGAGAACACGAGTGGCAACATCAACCTTATCAACTATCGCCATATTTCTTCCATTCTCTGAGTCTTTATTATTCAAGACAAGGTACTATTTCTCTGTTACAGAGGCTCTCCTCTTCTTTTCTTTATGCCAAACAGGTAGATAATAAAAGATGTTAAAAAAAACGGGGACTTAGTTTCAAAATATAAAGAAAACAGTATCTTTGGTGCATTACTAATCGTAAACAAAAGTAGTTATGAGAAAGTTTATTATCCTTCTTTGTGCACTCGTTGCAAGTATAAACATCAGTGCACAGACTAAAGAAAAGCAAGATAGTCTGAACATACCAGTGTTTCTTGTAGATGGAGTTGAGGTACAGAACATCGATAACCTTGACCAAAAAGACATCATTAGTGTGAATGTTATCAAAAACGGTGACTTCAACAAGTTGTTTTATCCACGTACTGGCGGTGTTATTCTGATTACAACAAAATCAAAGAAGTATCTGAAGCCCATCATCCAAAAGCATCAAGATGAGATGAAGAAGGCAAAGGATAATAAGAAGTCTGGACAGATTTACATAAGATGAAGTTCGTCACAGCCATCTTTAATGACATCTAATAGTAGTTGTAAAAGCCATATTTCACAACTACTGGAATTCCTGATAATACATCAAAAAGCCTGTCGTTCCGAATTATTTTCACGAGTAAAAGAATTTATTTTCATGAAAAGAAATATTTATTTTCACGAAGAAAAAGATTTATTTTCATGAAAATAATTTGAAAAGAACAGCTTTCAATCTCCTCTATCATCCTCAAGCAGGTTGCATTACAAGCATGAGAACAGCTGTACAATGCGTATATTCGTATTCTCCAGCAACCTATCAAAGGACATAAAAGCCTATGGGCTGTATCAATAAGATTGTCATTGACAATCATACTGATACAGCCCACATTATTTATATAGGTCTTATCGATTAAAAGACTTACTTTTTCTTCTTCATATCAAGCACTAACTTACCCACATAAATAGCATGCTTGCCATTCTGATCGACACCAATCATTTTGCCATCAAGGTCTTTTACATATTCCAATTTATTAAGGTAAGTATGTGAGTGACCACCGAGTACAAGGTCTATGCCGCGAGTCCCAGCGATAACCTCCTCATCACTGACCCCTTCTATATTCCAACCAAGGTGAGAAATACAGATAATAAGGTCGCACTTCTTAGCCTTCAATTCGTTAATAACCTTCTGTGCGCAAGCGACAGGATCGTTATAAACGATTGGACCATAGTTAGCTTTCACTACCAAACCATCCAATTTTGGAGCAAGTCCGAAGACACCAATCTTCAGTCCGTTACGCTTCAAGATGATATAGGGCTTAACCAACTTCTCTAACTCTGTACCCTTGAAATCATAGTTTGCACAAACGATTGGGAAGTTTGCCTTCTTAAAGAGGCGCACCATATTATCCAATCCAAAGTCAAATTCATGATTACCAATCGTAGCTGCGTCATAGTGCATCTGATTCATCAGTCCCACTTCAACATCACCCTTGAACATTGTGTAATAAGGTGAGCCTTGTGAGAAGTCGCCACTATCAAAGAGTAGCAAGTCAGGGGTCTTCGCACGCTCCTCTTTAAGCATCGCAATACGACGCACAAAACCGCCACGATCAGCCTTCATCGTATCAGCAAGATTAGGACTGAGCGGATAAATCTGACTGTGTGTATCGTTTGTATGGAGAATTGTCAGTTTCTTGTCCTGTCCAAAAACAACAACAGCCATAAGACAGAACATTATCAATAATATATTTCTTTTCATTTTCCTAACTCCTTAAATATTTATTCCACGCGGATACGTCCTTCTGTGTGGGCATTAACAACCTTACCTTGAGTTGTCTGCTCCTTGAAATAGTTCATAATAATGAAACGTGTGTTGTTACTGCTTTCTTGTGGTGAAACAACACTTGTTGCCGACTTAAACGCCTCCATCTTGTCATTACCCTGTGCTAAGTAATCAAGCGTAGCGATACGATAGCTTGCCTTAGGGTCAATCTCCTTACCATTCAAACGAGCTGACTTTAGCTTATGATCGTGTGTGAAAACGAGTTCTACACCATGACTAACAGCCTCGCCACCCGTATGTGCCATCTGTGAGAACAACTCTAAGACTTTCTCACCAGAAAGTGTCACAAAGCAGATTTTATTCTCAAAAGGTGCAATATCCAACACGTCACCAAAGGTAATCTTACCTTTAGAGAGTGCCGCACGAATGCCACCCATATTATAAACACCAAAGTCTACCTTCTCATTATAATCACGAGCTGCCCACACCATGATGTCAGCTAAGAGGTCAGAGAGGTCGCTCTCTGGTCGATGTGCCACCATGTCGTGGTCAACCTCGCCTACAAGAGGTCCCATCACCGAGTCAACCTTGTGCTTATAAGGTTCCATAAACTTTACTGCCCCTGCATCAGGAGTAGCATCATATCGATTATCAACCAGCACACGTGTACGCTGAATGCCTGCCAACTCGTAATGAGAAGCACATCCCGTCAACGCTAATAATGCTGTTAATCCAGACAGATAAACCGTTTTTTTATTCATATATAATGACTTTTATAATTCTCATAAATACTTATCAGAGTAGGAAACAACCCTACTTTGATTAACTTCCAACGTCACCCACCCTATCATCTATAGATAACATCACAAGCCGATAATATTCAAAAAGATAATGCAAAAGTAAGAAAAAAAAACGAATCAAATGCTTATCACAATATTAAAGATATATTGCCACATAGAAAAACACGTTTAAAAATAAAGCGTATAGAACTACATATACCTAATTTTAGGTATTGTATAACTTATAGAATATCAATACTTTTGCAAAGGTTAATTAACATTCACAGGATTGTATTTATGAAGAAAGAAACAATTTATCTATCTCTCGCAATGCTTGCAATGGCAACAACACCTTGTAATGCGCAATCAGAAGAGTTTAAAGATTCCACACAACATCTCGAAGAAGTAACAATCAGTACTACACGTATGCCTGAAATAAAGCAGAATGCAGCTGCTACTGTTACGATTATTGACCAAAAGCAAATAGCAGAAATGAGTAAGTCGGCTCCCGACATCACCCATCTCTTGGGCATGCTCACGCCTGGTATGGCTCTATCAAGTAATACCACAAGCTCGCGCGCGCAATCACTTCGTGGAAGAAGTGCACTTATCTTGATTGATGGTATACCCCAATCAACTCCTTTGCGCTCAACAGACCGTGATATCCGAACCATTGACATCGCTGCTATCGACCATATAGAAGTAGTAAAAGGTTCTACTGCTCTCTATGGTAATGGTGCTATCGGAGGATTGATAAACATCATAACTAAGAAGAATACCACCAACAAGGCTATTGCTGGGGAGACGACTCTCTCGGGCTCAACTTATAACTTCTTCCGTCACGGAAAAGGGCAAGGTTATCGCATCAACCAGCAAGTTTATGGTCGTGTGGGACAGTTTGATTATCTCGTAAATGGGGCTTTTGGACGTACAGGTAGTGCTATTGATGGTGATGGAAAGTTTATCTCTCCACGCTATGGACTCGGTGATACCTATACAACAAACGTACTTGTTAATCTCGGTTATTCCCTATCCCCAAAGAACAGAATCGAATTGATGTATAATTTCTATCGTAGTTTGCAAGACACGAAATTGATTCCTTTCGGCGGAAAGTACCTCCAAAGTCCTTCTATTGGTATAATTGGTAACAAGGATCCACAGGCAGTTGACGAGGGAACAAGATACAATCACAATGCTTACCTCAAGTTTACATCAAAGGATATATTCAAACATACCGACTTAGAAGCATCTGTTTATGGCTCGGGAATATATACTATTTTTGACTTCCGTAAGGCTAACCCTGCACAGCCAAGATGGGAAGAAACAAGCGGACAGTCGGCTGTTAAAGACCGTAAGTTTGGTTTCCGCGCCCAGTTTAATACTCGACTTATATTCTCAGAGAATGCGTTTGCACATTTAGCTTATGGTTATGATTATCTTTACAACAAGACATCTCAACCGTTAGTAGATGGTAGATATTGGATGCCATGGCTGACAAGTAACAATCATGCGCCTTTTGTTCAAATGAAGACTACGCTTTGGCAGCACCTTAACGTCAAACTTGGAGGACGTTACGACTTCATTAATGTGAATGTACCAGACTATGATGTATTACGCAATAAGCTCTCCGACCCACAGGTTCAGGTCAAGGGTGGAAAGCTAAAGTATAACAATATGTCTTTTAATGTGGGTGTTTCTTATAACAAATATCCCGCTTTTCAACCCTTCGTAGCCTACTCTCAAGGTTTCTCTATCTTTGATTTAGGTCGTACATTACGTGCTGCTAAGGCCGATGTACTCTCTAAGATATCAACAGAACCAGTAAAGACAAACAACTACGAGGTGGGTGTTTACTCTGATATTAACCATTGGTTGCAGTTGAATGGATCTGTTTTCTACACCTATTCTAAGCTTGGAAGTGACCTCAAGATAGAGAATGGTTTCTGGGTAGTAAACCGTACTCCACAGAAGGTGTATGGCGTTGAATTGAGTGCAGATGCACAACTTCTCCGTAACTTAAAGGCTGGTGCTAACTTCTCATGGTTCGAAGGTAAAATCAAATCAGCTACTGGTGATTGGGACACATATATGTCGAATATCTCCATTCCTGCCGCTAAGTTGGCAATGTATGTCAACTATACTCCCGTCAAGAACACCTATATTCAGTTACAGTACATGCACACTGGTAAGCGTGACAGATTTACCCCTAATGCATCAGGAGTATATAACGAGGGTGAAGGTATCGTAAATCGTATCAACTTACTAAACCTTACTGCAGGCGTAAAGATGAAGGTTTGCGACTTAAGTTTGGCTGTATCCAACTTATTGAACTACACTTATTACACACCAGCATCTATGATGATGGCACGTAATGCAGAGTATGCACATGCTGATGGACGCAAGATAACACTCACCGCAGTGTTCAAGTATTAATGCTCAAAGACTCGATATACTTATTCTCAGGTGCTAAAAGGACATTATATGATAAGGTAAAGTTAGGTAAAGTTCACATTCTATACTTATATAAGATACCCTTCTAAATACAGAAGCTGCCTGAAGTATATCATAAACTATAAGCAGGGAAGACGGAATACAACAAGTATTCTACCGCTTCCCTGCTTTTCTTTTGGTTCTTCCATTAAATGTGTAGATTGTTAATAGAATGAGATTAATCCACATACATGGTATGCTTTCATCCAACAAGATTGTTTTATAAAGACTCAACACCCAACAACCATCACCCAACACCGGTATAATTACCCTCAATTAGATGGTTTCCTTAATTCCGCAGCATTTTTTCTTGTGCGAAAATTTTATATATTGAGATGT
>CAUTPS010000013.1:0-47318 GCA_963540415.1 uncultured Prevotella sp.
TTTAACTGCAAAAATAACGAATTAAACCGAAAGAAAAGAACTATTTGACACATTTGTTTCTAATTATATCGAAATTCTTTGTATCTTTGCCTTTGGAAAATAGAATATATTATGCCTATGGAAGAGAAATTCATTTATACGGATAAAGAAAGAGACTTGTCTGAACAGATACTCGAAAGTTTGAAGAAGACACTCGGGGAAACGTTTTATGAGAATGACCTTCCTAAATTGCGTGAACATTTAAATAAGGTAATATCAGAAAATAGTATACAACGCAATGTCTTTGGATTGAACCCTATTCTGTGTTCATTACAGACTGCAGCCATTGCGGTTAAGGATATTGGTTTGAATCGTGACTCTGTTATCGCAATCCTTTTGTATCAAAGTGTTCAGGAAGAAATCCTTTCACTTGATAAAATCAGTAAGTTGTATGGTGACGGTGTTTCAAAGATTATCCATGGGCTTATACGTGTTCAGACACTTTATAAGAAAACACCGGTTATCGAGAGCGAAAACTTTCGAAATCTTCTGCTGTCTTTCGCAGAAGATATGCGTGTTATCTTGATCATGATAGCTGATCGTGTTAACCTTATGCGTCAGATTCGTGACGTTGAGAATAAGGAAGCGCAACGAAAAGTGTCTGAAGAGGCAAGTTATCTTTACGCTCCTTTGGCACATAAGTTAGGTTTATACCAGCTAAAGAGTGAGTTGGAAGACCTTTCTTTAAAGTATCTTGAGCATGATGCTTACTATCATATAAAAGATAAGTTGAATGCAACCAAGAAGGTGCGTGATGCTTATATCAGTAGCTTTATTACTCCAGTTAGTGAGCAACTTAAAGCAGCGGGACTTAAGTTTCATATTAAAGGTCGCACGAAGTCAATCCATTCTATCTGGCAAAAGATGAAGAAGCAGAAGTGTGGCTTTGAAGGAATTTATGACCTCTTTGCCATTCGTATCATTCTTGATTCACCAGAAGACAAGGAGAAAATGCAGTGTTGGCAGGCATATTCGATAGTGACGGATATGTATCAGCCAAACCCAAAGCGACTCCGTGATTGGCTTTCTGTACCAAAGTCTAATGGTTATGAATGTTTGCATATCACTGTGCTTGGACCTGATAAAAAGTGGGTAGAAGTGCAGATTCGTACAGAACGTATGGATGAGATAGCCGAACATGGACTTGCTGCACACTGGAGATATAAAGGAGTGAAGGCAGAAGGCGGAATGGATAACTGGTTAGCTTCTATTCGTTCTGCCCTTGAGGCTGGTAACAACCTTGAGGTGATGGACGAGTTTAGGTCTGACCTTTACGAAAAGGAGATTTATGTCTTTACGCCAAAGGGCGACCTTCTAAAGTTTCAAAAAGGTGTGACAGTACTCGATTTTGCTTATCACATCCACTCTAAGATAGGAAATCAATGTGTTGGAGGAAAGATAAATGGCAAGAATGTATCTTTCCGTACCGAGTTACATAGTGGTGATTCTGTAGAGATTCTAACCTCCACGACGCAGAAACCTAATCGTGATTGGCTGAACATTTGCAAGTCATCTCGAGCAAAGGCAAAGATACGTCTTGCGCTAAAAGAGACGCAAGTGAAAGATGGTCTATATGCGAAGGAATTGCTCGAACGTAGGTTTAAGAATAAGAAGATTGAGATAGAAGACTCTACGATGGGTCAACTCATTCGTAAGTTAGGCTTCAAGGAGGTTTCTGAATTCTATAAGCAGATTGCCGATGAGAAGCTTGATCCGAACTATGTCATCGAGGAATATCAGAAAGTATACAATCATGCACATAACCTCAATCAGACAAAAGAGACTGAGAGTGCAGAGAACTTTGAGTTTGAGAACCCAACGACAGAATATCTGAAGAAGAATGATGATGTCCTTGTTATCGATCAAAACCTTAAAGGTTTGGACTTCTCACTTGCTAAGTGTTGCCATCCTATCTATGGCGACCCAGTCTTTGGCTTTGTAACGGTTAGTGGAGGAATAAAGATTCACCGCGAAGATTGCCCTAATGCACCCGAGATGCGCAAGCGTTTTGGCTATCGAATTGTTAAGGCACGTTGGAGTGGTAAGGGTTCATCTCAGTATGCAATCACGCTTCGTGTCATTGGTAATGACGACATTGGAATAGTAAGTAATATTTCAAATATCATCTCTAAAGATGAAAAGATTGTAATGCGCTCTATCAATATCGATTCACATGACGGTCTTTTCTCTGGTAACCTCGTTGTTCTCCTTGATGATAATTCCAAGTTGAATATGCTCATCAAGAAACTTAGAACAGTGAATGGCGTTAAGGAAGTAGTGAGAATATAAAATAATCTAATAAACTTTGCCCCCATTCTCTACCCTATTTTAAAGGTGAGAATGGGGGCTTTTTTTATTAATGTTATTATCAAATATTGCTAAAGAAAAATATGTGTTGGCATGAAATATATTTACAAGTTTAATGTTATAAAAAGCTATTTGTAAGTCTGAAAATAGAGTTTTTGGCGGGTGTTGTAACTGTTTAGTTATCAAATTGTTGCACAGCCATAAATTAAAAGGTGCTTAGTTGGACTTTAAAAGGGCGTTAGTAAGACTTCAAAAGGGCACCTTTTAGAAGCCAATAGATGCTTAATTGAAGTGCTATTAAGCATCTATTGATTTTTAAGGATATGATTTTTTATTACAAAATGGTTTTACTTATCCATAGTGTTTATGCGCTCAATGCGTTTCGCCATAGCTTGTGATTTTGGACTCAGTTTACCTTTAAGATACTTCTCCATTATCAATCCTGCTATAGGGGCAGCTACATCGGCACCAAATCCACCATGTTCAATATAAACTGAGATTGCAATCTTTGGTTCATTCATTGGTGCGAAGCCTATGAAAATAGAATGGTCCTTACCAGCGTTTTCGGCTGTTCCGGTCTTGCCGCAAACTGGATAGGTTGTTCCGTTGAGTACGGTCGCCGTACCCTTTGTTACTG
The DNA here is from genome assembly GCA_963540415.1 of uncultured Prevotella sp. Classification (GTDB taxonomy): domain Bacteria; phylum Bacteroidota; class Bacteroidia; order Bacteroidales; family Bacteroidaceae; genus Prevotella. The sequence continues at coordinate 2,984 of CAUTPS010000013.1, forward strand.
CTAAGCGCATACCTTTAATGACATCCGCATAAATGTAAGAAGGAACCTTTGTCTGACGTGGCGTGAGGAAGCGTGAAGGGAGGGGTGCCCAGTCAACGCTTTTATGAATATGTGGTGTAAAGAAGTAGCCACGATTTGCAATTGTTACGGCTAAATTACAGAGCTGTAAAGGAGTGGCTGTGATGTCTCCTTGTCCCATTCCTGCCCACATAATTGTTTTTGGCTCCCAATTATTCTTATAACGGCGTGAGAGATAGTTCACATTGGCAACTAATCCACCCTTTTCACCAGCCATGTCAATACCTAACGGACCACCAAGTCCCATACTAATAATATATTCCCACCAAGTTGTAACAGCCTTTTCCTTAGAACCATACTTCTGTGTATTGTTCAACATTGATAGGTAGGATTTCAAGAACCAAGTGTTACAAGATACAGCCAAAGCACCTGCAAGTGCTTCTGGAGAATAATGCGGATGGCATTTAACCTTTATGTTTCCATCACGAAACCCATCATGACAGGCAATCTTGGTGTCTGGTTTGACGATTCCTTCTGAGAGGAAGACTAATGCTTGTGCTGGCTTAATGGCTGAGCCAGGAGGATAAGCAGTTGCAATGGCAAGGGCATCATTAGGACCCGTAGGTGAATTTGTTACCATACAGAGCACCTCACCCGTGGCTGGATCAATGGCAACGATACTACCCTTCTTACCTTGTATAAGTTCTGTGCCAAGCTCTTGAAGTAGTGGACGAAATGTTAGTGGTGGTTCTTCACGATACTCTTGTGCCTGAATACTATTCGTTGTTACGAATAAGAGAGCAAGTAGTGCAGAACGAAATGATATAATTGTTTTGTTTATAGTTATTTTACGCATACTTATTAAATTCTTTATTAATATGTTTCTGATCATCAGTTACGAGGACTCATAGCTCATAAATCGATTGATATTTTCTTCTTTTAGAAGCTATAATGTACTCTCATTCTTTCTTCTTTAAAAGAAAGTTTTAAGTCATCTAAGTTTTTATGAGCTACAAAATTACGAATAAATTATTCGCTTGAAACATACTTTTCTCTGTTTATATTTAATTTGCAACAATCCCAAATAATTGTAAATTACTATAGGCGGATAGCTGCAAGTGATGTTCCTGACATAAAGCGGTCGAGGTCTACGTAGCCACGAATACCACGTACTTTACCGTGATCAGAGAACTGCCAGATGTTATGTCGGCCTACTCCCTTGATGGATGGACGCACAGAACTATATCTACTTAAGAAAAGGAAGTACTTATTGAATCGAGGGCTAAGATGAGAATTATAGAAACTTACATGAGAATAAATAAGTGGTTTCTTACCATACTTCCTCTCTATTAATTTTGCAAATAAGGCAACGCTGTCTTGTACTTGTTTCTTGCTCCAACGTCTTACACCATCATGTTCTATGTCAATCATTGGAATTAAATCCTGTTTATGTCCTCGCATAGCTTTCTGGAAATTACGAAACTGAGACCTAACGGAGGTTAAGCATGAAAGATAGTGGTAAGAACCGCAACGTAAACCTTGACGGCGTGCCTCCTTGATGTTCTGTTCGTATTTTTTGTCCTTTATGCTTGTTCCTTGTGTTGCTTTGATGTATACAAATTTAATTTCTTTGTCTTTTGCCACTTCTTTCCAGTCGATTTTCCCCTGATGATGTGATACGTCAATGCCATCATACTGACGTTTAGTGTTTTTTGAAGACTTATGAGAAGTGGTTGCTGCAGAGGAAATTATACAAATGGCAGATAGAAATAAGATGTTAATGATACGTGGAAATATAGTTGATTTCATCTTCTAAATATTTGAAACATATTGAATAAGATTCTTTTTGAATCTAAATTATCCTGTAATGATGCTTAAAAAGCACTGCAAAATTAGTATATTTTTCTTGAACAAACTCATAAAAATCCGATAATAATCATTATCTTTGCAACGTAATTACATCTCGATACAGTATCAATGAGTAAACAAGACATCACTCAGCAACTTATACAGACCGTTGAAGAACTTTCTGAACCAGAAGCGTTGCAGGGTATTTGCCATGAGCACCGTGATGGAGACCCCTTGCCATCAGCTAAAGAATTGGAGGAGATTATCGAACTTTCTCGTTCTATTCTCTTTCCAGGTTTTTATGGTCGCTCGTCAGTTAATTTTGAAACGATTAAATATCAAATCGGTGTAAATGTAGAACAACTGCATAAATTGCTATGTCGGCAGGTTATGGCAGGTTTATGTTTTAATGAAGATTGTCATTGTCCAAATGCTGCTGATACGCGTCGTTGTATGCAAGATGAGGCTGATAAGATAGCAGGGCGAGTCATTACAAAGTTTCCTGCATTACGTAAGATTCTCTCTACAGACATACAAGCGGCTTTTGATGGTGATCCAGCAGCAGCCAATGTGGGAGAAGTAATTTCATGTTATCCAGCTATTAAGGCTGTTATAAATTATCGTTTGGCACATGAATTAGTATTAGAGAATGTGCCTCTTATTCCACGCATGATTACTGAAATGGCGCACTCAGAGACAGGTATTGATATTCATCCTGCTGCGACCATTGGTACACATTTTACCATTGATCATGGTACTGGTGTGGTGATTGGTGCAACCTGTATTATAGGTAATCATGTAAAACTCTATCAAGGTGTGACTTTAGGGGCTAAAAGCTTCCCACTTGACAAAGATGGTAAGCCTATTAAGGGAATTGCTCGTCACCCGATTCTAAAAGATGATGTTGTTGTCTATGCCAATGCAACTATCCTTGGCCGTATCACTATTGGGAAAGGCTGTATCATTGGAGCCAATGTGTGGGTTACGCGAGATATGCGTCCACGAACAAAGAAGTATAAACAGAACAAAACAGATATCTTGGATATCGACTTTGAATATGGCGGCGGGATTTAATATTCCTGCCAACTATTCATTTAATATCGTAAATAAAAATATTTATTACATAAATGCAAGAATTTGAACTCATCGCCAAAACCTTCATGGGTTTGGAGCAAGTATTAGCAAAAGAGCTGACACAGTTAGGTGCCAATAACGTACAAATAGGACGCCGAATGGTGTCATTTACAGGTGACAAGGAAATGATGTATCGTGCAAATTTCCAGTTACACACAGCTATTCGTATCCTTAAACCTATCGCACATTTCAAGGCGAAGAGTGCTGAAGATATGTATGAGGAAGTAATGAAGATTGATTGGAGTAAGTATATCCTCCCTGGAAAGACTTTCTCTGTAGACTCTGTCGTTTATTCTGAAGAGTTTACTAACTCACGCTTCGTTACATACAAAGTTAAAGATGCTATTGTAGACCAGTTCCGTGAGCGTACTGGTACTCGTCCAAATATCTCTGTCAGCAATCCTGATATTCGTTTGAACATCCACGTGGCAGAGGATAATGCTACACTGTCATTGGACTCAAGTGGTGAGTCTCTGCATCGCCGTGGCTATCGTCAAGAGAGTGTTGAGGCACCATTGAATGAAGTTTTGGCTGCTGGTATGATTCTTATGACAGGTTGGAAAGGTGAAACAGACTTTATTGACCCAATGTGTGGTTCTGGTACCTTGCCTATTGAGGCTGCTCTTATTGCTCTTAATATTTCTCCGGGTGTGTTCCGTAAGGAATTTGCTTTTGAGAAGTGGCCTGACTTTGACCAAGAATTGTTTGACACGATATATAATGATGATTCACAAGAACGTGAGTTTACACATCATATCTATGGCTATGACACAGAGATGAAGGCTGTCAATACGGCTCGTATGAATGTTGCTGCAGCTGGTTTGTCAAGATATGTAACCATCGGACAGCAGGACTTTAAAGACTTCACTCAGCCAAAGGAGAAGAGCGTGATTGTGATGAATCCTCCATATGGTGAGCGTATTTCTACACCAAACTTGCTTGGTACCTATAAGATGATTGGTGAACGTTTGAAGCATCAGTTCATGGGTAATGAGGCTTGGATTCTATCTTATCGTGAGGAATGTTTTCGTCAGATTGGATTGAAACCAAGTATTAAGATTCCTGTTTACAATGGCTCTTTAGAGTGTGAATTCCGTCGTTATCAGATGTTTGATGGTAAGATGAGTGACTTCCGACATGAAGGTGGTGTCGTAAAGACCGAAGATGAGAAGCGTGAGATGGCACAGAAGCACCGCTTTAAGAAGGAACGTGAGTTTAAGAAACGTCTTGATGAAAATGAGGAAAATGCTGAGGCTGATATTCGTTCATTCACCTTCCATAGCTTAGAACGTAATAAATTCGGTGGTGGTAAGTTCCGTGAAGACCGTGAGCGTCGCTCTCGTTTCGATCGTGATGTGGAAGACCGCAAACGTTCTTTCAGAAGAGGAGACGACGACCGTAAGCGTTCATTCCGACGTGATGACGATCGGAAACGTTCGTTCAGTCGTGATGATGACCGTAAGTTTGGCGGCAAACGATTTGATAAATCTAACAAGCGCGGAGGATTCCGTGGTAAAAACACGTATAATCATGAAGATTAAATCATTTATTAGTCTTGTGGGGCTTTGTGCTTTCACAGGACTTTTAAGTCCTACTGAAAGTATGGCACAAAAGCAGTTCACCCTTGAGGATTTGAACTTTGGCGGTAAAAACTTCTACAACATGCGCCCTGAGGCACGTTATCTTACGTGGTGGGGAGGAAAGTTAGTACGCCAAGACCTTAACAATTGTTCGTTGGTTGACTTAGTGACTGGTAAGGAGACACCGCTCTTCTCATTAGATAACATCAATAAATGGGCAGGTTTATCAGCTTCAGATGAGGTTGTGCGTCATCTCTATGGTGCTGAATTTCCTTATGCTGATCGTTCTATTGTGAAGGTTCAGAATGGTAATGAGGACTTATATGTAGACTTCAAAACACACAAACTTGAGCAGCGTTTGAATCGACCAGCTGGTCTTCAGGCACGTGATTGGAATAAGGTATCTGGTGCAACGGCACTGGTAAAGGACCATCAGTTATATGTTACAGATGCGAAAGGTACAGAGCATCAGTTAACAACAGATGGTTCAAGAGATATCGTATATGGCCAAAGTGTACATCGTGATGAGTTTGGAATTAATGGTGGCCTCTACTGGAGTCCAAAGGGAAATCGTTTAGCTTTCTATCGCATGGACCAGAGTATGGTTGCTGATTATCCTCTCATTGATGTTCCAGAATTGGACTGGAAACCTGCTAAGGGTGAGTCACGTGCAGCTAAGGTTGACCTTATTAAGTATCCTATGGTGGGTGAAACTTCTCATAAGGTAACTGTAGGTGTGTATGACCTTACAACTGGCAAGACTGTATATCTTCAAGCTGGTGACCCAACCGACCGTTATTTTACGAACATCACATGGAGTCCTGATGAGAAGACGGTTTATATGTTTGAACTTAATCGTGATCAGAATGATTGCCGTTTAGTATCTTATGATGCTGCTACAGGTGCTAAGCTGAAAGAACTTTATCGTGAGACGGACGCAAAATATGTTGAGCCATGTCATCCAATTCAGTTCTTACCATGGAACGACAATGAGTTTATCTTGCAGAGTCAGAAGGATGGTTATAATCATATTTACCTCTTTAATAAGGATGGTCGACAGCTTAAGCAGATCACAAGTGGTAAGTGGGTTGTACTGGAAGTACTCGGCTTCAATAGCAAACAGAAGAGTATTGTTTATGTTTCTAACGAATGTAATCCTATTCAACGCAATGCTTGGCTTGTGAATATAGCATCTGGAAAGCGCACACTACTTGATAATGGTCGTGGTTATCATTATCCAAAACTGAGTGAAGACGGTAATGCTGTCATGGATAATTACAGTGAACCATCTGTGCCTCGTAAGTATGAAATTATCAGTTTGAATGGTAAGCCACAGCGTCATGATTACTTTGCAGCTGCTAATCCTTGGGAAGGATATACGGTACCAGAATATACAAACGGTTCAATAAAGGCTGCAGATGGTAAGACAGACTTATACTGGCGTATGGTAAAGCCTGTTAACTTCAATCCAAATAAGAAGTATCCTACTGTTATCTACGTTTACGGTGGTCCTCATGCGCATAATGTTGAGGCTTCATGGAACTGGGGTTCGCGTGGTTGGGAAACCTACATGGCGCAGAAAGGTTATTTACTTTTCATCCTTGATAACCGTGGTAGCGATAATCGTGGTAAGGAGTTTGAGCAAGCAACATTCCGTCATCTTGGTCAAGAAGAGATGAAAGACCAGATGGAAGGTGTTAAGTATTTAAAGTCTCTCCCATATGTTGATCAGAATCGTATAGGTGTTCATGGATGGTCGTTTGGTGGTTTCATGACTACTTCATTGATTACCAACTATCCTGACGTGTTCAAAGTAGGTGTTGCTGGCGGTCCTGTTATCGACTGGAAGTGGTATGAGGCGATGTATGGTGAGCGATATATGGATACTCCACAAACTAATCCAGAAGGATATGCACAGACATCACTGCTTACAAAGGCAAAGGATCTTAAAGGTAAACTTCAGATTATTACAGGCTTGAATGACCCAGTTGTAGTTCCTCAGCATTCTTATTCCTTCTTAAAGGCTTGTATTGCTGCTGGTACGCAACCTGACTTCTTTGTTTATCCTGGCGAACCTCATAACATGCGTGGACATCAAAGTGTACACTTACATGAGCGTATTACACAGTACTTTGAGGATTATCTGAAGCCAATAAAATAGCGTATCTGATAAGTTAATAATACGCTTGAGCATTGCTTATAATCATATCTAACAATTAAAAAATACCCATGTGCAGCAAGACTGCACTCCCCTTCCTTCATCGGAGGGGGCGGGCAAAGCTTTATGAGAATATTACTTTTAGGTAGCGGCGGTCGTGAACACGCCTTGGCATGGAAGATTGCACAGAGTGCAAAGTGTAGTAAACTCTTCATCGCACCAGGTAATGCTGGTACGGGAGCAGTTGGTGAGAACGTTGCAATCGGAGTAAATGACTTCGACAAACTGAAAGATTTCGTTGTCGAGGAGAAGGTTGATATGGTTGTTGTTGGCCCTGAAGACCCATTGGTAAATGGTGTTTATGACTGTTTTAAGGAAGATAGCCGCACAGCTAATATTCCTGTTATTGGTCCTTCAAAAGCTGGTGCTGTACTCGAAGGGTCTAAGGACTTTGCCAAAGCTTTCATGAAGCGTCATAATATTCCGACAGCTGCTTACGAAACATTCGATGGTACAACGATAGAGGAAGGCATGCGTTTCTTGGAGACGCTTAAGGCTCCTTATGTGTTGAAAGCTGATGGCTTGGCTGCTGGTAAGGGTGTTCTCATTCTTCCAACGCTTGAAGAAGCTAAGAAGGAACTACGCGAAATGCTTGGTGGTATGTTCGGTAATGCTTCTGCAAAGGTGGTCATTGAGGAGTTCCTTTCTGGTATTGAGTGCTCTGTATTTATTCTTACCGATGGTACTCACTACCAGATATTACCAGAAGCAAAGGATTATAAGCGTATTGGTGAGCATGATACAGGCTTGAATACAGGCGGTATGGGTAGTGTTACTCCTGTTCCATTTGCTACCAAGGAGTGGATGGGAAAGGTAGAAGAACGCATTATCCGTCCTACTGTAGATGGCTTAAAGGCAGAGGGTATTGATTATAAAGGTTTTATCTTTTTTGGCTTGATTAATGTAGAAGGTGAACCAATGGTTATCGAGTACAACTGTCGTATGGGTGACCCAGAGACTGAGAGTGTCATGTTACGTCTAAAGAGTGACATTGTTGATCTCTTTGAAGGAGTTGCAGAGGGAAATCTCGACCAGCGAGAGGTTGAATTTGACCCACGTTCTGCAGTCTGCGTAATGCTCGTTAGTGGTGGTTATCCTGAAGAGTATGTAAAAGGTTATCCAATCACAGGACTTGATAAGGTTGAAGATTCTGTAGTTTTCCATAGCGGTACAGCTGTGAAGGAAGGTAAGGTCGTTACTGCTGGTGGTCGTGTAATCGCAGTGTCTTCTTATGGTGAGAATAAAGAAGAAGCACTAAAGAAGAGTTTTGCGAAAGCTCAGAAGATTGAATTTACGGATAAATATTTTAGAAGAGATATAGGACAAGACCTATAGTCTTAGCTCTTTGAAAGTAAGGAGATAGCTCTTAAGTTGTTTATTACTTAGCAACTTCTCATGGCTATATCCACATATCATCTATTATGCAACAAAAACGCATTCAAAATCGAATAGCAGAAAGCCGCTGGACACAAGCATACGTTGTTTCAGCGGCTGCTCTTGTATGGGTTATTGCGGGTATATATAACCCTTCTGTAATAGTGCCAGGTATATGCCTTTTGCTGTCTACTTATCTTATGATGGAGCTGAATAATGGCAATGCGCTTATTCGTATCTATAGTAGAATGGTGTCATGTTCGTTCATCGTCTTTGCGACTATGGCTGTCTTTATGTTCCCATCTATTCAATCAGCCATCATCATGTTAGGCTTTGTAGGGTTCTATACATTTGCTTTTCGTTGCTATCAAAACACACATGCACCCGGTTGGACGTTCTATGCATTCTTCTGTATAGGTATGGCAAGTATTGTTTGGGTACAAACACTTTTCTTCCTACCAGTACTCTGGGTTATTATGCGTACCAATATTCTCTCGATGAGTCCACGCAATTTTGTTGCATCCCTTCTCGGTATAATCCTGCCTTATTGGTTCTATGCAGGATACTTGGTGGTCAAAGGAGACATTACAATACTCATCAATCATTTCGCTAAGATTGCTATATTTGGTGAACCATTCAACTTAAAGTTTCTGAACTTTAGTCAAGTATTGACTTTATCATTTGTGTTAGTATGTGCTGTGATTGGTATTGTTCATTTTATGAATCAAAAGCGTAATGATAACATTAGGACCCGTTTGTTCTATCAGATTTTCGTAACAATAGATCTTTTAGCAATAGTCTTTTTCTTTTTGCAACCTCAGCATTATGAAGCATTGCTGAGTGTAATGATTGTTACTACAGCTCCACTCATTGCACATTTCTTTGCACTAACACGCACAAGGATAACCAACTGGATGTTTATCATTCTTTCTTATTCAGCTATTATCATCACCCTATTCAACTTATGGAATCTCTTACACAATTACTTGTAGATTATGGTTATTGGGGAATGTTCTTATCGGCATTCCTTGCAGGAAGTTTCTTACCATTTAGTAGCGAAGCAGTAATGCTTGGGTTACTTGCAGCTGGCGTAGATCCTGTTCTTTTACTTGTTTATGGTAGTATAGGTAACGTTTTGGGAGGAATGCTGAATTATGGTCTTGGCAGGTTAGGTAAACTGGAGTGGCTTGAACGGTATTTTCGAGTGAAAAAAGAATCATTGGATAGAGCTTATCGCTTTATGGGTGGACATGGTGCATGGATGGGATTCTTTGCCTTTCTACCTATTTTAGGTAGTGCTATCACCATCGTTTTAGGTCTGACACGTGCTAATATTGTTTTGTCTGTATTAAGTATTACAATAGGTAAAGTGCTTCGTTATGCAGTTTTGATTTGGAGTGCAAGCTCTTTCTTTTAGTCTGTTTTATTCAAAGAATATATCCATAGACGATGTTACCCCTCGTTGAATATTTGAAATACTTTAGTGTATACAATATTCTTCTATCAATGACTTGATTCCATCTTAGTGGTATCTAATAAGGAATAAAGTTCTCAAGATAATTATTGTTTAGCATCCGCACTATTGGTGTTTAGCATTCGCACCATATGTGTTCAGCACTCGCACCACATGTGCGGAACATCCTTAAGTTGATAAAAAGGTGCATAGATGTGTTAATTCAGGCATTATGCAATAGATAGGATTTGGCATGTAGGCAGATGTTTATGCGATTGTATTCTATGGATAGACTATAATCAAGTGGCACAATAGAAAGATCGAAAAACAAGATAAGCATCTTGAAACAACAAAAGGTTGGGGTCATATACTTAAAAGCAAAAACTTTTTTTTCGCAAGAAATGGTAATATTCAAATTTTATTTCTATCTTTGCGATTATAACTTTATAAAAAGAATATAACTATGAAATCTGACATCGAAATTGCACGCTCATGTAATATGAAGCCAATAGAGGAAGTAGCAGCTACGGTCGGTATTCCAGCTGATGCTTTGGAGCATTATGGTAAGTATATGGCAAAAGTGCCTCTCTCATTGATTGATGAAGATCGAGTAGCTTGCAACCGTCTTGTTCTTGTTAGTTCAATCTCCCCTACCCGTGCTGGTATTGGTAAAACTACAGTTAGTATTGGTTTATCAATGGCACTTAATCGCATTGGTAAGCGTTCGGTTCTCGCTTTACGCGAGCCAAGTCTTGGCCCTTGCTTTGGCATGAAGGGCGGTGCTGCTGGTGGTGGATATGCCCAAGTAGTACCTATGGAGAAGATTAATCTCCATTTTACAGGTGATTTCCATGCTATCACGAGTGCACACAATATGATTGCAGCCTTGCTTGATAATTATATTTATCAGCATCGTAGTGAGGGCTTTACTTTAAAACAAATTCTCTGGAAGCGCGTCTTGGACGTAAATGATCGTAGCCTTCGCAACATTGTTACTGGTCTGGGTGCTTCTACTGATGGCTTACCAACACAGTCAGGTTTTGATATTACGCCTGCAAGTGAGATTATGGCAGCATTGTGTCTTGCCGACAGTGAGCAAGACCTCCGTCGTCGTATTGAGAATATGGTTTTGGGTATCACCTTTGACGACAAACCATTTAGAGTACGCGATCTTGGCGTGGCTGGTGCAATAACAGTTCTGTTGATGGATGCTATCAAACCTAACCTTGTTCAGACACTGGAGGGGACAGCAGCCTTTGTTCATGGTGGACCATTTGCGAATATCGCCCATGGCTGTAACAGTTTAGTCGCAACCAAGATGGCTATGTCACTGAGTGATTATGCTATTACTGAGGCTGGATTCGGTGCAGACCTTGGTGCAGAGAAATTCTTAGATATTAAGTGTCGTAAGGCTGGAATTCATCCTCGTGTTACTGTTCTTGTTTCAACTTTACGTGGTTTGAAGATGCACGGTGGACTTGTTGATGGTGCATCGCATGAACAGGAACGTCAGGCACTTGTGGATGGCTTTGCTAATCTCAATCGTCATGTTGAGAATATGCAACGCTTTGGACAGCCAGTGATTGTCACACTAAACCGATATGGCGATGATACTGAGGAGGAAATTGCTCTTCTCGCAGAACACTGTAAGATGTTGGGTGTAGGCTTTGCTGAAAACAATGTGTTCTTGAAGGGCGGCGAGGGTGCTGAGGAATTGGCTCGACTTGTTGTTGAAACGATTGATAAGCAGGGCGCTAATGAAATCAACATGACTTATGCCGATGAGGATAGTATTGAAGAGAAAGTTAATAAGGTAGCCAAGAATATCTATGGTGCACGTTCAGTTATACTCAGTAAAACAGCTGTAAATAAACTGAAACGTATTCATGCTTGGGAGATGGATAAGTTCCCTGTCTGCATTGCTAAGACACAATTCTCATTCAGTGAAGACCCTAAGCAGGTGGGTGTAGCTAAGAATTTCGACATTACCATTCGTGACTTTGTTATCAATGGAGGTGCTGAGATGATTGTTGCTATTGCTGGTGAGATAATGCGTATGCCTGGCTTACCTAAGATTCCTCAAGCAGAAAAGATTGATATTGTTCGTGGTCAGATTGAAGGTTTGGCTTAACGAGTATCAATATTCTTTTGTTTAATTCTATACTTGTATAGTTTTATAGGATTCCTATACAAACTATACAAGTTTCTTCTTGACACAAGATATTACTATTACCAGATATAACTTAGGATGTTAACGAAAATAATATGAAGAAAAAGACAATACTACTAATCATCTTTTCTATAATCCTTATAGGTGCAATTATTTGGTGTGTCAATGCACCCTATCGTGAAGTAAATCTAAATGATAACTTAGAAACGATCCAAAAGTCTGAATCTTGTATCTCTGTTCATGAGCTGTATAAAGATAAAGACTGGGACACGATGATTGTTATTAAGCCTTACGATAAACGTACTGCCTCTGATGAAAGAATTGATATGGGCTATGCTGGGGACAGAGCTGCCATCCTTGATAACACTTTATTTGATAGTATCTGTACACTTCTCTTTATAAAGGGGAATAAGCTTGTCGCTTTCTCGAGTATTTATCGTAATGTAATCGATTTTAGTTCACTGAGCAAAACAACCTATAAGGCTACAGATAAAATACGAATTATAAATAAGTTTGCGACAGATTGCTGATTTAACCCTAATCAATCATTAGAGTCTTGATCTATATACTTATTATAATCTAATGATTGATTTGGGTTTTAATCGGTGCAAACTCTTATTTAGGCATTTTGAAATCATCTACAGAAACACCTTCACGTAGCTGGTTTATGTCTACGTATGTCCATATTCCACGCACTCTCCCACGCTTACTCGACTGCCATATATCATGCTTAGTATCTGGTAGTTGAGGCGGAAGGTTATAGTTTGCAATGAATAATCGATACCTGTTAAACTCTGGATAAAGGTTCAGATGATAATAAGCTTCATTGGTGTAAATCATCGGGGAATGTCCTGTTCGTTTTTTTATTAATCGGATGAACTCAGCAAGATTCTTCTGAATAATCTCACGTCCCCAACTGCGTGTTCCATCCTTTTCTATGTCAACAAGTAGTAATAAGTCTTGCTGACTAAGGTCAATGTTAGCAAGAAAGTTGTCTACCTGACGTTCCATAGAAGTTCGATAAGTTAGGAAATGATAAGAACCTACTAATAAGCCTCTTTCCTTTGCAGCTTTAAAGTTTTTCTTATAGAATGGATCAACGATAGAACTACCTTCTGTAGCCTTGATATAGACAAAGCGAAGTTGTGGATTCTCCTCCACTAACTCATCCCAATGTATCTTTCCTTGATGGCGTGAAATGTCAAGACCATCAAAGTCTTTGGAATACGGTCCCTTAGTCATATCGTGGTAAGGCCATTGGTCGCTGACTACAGAGCGGGGCTTTCGCCACGGTTTAAGGTCAATGATAAGAATAACAGTCAGCACCGCTAAAGCAGCACAGACCCACCACCAAATACTATGTTTGTTGCGCATTTGCTTTCTGCGCCTACGTTTACGCTTTATCATCTATTGTTTTAACTTGTAGAGCTTATATCTGGAATGTTAAACATATTAGGGTCGATAAGCCTAATAATATACGTTCTTACGACTTTAAAACATCGCAAAGGTAAACATTCTTTTTCAATACTACAAATTGAATATATCGTAAAAATGATATGATTTCATCGACTATATGCAAGTTAAAGTAATTGTTTAACCAGACTAATATTCATCTCTAACTTTATTAATTAAATGTTAAAGTGTTGTATATCAGGAATATTTTTTATATCTTTGCAGTGTTAATATGAAACTGAGGCGTGGTGGTAACTCATTCTCACATAGGAACACGCCGTAGAGAGTAGCTCTATTGACTTACTCTTCCAAGGTTTCGGAAATTATTTAATGATGAGAATTTTAAAAGTAGTAAGTATTTGTTTCTTAATGATTTTTGCTTCACATGTTGAAGTGTCAGCCAAGGAAGGTGGCTTTGATTGGGAACCTGTAATGAATGCAATCATCCAGATTGAAAGCAAGGGTAATCCAGCAGCTGTAAATGGTCCTTATGTTGGTGTACTGCAGATTTCCCCAGTTTTGGTAAAGGAGTGCAACAACATCCTTAAAAGTACTGGTAGCAACAAGCGTTATTCGCTTTCGGATCGCTTTAATGCTACAAAGTCAAAGGAAATGTTTATTATCATTCAGAGTTTCCACAATCCATTAAACAGTATTGAAAAAGCTATTCGCTTATGGAGCGGTGGTATTCGATATAATGTGGCTAAGACACAAGCTTATTTACGCAAGGTAATGCGTCACATGAACTAATAAGCGCAATAATTATTTAAGAATCCTCTTATTTAAAAGTCCGGCTATCCTTTCCTTTGGAACAGATAACCGGACTTTTCCTTTCTTTTCTCTTTCTTTTTTCTTACTTTTGCAGTAAGAATACATCAGATTATTATTTCGTATTCTGATGGGTTTGACGTATTATACAAGTATTTATATGAAGACAAAGCTATTATTTTATCTTTTCCTTTCAGTTACTACCCTATCAATGCATGCTCAAAATGTTACGTATCACGGCTCAAAACACTATAACATAAGAGTGAATCAATTTAAGCAAGAAGGCTCTTTGCCAGATAATGCAATTGTTATGTTGGGCGATAGTCATTCCGAATATGGGAAAGACTGGAATCGTTTTTTCCCAAACGCAAGAAAGATTATCAATAGAGGGATTATAGGAGATGATAGTCGTGGAATCTCTAAACGCTTGAATCAGATTCTGCCTTATAAGCCCAGTAAGATATTCTTTGAATGCGGAACAAACGATTTAAGTCATGGGTGGACGGTTGATTATATCTTTCAAGGGATAGTTAATGTGATTGAGACAATTCGTACAACATGTCCAGAAACCAAGCTGTACGTACAAAGTCTTTTACCTTTGAATGAAAATGTTGGTGTATGGAAACTACTTAAGGGTAAGGAAGATATGATTATTCAGTTAAATGAGAAGTTGAAGAGTTACTGTAATGACAATAAACTTGTTTTTATCGACCTATATCATCCCCTCTTAGGTGTCAATGCTAAAGAAATGCACGCAGACTATTGTCGTGATGGACTGCATCTTTCGAATAAAGGTTATGAGGTTTGGGCAAATATTATCCGCTCTTATATCAATGAATGATGTTAGTGTTCATTTTAGAGGTTTGCTGTTGTTCTTGATGATAAAGCCGAATTTAGTTATTAAGTAACTGTTGATTAGTCTTTGCCAGTATCTTTATTTGTAAAATAAAATCACATCTTTAAAAATAAAAGATGCTCTTTTAGCTTTTAATTAACGCCCAATTGGCTTCCAAAAGGTGTCCTTTTGCGATGTTACTAACGCCCTTTTGAAGTCCAATTAAGCACCTTTTTGTATAGCACTTTGCAACTACTTGATAATCGGTTAGTTACAAAGACGAAAAATAACGACTATTTTGACCTTACGTAAGGTTTAATAGTCGTTATTATTGTAATGAAATTTCGTAGACTTTATGCGTCTTGAAATGATTGCCTAATGTCGCTTAGAAGGGCACTCTCATATCTCCACCTGGGTATGGTGGTATAGGATCATCATTCATCTTGCTACCAATAATCTCACCACCCAATGGGTCATTAGGCATCGGAGCAGCCATATCCAAATCCTCAGGATTAGCAAAACGAGTGTATTCACCACGGAAGTTGAGTAGAACATCACCAGTTGCACCCTTACGATGCTTGGCAATAATAATCTGAGCCATACCGTGAAGGTCGTTACCATGATCATCTTGCAGAATATGATAATACTCTGGTCGATGCACAAAGAGTACCATATCGGCATCCTGCTCGATAGCTCCAGACTCACGCAAGTCACTTAACTGTGGGCGTTTACCCTCACGTGGGTCACGCTGTTCAACCGCACGACTCAACTGTGACAGTGCTAATATTGGGATGTTCAGCTCTTTTGCAAGTCCCTTCAAAGAACGGCTAATAGTAGAAACCTCCTCCTGACGGCTATTGAAGCGCATACCATTAGCATTCATCAGCTGTAAGTAGTCAATCATGAGCACTTCAATATTATGTTCACGCACCAATCGACGCGCTTTTGTACGAAGTTCGAAGATTGAAAGTCCAGGTGTGTCGTCAATATAAATCGGTGCACCCTGCATCTTTCGTATGTTAGAGTCGAAACGCTCCCACTCGTCAGGTGTTAGCTGACCATTAAGAATCTTGTTACCAGGTACAGAACAAACGTTTGAAATTAAACGATTGACAAGCTGTACATTGTTCATCTCAAGAGAGAAGAACGCAATTGGCTTACGATAGTCAATGGCAATATTTTTAGCAATACTAAGTGCAAAAGAAGTCTTACCCATGGCAGGACGACCAGCAATAATAACCAAGTCGGATGCCTGCCAGCCAGCTGTTATCTTATCTAAGTCGTGGAATCCACTTGGTACGCCAGTTAAGCTACCCTTATTGTTTGCTGCCTTGAGAAGTAATTGATGGGCTTGTTCAACGACAGAGTCAATCTGTACATAATCTTGTAGCATATTCTTCTGGGAAATCTCAAACAGAGCACCCTCGGCTTTCTGCATCAACTCGTCAACATCCACGGTTTCATCGAAAGCATCAGTCTCAATCATTGATGCGAACTGGATAAGTTGTCGCGCCAAGAACTTTTGTGCAAGAATATGTGCATGATACTCAATGTGTGCAGAGGAAGCAACATTGGAACTAAGTTCAACAATATATGCAGGACCACCAACTTCTTCAAGTGTTCCTTTATGACGAAGTTCTTCTACTACGGTCATAATATCTACAGGCTTCTCCTGCAGATTCAGAGATTGTACCGCCTCATAAATCTTCTCATGACGAGACTCATAGAATGTCTCTGGTTTGATAATCTCTGAGACAACAGTAAAGGCATCCTTATCAATCATAAGTGCACCTAATACAACCTTTTCAATGTCAGTTGCTTGTGGTTGTAGGTGACCAAACGTTGTGTCGATAGGAGCCTGCTTGGTTCTACGACTACTTTTATTGTTATTACTTCTTTCTGCCATATGGTGGCAAATTTACAAAAAATATTCCATTTCTAACACCATTCTTCTAAGCTTTTATTATCTTTGCAAAAAAGAATTCTTTAATTATATTTTAGACTATGATTACCTTTCCTTGCTGTAAAATCAACCTTGGATTAAATATTGTTGCAAAACGTCCTGATGGCTATCATGACCTTGAAACAGTTTTTTATCCTGTCCCTTTATGTGATGTGTTGGAAATTAAAAAGATGGATGAGGAGTTTCCTTCTCCTACTCCCATTGACTTAAAAGTGACTGGTCATACTGTAGAATGTGATGAGCGTAATAATTTGGTAGTTAAGGCTTATCACCTCCTTGCAAAGGATTATGAGTTACCTCGTATACATGTTCACCTTGTTAAGCGTATTCCTATGCAGGCAGGACTTGGAGGTGGTTCAGCTGATGCTGCTTATATGATTCGATTGCTCGATGAGCGTTTTCGTTTGAATATGGGTAATGCAGAGATGGAGCGTTATGCAGCCCAATTGGGTGCCGATTGTGCGTTCTTTATTCGTTCTGAGATAGCCTATGCAACGGGAATAGGTGATGTTCTTGCACCTGCAGATAACGAACATCATAGTTTAGAAGGATATTATCTTGCATTGGTAAAGCCTGATGTAGCTGTCTCTACTGCTGAAGCATATGCTGGAGTGATACCAAAGAAGCCTGCGAAAAGCTGTCGTGATATTGTTCGCCAGCCAATTGACACATGGCGTAATGAACTTACAAATGATTTTGAAAAGTCTATTTTCGCAAAATTTCCTGTGTTGGCTGATGTGAAAGAAAAACTGTATGCGAATGGTGCTTTGTATGCTCAGATGTCAGGCAGTGGTAGTACTATCTTTGGTATCTTTGGTCAAAAGCCAGCGAATATAAAGGAACTCTTCCCAGGAATGTTCACATATTGCGTCAGACTCTAATTCCAATTCTTTAGATATCCATGATGGAAAAAGCATTAACGGTTTATAAAGCATCAGCAGGTTCAGGTAAGACTTTTACGTTAGCATCGGAATATATCACTTTAGTGGTAAAGAATCCACAAGATTATAAGAAGATTCTTGCTGTTACCTTCACTAATAAGGCAACACAGGAAATGAAAACGCGTATCCTTTCCCAGCTATATGGTATTGCCCATAAGTTACCAGATTCTCAGGCATATTATGAACAAGTATTACAGAAGACTGGTTTCCCTGAACTCACAATTAGGGAGAATGCCGCTGAAGCTTTGTCGCTGCTTACCCATCATTATAATGAGTTTCGAGTACAGACGATTGATGCCTTCTTTCAATCTGTATTACGTAATCTTGCTCGTGAACTGAATCTTACGGCTAATCTCCGTATTGATCTCAATGATGAACAAGTGGAAGCTCAGGCTGTCGATGAGTTGATTAATAGTCTTGAGGAAGGCGAAGAGGTCTTGACTTGGATTCGCGATTATATCGATAAAAATATTGAAGATGACAAGGGGTGGAACGTTATTGGACAGATAAAAGATTTCGGAAAGAATATTTTTAAGGACTTCTATAAAGAGCATAAGGCTGAGCTTGATAATCGTTTCCGTGAAGAGTCGTTTTTTGACGATTTCATCACGGATTTGCGTAAGATACGAAAGGAAAGTCCTAAGAAGGTTAAAGAACAGGCAGGGAAATTACTTCAAAAAATAAGTGATGCTGGTGTTGATACAGGATATTTCGTTAAAGGATTGTGTGGATATATCACTAAGCAGTTTGAGAATGAACCTACTGATGATGGACCATCTGCAAATGTGTTGAAATGTCTTGATAGTCCAGATAATTGGTTGCTGAAGAAATGTCCTGCAGGGGAGAAAGAGCGCATTAATGCTCTTATCTCCAAATCATGGTATAATGACTTACTGCTATTAGAACAATATCGAAAAGAATGTTGGAAAGAGTATCAATCCAGTAATCTTACACTTAAACATCTTTCTCAACTTCGTCTTTTACATGCCATTTCTGAGGCTGTCGATGAGATTAATAAAGACACGAACCGATTTATGCTAAGTAACACTCAGTCACTACTTAGCACTTTGATGAAAGATACTGATACTCCATTCGTTTTTGAAAAGATGGGTGCTTACTTGAAGCATATCATGATTGATGAGTTTCAAGATACGAGTACTATTCAATGGACTAATTTCCGTAAGTTACTCGATAACTGTATGGCTCAAATAGAATCTCACAATTTGATTGTGGGTGATGTTAAGCAGAGTATTTATCGATGGCGCCAAGGTGATTGGAAATTACTAAACAATATTGAGCATGACTTCTCTGAAGAGCAAATAAAGATAGAACCTCTTGAAACTAATTATCGTTCTGAAGAGAAAATAATCCGATTTAATAACGCTTTCTTTACGCAGGCTGTTATTCAAACAGTTAAAGAATTAGAGAGTGATGATATAAAAGGTGCTTCTCAGTTGATTGAAGCTTATAAAGAGATTGAACAGAAACCAAGAAAAAAGGATAGTAAGGGATCTGTGCATATAAAACTCTTTCCTTATGATAAAAAGGCAGTATCAGAATATAAAGAGAATGTTCTCAATGAATTAGTTAGTAATATCCGCGAACTATTAAAACGTGGGTATAAACAAAAGGATATTGCAATTCTTGTCCGATCAAAAGGAGTAATACAAGATATTGCCGACAAGTTCCAAGGTGAGTTTGGTACAGATGTAAGTATTGTTTCTGATGAGGCATTCCAATTGGATGCTTCGTTAGCTGTTAATGTGATTATTGCTGCTCTGCGATTGCTTACACATCCTGATGATAAACTTACAGAAAGTAAGTTGGTTAAGCTTTATCAACAACAAGTAATACAGACGAATAGAGATAATAATGCTTTATTTGTTGATGAAGGGGAAAGAGAATTAAAGTCTTTTTTACCAAGTGGTTATGTAGATAAGTTTGACTTTTTGTTAAGATTGTCACTTGTAGACCTTGTTGATGAGATTTACTCACTTTTTAATCTCGGTAGTCTTGAAGGACAAAGTGCATACGTATGTACATTTTACGATACATTGAATGAGTATTTGAGAGACTATCCTGCAGATATTGATGATTTCATCGAAGAATGGGAAGATAGTCTTTCAAGCAATACAATTCAAAGTGATGAAGTTGATGGAATACGTTTGATTACCATTCATAAGAGTAAGGGATTGGAATATGATAACGTTCTGATTCCCTTCTGTGATTGGGGATTGGAGAAGACAGTAGGTAACACAATATGGTGTCCAGGAGATAATAAGGAGAAGCCTTATGGAGAATTACCGTTGATTCCGATAGATTTTTCTAAAAAGATGATAGGTACTGTCTTTGAAGATGATTACAAAGAGGAGCATCTTCAGAATACTGTTGATAACATGAATTTACTTTATGTTGCCTTTACACGTGCAGGAAAGAATCTATTTATTACTGGTAAAAAGGCTTCTAAAACCACTTTTACTAAGCTGCAAAATGGTAATACTGCCACAGATCGTTCACAGATTATTCAATTAGTTATTGATGATCTTGCTAATGAATTGCCAGGAGCAACGATTGATGATGCTGGTGATAAAGATGCTATCAGTTTTGATTTTGGTACTTTGTTGGATTGTGAACAGCGTGTTGATAAGGAGAAGTCTACGGAGAATCCTTTTGAACTTACACCTAAGACGCATAAGTTAAAGATAGAAACTTTCCCCCATCCTGTTAGCTTTCGACAGAGTAATAAGAGTCATGACTTTATCAATGGTGAGGATATTGACCCTTCAGATGCAAATCGTTATATAAAGGTTGGAAATATACTACACCAACTCTTTTCTACGATCCTTACTGAAGATGATATTGAACCACGCTTGAAGGAATTAGAGCAAGAAGGAGTTATCTATAATGATGAGGTTACATCGAGAGAATTGCAGAATAAGATTGCCAATGCTCTGATGAATGAGAAAGTAAAAGATTGGTTTAGTTCACGATGGAAGTTGTTTAATGAGTGCACCATTCTTGATTATGATAAGGAGAGTGGAGATGTTCATGAACATCGTCCTGACCGTGTAATGACCGATGGAAAGGAGATTATTGTAGTAGATTTCAAGTTCGGTAAACCACGTGAAGAATATCATGAGCAAGTACAACGCTATATGACTTTGCTTATGCGTATGGGCTATGAGACGGTCTCTGGTTATATTTGGTATGTCGTTAGAAACGAGATTGTACCAACTCCTTTTCTCCCATTAAAGGGCGAATAGCCTGTATAACTAACTTCATTTCATTCTTAACAAGCGTTCTGATATATAAATTATGAATACATTTCTCGAACACGTTGCAACTGATTTACTAAAGAAGTATGGTAATGACATGGCACATATAGCTGTTGTCTTTCCTAATAAGCGTGCTGCACTCTTTTTGAATCAAGCATTAGCTCGATTGGCTGATGGTCCTGTATGGAGTCCTGCATATATTACTATCTCAGACTTCTTTCGTCAACATTCAGAGCTAACAATAGCTGACCCTATTAAAAGTATTTGCGATCTCTATAAGAGTTACGTTGAGATAACAGGCAATACGAATGAAACCTTAGACCACTTCTATGGTTGGGGGCAACTGCTCTTAGCCGATTTTGATGACATCGATAAGAATATGGCAAACGCTGAGATGGTATTCTCTAATATTAGTAACCTTAAAGAGTTAGATGATATTAGTTATCTTACCGATGAACAGAAAGTAGAATTACGCCGTTTCTTCGCTAATTTCGATGATAATCCAGAGGGTATTAGAGAGCGTTTTATAACTCTTTGGAATAAGTTGAATGATATATATAATGATTTCAAACAAAGGCTTAGAGGTCAAAAGCTTGCATACGAGGGTATGCTTTATCGTGATGTGGTAGAGAATACGAAGATAGAAGCACAATATGAACACTATATTTTTATCGGTTTCAACGTACTTCAGAAGGTTGAGCAACTTCTCTTTAAACGCTTCTTAAAGAAAGAAAAGGCAAGTTTCTATTGGGATTATGACCGATATTATATGAAGTCTATTAATGAAGCGGGTAACTATATTCGTTGTTGGCTTGATATATTCCCTAATGCTTTACCAAACGATAACGATGAAATGTATGATAATTTAGGTAAAGAGAAGGCAATAAACATTATCTCTGCTCCTACTGAGAACTTACAAGCACGTTATATCACCGAGTGGTTGCGAGAGAATGAAAGATATAAAGATGGTAAGCGGACAGCAATTGTTCTCTGTGATGAACATTTGTTGCAGACAGTAATCCATTGTATACCTGATGAAGTCGAAACTCTGAATGTCACAACGGGTTATCCGTTACAACAAACCCCGATTGCATCGATGGTTACGCAGCTTTGGGCGTTACAGACAGAAGGTTATTCTGTACAAGAACAGAGTTATAGACTTCACTATGTAAACAGAGTATTACGACATCCTTATGGGAAGTATCTTACACCAAAAGTTGCTGAAATCATCGAACGATTGAATAGTGAACGGCAGTTTTATGTAAAGCCAAAAGAAGGCTCAATCTTTGAATACCATCCAAGTGATAAGCAGAACCTACAAGCATTAGTTAGTTGGTTAGCAGAAACTATCCGTTTCATCGGTGTGAATGGTGCTGCTGATAAAGACCCACTCTTTGAAGAGTCTGTTTTCCGTATGTATACCCTACTCATACGTTTGTCTGAACTGATGACAAATGGTGATTTGGATGCAGATAAGATAATCTTTCGTCGACTTTTAACACAGCTTATTGCTGCTACAAGTATTCCTTTCCATGGTGAACCAGCACGCGGTGTACAAGTGATGGGCGTTCTTGAGACGCGTAATCTCGATTTTGATCATGTACTTGTGCTCTCTTGTAACGAAGGAAATATGCCAAAAGGAATAGATGATGCTTCATTTATACCTCATCTTATACGTAAGGCATACGAGTTAACAACAATTGATAATAAGGTGTCTATCTACAGTTACTATTTCCATAGTATGATTCAGCGGGCAAAGGATGTTACTTTCCTTTATAATAACTCCACACAAGGTAGTCATACCGGAGAGATGAGTCGTTTCATTTTACAGTTGATGGTAGAGTGGAATCACCCAATTCATCGACTAACTTTGCAAGCAGGACAAGAGCCAATGCGCTGTGAAGCCGAAGAGGTCGAAAAGAATGAGGCTGTGCTGAAAAGACTCGATGAAATCAGTTATTTCTCACCAACTGCTATTAATACATATATAACTTGTCAACTAAAGTATTACTTTAAATATATTGCAGGTATAAATGAACTCGATGAAATCGATGTTGATGATGTTGATAATCGAATGTTTGGTAATATCTTTCATACTGCTGCACAGCTTATGTATGAAAAGTTATTGCCGAGAGAAGTCATTACTACCAAGAATATAGATTACTTGTTGAAGACTGGAAAGAGTACCCAGTCTCTCACATCAGGGAATGCAGAACTTACATTGGATGATATTGTCGACGAGGCATTTGCTACTGAACTATTTCATCAACAACGAGGAGTAAGAAAACATCCAAAGCTCAATGGACTGCAACTTATCAATCGTGAAGTTATCATAAAGTATCTTCATCAATTATTGCGAATTGATCGACGTTCTGCCCCATTGCGTGTGATTGGTCATGAGTTTCCTGTTAAATGTTCATTGACAATTAATGTGAATGGATTGGAGAAGCAAATAGAAACAGGTGGACGTATTGATCGTTTAGACGAGATTCTTGTTGATAGTGATAGCGCACGCTTGCGAGTTGTAGACTATAAGACTGGTGGAAAAGCAGCGGAGTCATTGAAAAGTGTTGATGAAATGTTTGATTCAAAGAATTTAAGTAAAAAGAGTGACTACACAATGCAGGCGATGCTATACAGTCTTATTGAAGCAAAGAACGATTCTGAACATAATCCAAATCATCGTGCTGTCAGTCCTGCTTTGCTCTTTATCCAACATGCAGGTAGTGAAGATTATACTCCTGTACTATCAATAGACAAGGAAGAAGTTACTGATGTGACCGTATATGAAGAGGATTTTCTTAGAAATCTCACGGAGAAACTCGAAGAAATACATAATCCTAATATAGCTTTTGCTCCAACAGACAATACTGATAGTTGTCAATACTGCCCTTATAAACAGATGTGTGGACGATAATTACAGCTATAAACGATAATAAGCGGTCATAAATGCGAATACATTTATGACCGCCTATCGTTTTCTATTGTTCTTAACCAATAACCTTAAACTTAGCAAACTTCAGGAGTAGCTGTTTGGTTCCTGCATTACGGAACTCAACTGTTGCCTTAGCATTTTCCCCAGAACCTTCAAGGTTTAATACCTTTCCAATACCAAAGCGTTGATGTTCAATGGTCACGCCAACACTGAGTCCAGCTATTGAGGCTGTCGATGAAACCGAGGATATTGAGGTACTCTCTGTTGATAATGTTCTACCGCCATTTGTCATTGCAGACGATAGGCGTTTGAAATTACCACCCTCCGCTATTAACCTACGTTTAGTACGCTCTGAGAATGGGTCTACAGCAGCTTCAGGACGTTTACGTTCAGTTATCTTTGGCTTTGGGTCAGCACGAAATTGGCTTGCAACAGGATTTGAATTCTGCCATCTCGAGCCCATTTGACGATATTCTTGTCCCCAAGGTCTGCTACCCGTGTATGCCTTGTTTGGCTCGTACTCACGGAAATTATCTTCTGAACGATTACGTCCCCAAGCGTTTCTTGAGCTATTGTCCTCGTCCCAAGGCATCTTACGTCGTTCACCTCCAAAAATACTATTTGCTTCATCTTCTACATGAATCAGTGCGGGGTCGAAATCATTTAAGAAACGACTTGGGTTATCAATTTGCATTGATCCATAGCGAAAACGATTCTTTGCATTCGTCAATATACAATGCCGTTCGGCACGTGTTATAGCCACATAGAGTAATCTTCTCTCTTCTTCTATCTCACGTTTTGAACTTGCCGACATTGGACTTGGAAATATATTTTCCTCCAATCCAACGACAAACACCGTTGGGAATTCCAATCCCTTTGCTGTATGAATTGTCATTAATGTCACTTTTGGAGTGTCATCGTCTTCCTTATCAGCATCTGTGTATAAAGCTACTTCCTGCAGATAGTCTGTGAGGTAGACATTCTCCTCGCGTCCTTCTTCGCGTCCTGAATCAACAAAACCCTGCATAGCCGACATAAACTCTTCCAAGTTCTCTCGACGAGCCAGGTCCTCTGGCTCACTTCCCGAACGTATATCAGCACTTAGTCCACTCTCTTCAATAATCTCCTTTCCAAGCTCGTATGCATCCTTCAGTGCTACATTCTTAATAAATCCACTGATAAGTGTTCTGAAAGCAAAAAGCTTTGTCATTGTACCCTTGTTGACATCTAATCCATATTGTATAGGATTGAGGATAGTTTCCCATAGTGAAACTGAATTCCGCTGGGCACAATCAATAATCTTTTGAATGGTCGTGTTACCAATTCCACGTGTTGGGTAATTGATGATACGTCGGAAGGCTTCTTCATCATTAGGGTTAGAAACCAAGCGGAAATATGCGATGATATCTTTGATTTCCTTACGTTGATAAAACGAAAGTCCACCAATAATCTTGTAAGGAATACCTTGTTTGCGGAATTCATCCTCGAAAGAACGACTCTGTGCATTCGTACGGTAGAGAATGGCAAAGTTGCCATAATCACAATCATCATTGCGTTTGATGCGCTTCAGTTCATTCGCAACAACCATAGCCTCTTCCCTATCACTGTAGCAAGGTTTATAGAGAATCTTGTCTCCTTCGGCTTCTTTAGAAAATACATCCTTAGGAATCTGTCGTTCGTTGTGTTTCATCAACGAGTTAGCTGCCTGTACGATGAGCTGTGTTGAGCGGTAATTGCGCTCTAACTTAAAGAGTTTAGCATCTTCGAACTTATGTTTGAAGTCAAGAATATTGTCAATGTTTGCACCACGGAAAGAATAGATACTCTGATAGTCATCACCCACAACACAGATACGACGATGTGTCTCAGCCAACTGGCTGATGATACTTACCTGTGCATAGTTTGTGTCTTGATACTCGTCTACCAAGATATATTCAAACTGCTGTCCATACTTCTCTCTAATCTCTTTGTTATCACGGAAGAGCAAGAAGGTATAAAGCAGAATATCGTCAAAATCCATTGCATTTGCCTGCCGACATCTTGCTTCGTATGCTTTGTAAATCATGTGGATAGCAGGCATACGTGCACTTCGGTCACGTTCAATGGCAGCACGGTCTTCTGCATATTCTGCAGCTGTGATAAGATGGTTCTTTGCCATTGAAATAAAGTTATGCACCGCAGCTGGTTTATAGACTTTTTCATCAAGGTCTAAGGCTTTTACGATACTCTTAATAAGCGAACGAGAGTCATTTTCATCATAAATAGTGAAATTACTTCCAAAGCCGATAGCCTCTCCTTCACGACGTAGGATACGTGCAAAGATGGAATGGAACGTTCCCATGTAAAGATGTTGCGCATCTTTAGCAGTTGTTATCTGTGCGATACGTTCTTTCATCTCTCTTGCAGCTTTGTTTGTAAACGTAAGCGCAAGGATATTCCATGGTGCTAAGCCTTTATTAAGTAGGTAAGCAATCTTATAGGTAAGCACACGAGTCTTACCAGAACCAGCACCAGCAATCACCAGTGATGGTCCTGTACAATACTCAACTGCCTCACGCTGGCTCTCGTTCAGTGCGGAGAGGATAGCCTCTTCCTTATCTTGTTTTATCATCTTGTCTTCTTTGTTTTTATCGAACAGAATAGTTTAACAGACTAATATACAGCATTTTTAATGCTCTTCAGGGAAAGCTGGTATAAAAGTCATCTGGTGTTCAATCTGCCCAATTCTCTTGCGCATATAAGGTCCAGGATTCTTTGAGGAGAAGCGACGTGGATTAGGTAATGTCGCTGCTATGAGCGCACAATCTCTTCGACTAAGTTGGCTGGCCTCCATACCGAAATTCTGTTCAGCACAAGCTTCAACACCATAGATTCCATCGCCCATCTCAATTGAATTAAGATAAACCTCCATGATACGTTGTTTGCTCCATAGTGTTTCTATGAGGAAAGTGAAATAAACTTCCAATCCTTTTCTTACCCATGAGCGTCCCTGCCACAAAAAGACATTCTTTGCTGTTTGCTGAGATATGGTAGATCCACCACGCAGTTTCTTCCCTTTCTTCAGGTGGTCTTCTGCAGCTTTCTCGATAGCTTGATAGTCGAAACCATGATGTGTAAGGAAGCGTTGGTCCTCACTTGCCATCACTGCCACAGGCATTGATTTTGACATCTTTTCTAACGGCACCCAGTCGTGATAAAGTTTCACAGACTCTCCTTTACCAATCTGTTCAAAACAACGACTAATCATCAGAGGGGTAAAGTATACAGGGATAAAGCGATAGACTACTACCGCCAATATAGTGGAAATAAAGGTTAGGGATAATACCCATCTTATCACTTTAAAAATCTTCTTGAACATAGTTAATGAGTTAATTATTTGCAAAGGTACTAAATCTTATTTGATAGCAAGCGGGAAGAAGAAGTTTTTTCCTCTCTAAAACCAGCATGAAAATTCTAATTAATAAGACAAACAAGCTATTTATTGCTATCCAGTAAATATTCCCATAGAAGTTAGGATTGAGTGAGTCTATTAGTATATCTTTTTATTTTTACAAGTAATTCCTCGCTTTGTTTATAGAGGAATGTAAATGTTTTTCCAATCTTTCAAAGTCCACACATGCTCTTTTAGCTTCTAAAAGACGCCTAATTGATTTCCAATAGGTACCCTTTTGAAGTGTTACTAACGCCCTTTTGAAGCCCAATTAGGCATCTTTACTTTTGCTGTTTTGTAACTTATTGATTCATTGAAGGTTATAAGCCTACTCCTGATAGATTGTTGTTGCCATTATTTGAGGATTTTTATTTGGATTTATGTAATGATTTTTCATAGTTGAAGATATATTTTTCGAGGTGTAAAAAGAAAAGGTCCCTCCGTTAAAGATATAAGCCTATAAAATAAGCGTCTACACATTTAACGGAAGAACCTTTTAATTACTTTGTGTATATAAGTAGGATAGCTACTTTATATTTACTTAATCAGACTGATAGAACGTTTGAGGAACTTATCGAGTGCAGCACCCTGAAGCATACCATTCTGTAGCAATGCCAAGTCGATGAGCTGATGAACAATATCATTACCCTTAGCATATTCAGCAACAATAGCTTTCTTCTTTTCCTGAAGTTCAGCAACAGTCTTCTGAGTATTCTGCATATCGTCCTTCTCTTCCTGTGTCAGTTCCTCAGCTTTCTTGCTATCTTGTGACTGATGCAAAGCTGCCAAACGTGCCTCCTGTCCCTTCAGTTCGCTTGCTATTGGTTTCAATTCCGTTGCAGTGTTAGCCGTGATGTCGTCAAGAACCTTCTTTACTAATGGGTGGTCGGCATTAAGAACGAGATTATAAGAATCAGGCAGCTGAGCATAGAAACCCATTCCCTGCTGGAACTGACTCATCTCCTTCATACGGCGCATATACTCGTTCTGTGTTACAAGAACTGGCTGGAAAGACTCTCCGAGTGACTGTACATCAACTGTGAAGTCTGCTTTCTCGATTGTAGGAATCTGTGAACGGAAAGCCTCTGACAAATTGTCAGTTTCTTCTACTGACAGATTATTCTTTGGTGCATCTTCCTTATGAATAATGCGATCAACGATATCAGAGTCAACACGTACGTAGCGTGTCTTCTCCTGCTTCTGCTCAAGCATTGAAAGCAATGGTACATCCAATTGTCCGCTTGCATCAATAACACTATAACCCTTCTGCTTTGCATCCTCAATATAGCTGTATTGCTCTTCCTTGTTACTTGTATAAAGGTTTACAAGATAACCCTCCTTGTCGGTCTGATTGTCCTTAACGAGTGTGTTATACTCCTCAAAGGTAAAGTACTTACCTTCGGTATCCTTGATAAGAGAGAAGTCCTTTGCACGCTCGTAGAAATCTGATTCAGAAAGCATTCCGTAGTTGATAAAGAGTTTCAAGTCATCCCATTTCTCTTCAAATTCCTTACGATTTTCCTTGAAAATACTCTGTAGTCTGTCAGCAACTTTCTTAGTGATATAAGTTGCAATCTTCTTTACATTCGCGTCACTTTGTAAGTAGCTACGGCTCACGTTTAGAGGAATATCTGGAGAGTCGATAACACCATGAAGCAATGTGAGGAACTCTGGTACGATGCCTTCAACCTGATCGGTCACGAATACTTGATTGCAATAGAGCTGAATCTTATTACGTTGCAGTTCGATATTGTTCTTAACACGTGGGAAATAAAGAATACCCGTGAGGTTGAATGGGTAGTCAACGTTCAGATGAATCCAGAACAATGGCTCGTCATTCATTGGGAAGAGAGTACGATAAAAGCTCTTGTAGTCTTCATCCTTCAAACCTGATGGTGCCTTTACCCACAAAGGTTCAACGCTATTGATAACATTATCTTCCTCTGTATCAACCATCTTGCCGTCTTTCCACTCAGTCTTCTTACCAAAGACAACAGGAACTGCCATAAACTTACAATACTTGTTTAGCAGTTCTTCAATCTTTGATTTCTGCAGGAATTCCTTGCAATCATCATCGATATAAAGGACGATATCGCTACCACGATCCTCCTTTTCAGCATCTTCAAGTGTATATTCTGGGCTACCATCACAGCTCCATTTCACAGCCTTGCTTCCTTCTTTATAGCTCTTAGTGATAATCTCTACCTTCTTTGAAACCATGAAAGAAGAATAGAAACCAAGACCGAAATGACCAATGATTGCCTCTGCCTTGTCCTGATATTTCTCAAGGAAGTCATTGACACCAGAGAAAGCAATCTGATTGATATACTTCTCAATCTCCTCTGCGGTCATACCGATACCACGGTCGCTGATAGTCAATGTCCCTGCCTTCTCATCTAAACTGATACGAACACTCAAGTCACCCAACTCACCTTTGAAGTCACCTGTTGCAGAAAGAGTCTTCAGTTTCTGAGTAGCATCAACAGCATTTGACACCATCTCACGCAAGAAGATGTCATGATCTGAATATAAGAACTTTTTGATAACGGGGAAGATGTTCTCAGTTGTAACCCCGATATTTCCTTTTTGCATAGCAATATAAATTTTAATTGTTTTCTATTTTCTTCGTCGTATATAACAAACTCCGTGCCATGATGTGAAAACATACTCTATATTACTCAACATACAATAATAGAAATAGGAAACGCCATCTTGTTCTAAGGAGCAAGATGGCGTGTAAATAATTATGGTTGTGTCCTATTACTTGATATTCTTAAGAACGGCAAGGAGGTGATCCCATACCATTTGAACTGTAGGAATAAGCAGACACTCGTCTGGTGTATGAACATAACGAAGTGTTGGACCAAAGCTAATCATATCTAAATGTGGATACTTCTCAGAGAAGAGACCGCACTCAAGACCTGCGTGAATACCAAGAACGAGAGGTTCCTTACCAAAGATATTCTTGTATTGCTCAACTGCAACGTGTACTAATTCTGAGTTAGGATTCATCTTCCATGCAGGATAACTGTCATCTACAACAATCTCAGCACCAGCCAACTCGAAACATGCACGAACAGTATTGGTCATGTTTACCAAGTTACTCATTACGTTTGAACGCTGTGAAGAGACAACTGTTAACTTATTCTCCTCTGTCTGTATGCTTGCAACATTACTTGAAGTTTCAACCATATAAGCCAAGGCTTCATCCTGGCAGTTGGTCAATGGACCGTTGTCGAGTGCCTGCAAAGCAAGGATAACGTTATGTGAAATCTGCTTTGGCATAACTGGAGCAGCATCTGCACTCTCAAGATTCCATACCATAGCTGTGTCAGTAACATGGAACTCGTCTGCAACCTCTGTGCTAAAGATATTCCAATCTGCCTTAACGGTCTCTTTATTAGCTGAAGGAACGGCGAAGAGTACCTTACCATCACGTGGGATAGCATTGTGCATCTTACCTGAATTCCAATAGCTTAAACGAAGGTCCATCTTAGCCTGTTCAGCATAGAGGAAGCGTGCAAGGAGTTTGATAGCATTGGCGCGCTTCTTATTGATGTCATCACCAGAGTGACCACCAACAAGACCCTTCAAACTTGCTTCCATAAAGAAGTAGCCTTCTGGTGCATTCTCACGCTCAAAGTTGAATACTGCTGTTGTACTATTACCACCCGCACAACTTACAAAGATTTGACCTTCATCCTCAGAATCAAGGTTGATGAGATAGTTTCCTGTCATGAAACCAGCTTCTAAGCCGAAGGCACCAGTCAAGCCAGTTTCCTCATCACGTGTAAAGAGACATTCGATAGGTCCGTGCTCAATATCATTAGAGTCGAGGATAGCCAACTCATAAGCCATGCCGATACCATCATCAGCACCGAGTGTTGTACCCTTTGCATGAAGCCACTCGCCATCCACATAGGTTTGAATAGCATCCTTGTGGAAGTCAAATTCTATGTCAACGAGTTTGTCACATACCATATCCATGTGACTCTGGAGTACTACAGTTGGAACATTTTCCATACCTTTTGTAGCAGGTTTAGAGATCAGAACATTGCCAACTTTGTCAACCTTTACGTCGAGGTTACGCTCCTTAGCAAACTCCTGTAAATAACTAATCATCTGCTCTTCATGCTTAGATGGGCGTGGTATTTGATTGATTTTAGCGAACTGCTCAAAGACACAAGCAGGTTTTAATTCTACATTTGCCATTTTTAATAATATTTTTTTTTGTAATCTTGCTGTTTTATATTACCTTTGCGGTCAATATAAATGCAAAGATAAAGAAAATGTTTGTAACATTATTGTTAACATTGTTAATAATTGCTATAGCTATGTTACTCCTCGGAGTACGTGTGTTATTCAAGAAAGGTGGGGAGTTTCAGTCGCAGCATATATCGGATAATGCATATCTAAAGGAGAAAGGTATCCATTGTGTTATTGACCAAGACAAGGAAGCCCGAGTTAGAAATAAGGCATATTAGGAGAAATAATCAATTAAATACAATAGAAATGAAGAAATCATTTAGCAAAATGTCAGTGCTTGCTATGGCAGCATTCGCTTTTGTTGCATGTAACAATCAGCCAGTGAAGAATGATACTGCAGCAGGCAAGGCTGAAACATCTACAGCTGCTCCAGCTGCAAATAGTCAGAAAGTAGCTTATGTAGAGATAGACTCTATCATGAGCCAGTATACTTATTGGAAAGATGTTACTAAGCTTGTAAAGGCAAAAGAAGCTAATATCCAGCGTACATTGGCTGGTAAGCAGAAGGCTATTCAGGCTGCAGCTGCTAACTTCCAGCAGAATATTCAGGCAAATAAGTACACACAGGCACAGGCACAGCAGATTCAGGCAAGTATCCAGAAGCAGGCTCAGGATGCTGATGCTTTACAGCAGCGTCTTGGTGCTGAGTATCAGAACGAGGTTGCTAAGTATAACAAAGCTCTCTCTGACAGCGTGCATAACTATCTGAAGGAGTATAATAAGGATAAGAAGTATAGTATCATTCTTGCTAAGAGTGGTGATAATATCCTTTATGCTGATCCAGCTTACAACATTACAGACGATGTTGTTAAGGGTATGAACCAGGCTTACAAAGGTATGAAGAAGTAATTTATAGCCTTACAGTTACTTTTTAAATAGACATAATAAAACCAGTCGTCATTAACGGCTGGTTTTGTTTTTATAGAAGTATATCATAGAAAGGAATAAAGATTACTCACTTGTTTGATAACTTTTTCTGATAGTCATGTCTAACATAAGTTTGACATACCTATCTTTCCTATAGGTTATAATGACCGTAACAATTCTTGTTTCTTATCTTTTACATATGTGTTGATGCTTCGCACATGTTGTGTTGATGGTAAGCACCAATAGTGCTGGGCATTTAATACATTAGAATATATGGCTTTGTTGTATTGAATTTGTTGCTAAAAAAGTAGAAAACTATTACAAATCAAACATAATCTCTTTGATTTAGTAGTTTACTTGTCTAAATAGATTCAACATTTGCGAGTGAAATGTTTAATGCTTATGGGTATTGCTATAAGTAATGATTTAATCCAATTCTAACTCATGGTTGAGGAAATCTATTATTCTTTCCTTTTGATGTATCAACATGTAGTGTTTCTCTTTCTCATCAAAAAGTAGCACAGCTTTCGTACCACATCTTCGTAATCGTTTAGCGGAAGTTGGGAGGTTATTAGAGCTATTATCTTTTCCTCCACCTATTAAGAGTACTTTTGAATGTGTCTTTTTAACGGCATCACAGGATGTGGAAATGTATGTGATAGTCTTAAATTTATTATCAAAGCTTCGTAGTGCAATGTTAGATGCACTGCCACCATTTGATAGACCAATTAAATGTAATCGGCTTTCATCAATGCTATATCCTTCTTTTTTAAGCATGGGAAGGTAAAGCTTGAGTATTCTGTTAATGTCTTCATGACTAAAGATACCTGAAAGATTGCGTGTTGCAATGCTAACAACGAAGCAATTTTTCAAGCTTGAGAAAAGTCCTTGATAAAGTTCCCAACTACCCAAATAGCCATGGGCAAATACTACGACAGGGTACTTTTTTGAAGAAGTGTAATGTTGTGGCTTTGTTATATAAATACCATTGTAGTTTGTCCCAAACTGTTCATTATACGCTTGGGCTATAGCAAATGAGCCAGGATTGCTGAATTGCCATGACAATTGATTGTATTGAGCGTAAAAACTTAACGCCTTACCGCTCCAGAAGTCATTTTGAGCCTCACGGATAAAACGTCCTCCAAGTTTTCTAATCAAAGTCGGCTCTCCAGTTGGAGGTATAATTGCAGAAACTTTCATGCCGACATTCATTATTTCTTCCTCTGGAAATATTACGTTTAGCAGGTAGATATTTATCGGTGTAGTAATATGTTTACCTGTCTTATCAATGTATGCTAATTGTGTTCGACCGCGCTGATAGTAGTTTGGGATAGCAATGAAGATGGCTATTATTAGTGTTGAAACCAACAATTTATAAGATTGCTTAAACCGTAATATTAGCGGATGAGACTTAATCCAATTCTTGTTTATCAATACAAAAAGTAAGATACTTAACAAACGATACTGCCATGTTGCAAAACCTAAGATGGCCATGAACAGTAGTAAAAAAGATAAAATCTTCTTCCTCATAATCCTTTTATATTTATACTTGCAGGTTGTTATAATGCGGTCTTTTTAAGAAGTTCTATACCTTGTTTTGGCATTTTGCTCTTTGTTTTATGCCCATTTGTATTAGCCAATAGGTTCTCCAGTACGGGTAACATACGATTGAGGTTACCATATTGAATCATAAAGTTCCAGAAAGGTTCAAACTTCTTCCACCCTCCCATATAAAAGAGATGAGCCAATTGCTGCTTTATGTTATCGTGACCAAAGCTTGCCTTAAAGATATTACTCCATGAATAGAAGTTATGATAAGCCCACTCGTAGCCTTCTTTTAACTCTTCTGCGGTCAATCCCAATGTTTTGTACACAACCGTTCGGGTATCATACTTGCTCCAGTCGTAGGACGTAATACGTCCATCTCGTTCCATCTGTTGAAACAGACGAGTTCCTGGATAAGGAGTTAAAACATGGAAAGTAGCTGTTGTTATGCTATGTTCAATCCCCCAATCAACAGTTCTTCGAAATACATCTTTATCATCATGATCAAGTCCAAAAACAAAACTTCCGTTTATCATTATGCCAAGACTATGCAGCCGTTCAACAGCTGCTACATAATCTTTCGATAAGTTTTGTAGTTTGTTACTTGAACGAAGATTGTCTGGAGAAAATGTCTCGAAGCCTAAAAACAAACTTCGTAATCCTGCCTCGGCAGCTTTTTCTATCAAATTACCATTTAGTACTGCTGCAACAGTAGAGGCACTCTGAAAAACTCTACCCATACCGCGCATACCTTCAAATAATTCTGATGCGAAGTGAGGATTGCCTAAAAGATGATCGTCAAGGAAATAAAGATGTCTGCCAGGCAGACTGTCAATTTCAGCTAAGGCATCGTCTACCTTTCGGGTGTAAAATGATTTACCCTCGCTATAGAAGGCATCCTTGTAGCAAAAGTCGCAATGATGAGGACAACCACGGGAAACAACAAGCGAGTTTGGTACGAAATACTTCTCTCTTTTAATAAGGTCACGACGTACTGGAGGAATGTTTTCAATGCTTCTCCAACTTGCTACATATCGTTTTTGAGGGTGCCCTTCGCGTAAGTCTTTGATGAATCGTGGGAATGCTTCTTCCCCTGGCCCTAAGATAAGTGTGTCGGCGTGTTGTGCAGCTTCATCAGGAAGACTTGTAACGTGAAGTCCTCCCATAACTACATACACACCTCTTCTTCTATACTCATCAGCAATCTTATAAGCCCTATAAGCATTAGTAACGTAGACTTGAATACAAACCAAATCTGGAGTATCATCCAACTTTAGTTTCTCAATGTGTTGATCTTGTATCTCTACATCGTCATTTTCAGAGAAATAGGCTGCAAGTGTAGCCAGCCCCAAAGGTGGGAAAAGCGAGTATTTGATTGGTCGCCAATAAGGGCTTTCTGCCTCTTGCAACGCAGGTAATATCATTTTTACTCTCATGCTGTCAATTCTTTATTCTTAAAGACACTATATTATCTTAATGAGGCGATTAATTAGGTGAAGCTAATCAACGCATAGAAAATGAAGTTTAACCTATCGTCCTTAATAAATATGTTATACAAAAGTCGTTATTACATTTCATATATGCAAACTTTTTTCAAGAAAACTCAATTCGATTAGACTGTACTAACATTTTCTATTCTAAAACAGATATATTCTATTTCTATCATTAATATTCTTGTCATTGCTGTGTTTTTTCATAGAATAAAAGAAAAAGACAACGAAAAATTTTGAGGTATGAAAATAAAGTACTATCTTTGCACTCGCATTTGAGATAATGCTTGGTAATTTGGTTATAGGCCATCTTGGAAGGATGGGTGAGTGGCTGAAACCAGCAGTTTGCTAAACTGCCGTGCGCATTCGCGTACCGGGGGTTCGAATCCCCCTCCTTCCGCTTTATCTCATTATCTCAAATGTATTTTGGTCGATTCATCTAATGGTTAGGATACAAGATTCTCAATCTTGGCATAGGGGTTCGATTCCCCTATCGACTACCAAACATCCTCTTAGTGAGAAATAATTATTCTGGTCGATTCATCTAATGGTTAGGATACAAGATTCTCAATCTTGGCATAGGGGTTCGATTCCCCTATCGACTACCAAACGAAAGTTTAGCTTAATAGCTGAACTTTTTTGTTTTATATGCTTATTTGTTTTTGTGGATTGCACCAGATGGATATGTTAAATTAAATTTGCTGTCACTTCTGTCATTTACTGTGAGTAATTAACTTGTTTGTTTACAGTAGAATAAATGAAATGTTAAAAGTGACAGTAAAATGAAACAAAAATATTCTTGTAAGATGTGTGTGTAAAACGAAATTAAATCTTAATTCTTTAGTAAAAGTTGTCTTGTGTGTTTAAAATGTATGCTTGTAGTTAAGTGTAGATGCTCTTAGAGTGTATATTTGAGGTTCTAAACTGCTCTCCTACTCTATTGTTTCGTGTAAGTTGCTTGCATAGATAATCTTTGCGTGTGTTGTGTGTGAATAAAGGTAAGGTTGGTATAATGGGCTAAACCAAATTAAGGCTATAGGAAATCCTATAGCCTTTTATTGATTGTATCTTTATAGAATTAATTCTTAAAGAACTCCTTGACGTCCTCGTTTGGGACCATCTGCTCATCGAAGATG
Source organism: uncultured Prevotella sp. (assembly GCA_963540415.1). GTDB lineage: Bacteria > Bacteroidota > Bacteroidia > Bacteroidales > Bacteroidaceae > Prevotella. The sequence goes on from CAUTPS010000013.1 coordinate 39,682, forward strand.
TAAGCACCAGTCTTAGGGCTCTTTACCATCTTGATAACCTTTGAATATGCGCGACCATCCGTAGAACCTTCGTGGAGGGTAGCGACCGCTTTCTTTGCCATAGTCTATTAATTTTAACTATTAACTATACTACTCTTTTTAGCGAGCTTACTTAATCTCCTTGTGAAGGGTAACCTTCTTCAGAACAGGATTATACTTCATGAGCTCAAGACGCTCTGGAGTATTCTTACGGTTCTTTGTAGTTACGTAACGACTTGTACCAGCTACACCGCTGTTCTTCATCTCGGTACATTCCAAGATAACTTGGACTCTGTTTCCTTTAGCTTTCTTTGCCATGATATTTAGTCTCCTATTACCTTAATGTCCTTCCAGTCAACATAACCCTTAGAAACAGCCTGCTTGAGTGCTGCATCAAGACCTACCTTGTTAATAAGACGAAGACCAGCAGCACTAATCTTCAGCTGAATCCAGCAAGCCTCCTCTACGTAGTAGAACTTCTTGCTGAAGAGGTTAACGTCAAAGCTTCTCTTTGTACGGTGCTTTGAGTGAGACACGTTACAACCTATCTGTGCCTTCTTTCCTGTGATTTGACAAATCTTAGACATTTCTATCTTTGTTTTGTGATTCGTTAATTGATACCTATTCCAAACAGGGTGCAAAATTACAAAAAAGTTTCAAATAAGCAAAACTTTTACTACAATAATTGTTGCTTTTAAGCTTTTTTGCAAGTTTATTCGGACTTAATATCTAATTCTTTTAGGAAATCAAGGAATAGACGGATTGCTTTGTTTGTTGCAATGGCAAGATTTATGTCACGTCCGAAGTCTTCGGTTAACTTAAATGTTCTTACCTCATCTTTGTTGCCATATGCCAACCAAATAGTACCCACTGGATGTTCTGCTGTACCGCCTCCAGGGCCGGCTACTCCTGTAGATGCAATGGCAAAGTCTACTCCAATAGTTTTTATAGTGCCTAATACCATCTCACGTGCAACCTCCTCTGATACTGCACTTTTCTCCTCAAGTACTTCGTGAGATACGCCAAGTAGTTTCTCCTTTACTTCATCCGTATAAGCAACTACTCCTCCTTTATAATAATTAGATGATCCTGGGATAGCCATAATCGCTTCGCTGATACGACCACCTGTGCAGCTTTCTGCTGTTCCAATTGTGTAACCTGAAGCATAAAGGATGTCACCAATCTGACGTGATATTATCTTACTTTCAAAATCCATAATCTTACTCTTATTAGGGGGATTGTTTAATTATTCAAAAGTTACTTTACTAAATACTGGGATATCCATCTGTGTAAAGTCTTTGTCTTGATACTTGAAGTTACCTACACTGGCAATCATTGCTGCATTGTCTGTCGTATAGCTAAACTTTGGTATGTAAATTGTCCAACCATAACGCTCTGCATGGTCATGGAACGCATTACGAAGACCATTATTAGCCGATACACCACCTGCAACAGCTACATGCTTAATGCCTGTCTCTTTAACCGCTAAGCGTAACTTCTTCATAAGTATGTCAACTATCGCATGCTCAAGACTGGCTGCAATGTCTTCTTTATGATGCTCAATGAAGTCTGGGTCTTCCTGTACCCACTTTCTCATATTATATAAGAATGATGTCTTAAGACCAGAGAAAGAGTAATCAAAACCTGCTACATTTGGTTCTGCAAACTTATAAGCCAAAGGATTACCTTGTCGTGCAAGCCGATCAATGATTGGACCACCAGGATAACCGAGTCCCATTACCTTTGAACACTTATCAATAGCCTCACCAGCAGCATCGTCAATAGTCTGACCGAGTACTTCCATATCGTTATAGGCATTCACCTTAACAATCTGAGAATTACCACCAGATACCAAGAGACAAATGAATGGGAAGGGAGGCATGTGATTGTCGTCATCGCTTTCCTTGATGAAGTGGGCCATGACATGACCCTGCAAATGGTTTACCTCAATCATTGGGATATTCAATGAACGAGCAAAACCTTTGGCAAAGTTTACTCCAACCAAAAGACTACCCATCAATCCAGGACCACGTGTAAAGGCAATGGCTGAAAGTTGTTCTTTGGTAATACCTGCACGCTTCAACGCTTGGTCAACAACAGGAACCACATTCTGTTGGTGAGCTCTTGATGCAAGCTCAGGAACAACTCCTCCGTAAGCTTTATGCACCTCCTGTGAGGCAGTTACATTACTGAGGATAACACCATTCCTCAATACGGCAGCACTTGTGTCATCACAACTGCTTTCTATACCTAATATATAAATATCTTCTTTTTCCATTTTCTGTTAGATTTTCTCCTAAGAGAATAAAAGACATTAATGTGTCAGAATCTCTAATCCATGTTCTGTCATAACGAAAGTATGCTCCCACTGAGCTGAAGGCTTCTCATCACCTGTGATAACCTCCCAACCATATGGGTCGTCAGCATCAATAAAGACTTTCCATGTACCCATATTAATCATTGGCTCGATGGTGAATACCATACCAGGAACCAGTAACATACCAGTACCTTTATGTCCATAGTGAACAATATCTGGCTGCTCGTGGAATTCGATACCTACACCATGCCCACAGAGGTCACGTACAACACCATAGCCATTCTTCTCGGCATGCTTCTGTATAGCATGACCGATGTCACCTACAAAGGAATAAGGCTTAGCTGCTTCGGCACCTATTTCAAGGCATTCCTTCGCTACACGAACTAATCGTTCCTTCTCTGGTGTTGTTTTTCCAATGATGAACATACGACTTGCATCTGCATAATAGCCATCTACAATCGTAGTCATATCAACATTGATGATATCGCCTTCTTGAAGAACATCTTCTTTCTTTGGAACACCATGACACACAACTTCATTGATACTTGTGCATACACTCTTAGGATATCCCTCATAGTTCAAGCAGGCAGGGATTGCATCGTGGTCCTTGCAATACTGCATACAGATATCATCAATCTCCTGAGTATTCATTCCTGCGTGGATAGCCTCAGCGACAGCATCCAAGCAGCCAGTATTGACTATACCACTCTTTCGGATACCTTCAATCTGCTCAGGTGTCTTAATCATATCACGTGTAGGAACGAGTTTGCCCTTTTTCTCAAGAGCCATTATCTTTAAGTCCATTTCGGTTGGCTCCTGCCCTGGAAGACAATGCCACCTTTTCTTTTTCAACTGCATATCGTCAATTTTATCTTTTTGCAAGAATAAAGCAAGCAAACACGAGAAATCATGTTTCTATTTTGTGGAGTGCTGCTTAGTTTCTGCAAAAGTACTATAATTCAAAGACAAAACAAAATAAATCAAGTCCTTTCTTACAGAAGCGTCTTATTTGATATATCGTACAACAGCCTACTGGAATGTAATCAAGTAAGGGGTACTAAATCTACATGAATCTCACCTGAAAAACTTCTACCAATGTCTGGTAATAATTCTGTTTGTCAAGTCTTTATTCTTAATCAAAAAGGTTGAGTTTGTTCTCTCTTGCCTTACTCAAAGACAAAACCTTTTGTTGTTCTTCTTTATAACCTGCACGGAGTTTCTCGTATGTTGCGTCTAACTCTTTGCAGAAATGTTCACACTCTTTGTCATTAAGCAGTGCGGCTGCTATGGAAGGATTGACAGAAGCGTCTTTAACCCATACAACTGGAGCATCGTATAATGGAGCTATCTTCAGTGCTACATGAAGTTGAGAGGTTGTTGCACCACCAATCATGACAGGGATATTCAGTCCTGCTTCCTTAAAAGCTAAAACACTATTTACCATCTCCTGAAGACTTGGTGTAATGAGACCAGACAGTCCAATCAAATCTACATTTTCTTCCTTGGCTTTCTTGATAATTTGATCAGCTGGCACCATAACGCCCAAATCTATGACTTCATAGTTGTTACAAGCCATCACAACGCCCACAATATTCTTCCCAATATCGTGTACATCGCCCTTTACAGTAGCCAATAGCACCTTTCCTGCAATAGCCTTACCGTCTACCTTCTCCTTTTCAATATAAGGTTGAAGGATAGCAACAGCATCTTTCATTGTGCGGGCAGTCTTAACAACTTGTGGTAAGAACATCTTACCAGCACCGAACAAGTCGCCTACTTCATTCATGCCCTGCATCAAAGGACCCTCGATAATGTTCACAGCGTGTGGATACTTCTCCAATGCTTCGTGAATATCCTCATTCAAATAGGTTGAAATACCCTTGCGCAGTGCATATTTTAATCTGTCTTCCAACGCATCATTACGCCATGCTTCCTGCGCTATTTCCTGCGTAGCACCGCCGTTCTTTTGCGCTTCTTTTTCCTCAAGAATCTTGTTAGCTAATTCTATCAGTAGTTCGTCGGCTCCCTCTACCCTATCTAAAACAACGTCTTCAATTATCTTCAGATGGTCTTCTGGGATATCGGCGTATGTCACTTTGGTAGCTGGATTGACAATACCAAAGTCCATACCCACCTGAATGGCATGATAAAGGAATACGGCATGCATCGCTTCACGGATATAGTTATTACCTCGGAAACTAAACGAAAGGTTACTTACACCACCGCTGACATGGGCACCAGGTAAGTTTTTCTTTATCCATTCGGTAGCACGGATGAAGTCGACAGCATAGCTGTTATGCTCTTTCATACCCGTACAAATAGCAAGTATATTAGGGTCGAAGATAATGTCCTGAGGTGGGAAACCCACTTTCTCGGTAAGAATCTTATAAGCTCTTTCAGCTATTTCAATACGACGCTCGTAGCTTGTTGCTTGTCCTTCTTCATCAAAGCACATCACAACAACGGCTGCACCGAAGCGCAGTACATCTTTTGCATGTTGGATAAAGAGTTCTTCTCCTTCCTTCAAAGAAATAGAGTTGACAATGGCTTTTCCTTGCACACACTTCAAAGCAGATACAACTACTTCCCAATCAGATGAGTCAATCATCAACGGAACACGAGCAATCTCTGGTTCTGATGAAATCATATTGACGAAATGAGCCATCTCATCTTTAGCTTCCAACAGACCATCATCCATGTTGATATCCAATACCAATGCACCATCATCCACCTGCTTACGAGCAATCGTCAGCGCCTCCTCATAGTTCTTCTCTTTGACTAAGCGAAGGAATTTACGGCTTCCAGCAACATTACAACGCTCACCAACATTTACAAATGATATTTCTGGAGTCAATCGGAACTGCTCAAGTCCAGAGAGAATCATCTCCTTTGGTGTATCAACAGGTATATGAGGTTTCTTTCCCTCAACAACCTTTACGTAGCCAGCAATGAACTCTTCCGTTGTTCCACAACAGCCACCAATGATATTTACCAGCCCTTCATCTACGAATGAAGCCATCTGTGGAACCATGATTTCTGCTGTTTCATCATATTCTCCCATCGAGTTTGGCAGACCCGCATTTGGATGAATGCTTATATAATAAGGTGCTTTAGCTGCCAACTCCTTCAAATAAGGGCGCATCTGTTCTGCTCCGAACGAACAGTTAAGACCAACAGAAAAGATAGGATAAGACGATACTGACGCAAGGAAAGCATCGAGTGTCTGTCCGCTAAGTGTTCTACCAGACAAGTCGGTAATGGTCACTGACAGCATAATAGGTAAATCAACACCCGCCTTCTTCATCTCTGACAATGACGCATCAATTGCTACTTTAGCATTAAGCGTATCAAAGATAGTCTCAATCAAAACAGCATCAATACCGCCTTCTATCATCGCAGCAACCTGCTCACTATAAGCATCAAAGAGTGCATCGTATGTAAGGTCACGCTTAGCAGGGTCGCTTACATCAGGCGACATAGAACAAGTTTTGTTCGTAGGCCCAATGCTACCAGCGACATAACGAGGCCTTTCTGCAGTCGAATATTCATCAGCACACTGTCGTGCAAGCTTCGCCCCTGCAAAGGCAATATCACGGGAAAAACTTTCCATGTGGTAATCCGCTTGCGAAATGCGCTGTGCAGAGAAGGTGTTAGTACTGATAATATCAGCTCCCACCTCTAAATAGCGACGATGAATATCCTCAATGATATCAGGGCGTGATAGGTTCAACATATCATTATTACCCTGATAATTGAGCATCTGTAAAAGTTCAAGGTTACCTCGGAAGTCTTTCTCCGTCAGTCCATATCCTTGAATCATAGTGCCCATCGCACCGTCTAAAATCAGTATTCTATCTTTAATGTTATCCCTTAGCTTCATTCTCTTACTTAATAGTGTTTCTTCGCCCGATCCATTTCTCGGCGGTCTTCTTTTTCTTTTAGTGTTTGTCGTTTGTCGTATTCTTTCTTACCTCTTGCCAATGCTATGTCAACCTTTGCTCGTCCGTTCTCATCAATAAAGATAAGAGTTGGGATGATAGTAAAGCCAGGAGTCTTTGATTCAGACTCAAGGTTGCGTATCTCTTTTCGAGTCAAAAGGAGTTTACGGGGGCGTTTTGCCTCATGATTGGCATACGAGCCATAGAAATAAGGAGATATATTCATCCCCTGAACCCACATTTCACCTTTTGTTATATAGCAGTAAGAATCAACCAACGAAGCCTTACCAGCACGGATAGACTTTATCTCAGTACCAGTAAGAACAATACCTGCTGTGTAAGTATCAACGAAGAAATACTCAAAAGAAGCTTTCTTGTTTCTTATCTGTACAGGTGATTTCTTTCTTTTCTCTTGTTGTTCCTTATTCATTTTCAATTGTTGCAAAATTCTCAATATGGTCATCGATATAGGCTGCAATCATTGCACTCCATCGTTCCTCATTGACCACAAATTCATCATCAAACTCGTCAAATTCTGGCATCTGTTCGTATAAAGCCATGAAATCTTCGTCAGATTCAACAGCTTCAATCGCCTCGTGATACTTTTCGTAATATTTCTTTCCGTGACGAATGTGTGTGTATAGCTCACGAATTCCCCAGTTGCGCATTGCTACAGCAAATGGGTTCTTAAAGATAAACGCTCCATAACCATTGTATATCAACTGGACATAACCGCCATCCATCACTTCCTGATGAAGATAACTCCATGCTAATAGTGTTATCTGATCAGCATTTAGTTGCTGCATAGCTTCCAATGTCAACTTATTATCTATTGCATTGCCAATGGCATCAACAAAGACCTGAACAAAACTGTCCATTCCTTCTTCAACGGCTTTGCGTATATCGCTATCTTTTACTTTGACGTCAATCATTATTATATCTTTTGTAATACAATTCTAAGGGTTATGCATGTATCAGCAGAGAGAAACAGCCTTCAAACTCTTGAGTGTAACTCGCTTCCACTTTGCCGAATGCAGCTTATCTTCTGCAAAGATAACTTTTTTTTCTCGATTATGTCTTTATGAATAGGTATTTCTTTCGTATAAGCTTATATACAAGCGAATAAAGAGGGTTCTAAAAGACTTAAATCTGTCCTATACTATTTTTTTAAATGACTTTTTATCCGTAATTTTAATTACGCTTGTTATGAAATATGTTTACATATATCTTTGTCTTTTTACTCAAAAAAGAGTCTTAAAGCAATATTTTAGTAACCTTTGTAATGTTCTGTAAATCAGAACATTGTATGGGTTGTCTTATACCAGATTTACTTCACATCGTTTTAACATTTAAAATTCAAAATG
>CAUTPS010000014.1:0-44564 GCA_963540415.1 uncultured Prevotella sp.
CAAGTGCTTATAGTGGTGTATTTGAATCAAGTAAGACCCGCAATGAGTTCATGGACTTGCTGCGTGGTGAGACCAAGAGAATATAGAAGAAACCAACAATAAAATTAAAACCCAAAGTTATGAGAAAGAATATAAAAGCCACAATGATAGCCATTTGTGCACTTGTGATAACATTGTTTACGGCAAGCTGCTCTAAAGACAACAATATTCCTGACGCAGAAAAGACTGCGGAACAAGCGCTCAACAACATGGTCGGTACCTATAACGGCACTTTGAGAACTGATAATAACACACCCAACTCAGTCTTGACAATAATCACTTGGACAGCAAACAAGAACTCTACTATTATAGTTAACGACTTTCCTTATAATTTGTTAGCGAATGGTGTATCAAAGAATACGGCTTCTCCACTGTACACAACCCTGCTGAATGCGAAGAAAGCACCCCTAAAATTCTATATTACAACACTCCTACCACAAGAGGACTACGTGCTTTTCAACTTATCACATAATTTCAAGTTTGATGTAACAACAGGCAGTGAAACCTACGAGTTAACAGGCGTTGTTACCTTTAACAATAATCTGTTTAATAGTAGCTACACGATGAGTAGATTAGAGATGGCAATACAATTCACTATAAACAGCTTAGTGAGAATAGACAAGGCACACGCAACTGCAACTAAACAGGACGACTTTGACACACCTGTCAGCTTTTCTCTTGTAGGGAGAAAGATATAAGACAACAACAAGCTCATTAAGGTTTAATTAAGAATAACAGCTAAGAAAGAAATACAATGAAGTTTATTTCATGGAATGTAAACGGGCTTCGCGCCTGCGTAGGAAAAGAGTTTGAGCAGCAATTCAAGGACTTGGACGCTGATTTCTTCTGCCTACAAGAGACAAAGATGCAAGCAGGACAGCTCGATCTCAGTTTTCCGGGATATGAGTCTTACTGGAATTACGCTGATAAGAAGGGTTACTCTGGCACCGCTATCTTCACAAAGCATAAGCCATTGAGCGTGACTTATGGTATTGATATTGATGAGCATGATCATGAGGGACGTGTAATTACACTCGAGCTGGAAGACTTCTACCTCGTAACTGTTTATACACCGAACTCACAGGATGGACTTCGTCGATTAGAGTATCGTATGAAGTGGGAAGATGACTTCCAAGCCTATCTTCACAAACTCGATGAGAAAAAGCCTGTTATCGTATGCGGTGACATGAATGTTGCCCATCAGGAGATAGACCTTAAGAACCCAAAGACAAACCGCAAGAATGCTGGTTTTACTGATGAAGAGCGTGAGAAGATGACCCAATTACTAAGTAATGGCTTCATTGACACCTTCCGTACCCTTTATCCAGAGCAGGTTACTTACTCTTGGTGGTCATATCGTTTCCGTGCAAGAGAGAAGAATACGGGGTGGCGTATCGACTATTTCCTCATCTCAGAACGTCTCAAAGACCGCCTCGAAGATGCTAAGATTCATACAGAGATTATGGGAAGCGACCACTGTCCTGTGGAAATTATCTTGAAATAAGACAATCATATGCACGCCCAGATAAAGACACTACTCTTGATGGCTGCTGTCATGGCAGCCATTATTGTCTATGCTGTTATCCCAACTGAGATAACAATGGGCAGCTATACTATCCGCAAGATAACACTTGTCAACCTAAGCCGACCGCTTATTGAGAAAACAAAACAAACAAAGCATACCGCTAAAAAGGTACATCGCAACCAAACAATCCTTTTCATTGGAGACTCAATGGTGGAAGGACTTTCACGTAGGTTGGGTGATTATGCAGGCGAAAACGGACATAAGCTATATACCGTCATTTGGTATAGTTCTTCTACAGAGCGTTGGGGAACCACCCAAACCTTAGAACACTTCATTACAGAATATAAGCCAACATACATACTCATCTGCCTTGGCAGCAATGAGCTCTTTATCAACGACCTTGCCAATCGTACGCAATATGTACAACAATTAGTAAAGAAAATAGGGAATATTCCTTTCGTATGGATAAGTCCTTCTAATTGGAATGGCGATACTGGCATCAATGATGTCATAAAGGAGAATGTCGGAAAAGGACATTTCTTTGACAGTCGTAACCTAAAACTCAAAAGAGGTAGCGACCATTATCATCCTACATGGGCTGCAGCAGCCTACTGGATGGATACCGCTGCTAAGTTTATAAGGAGTAAGGAGTGTGCTAATCCGCTACAACTCAACAATCCAAAAGCCCATCACAAGGCAACAAATACAAAGCTTTTGCAACCTTCTTTTGAAGGCTATTAAATAGGAAACAAGCAGCAAATAAACGATTAATAGATGACAAATACAACACAGCTGATGACTACCTTCTTTGACTTCTTGTCTTCACAAGACAAGAACTGGTCGCTGTGTACATTTCCATTTATGGTTTCCTTCCTTGTTTTCTTCGCCATATACATAGGATTAAACCGCTATCGCCAAACATGGACAAAGGCATACGTCATAGCATTTAGTCTTTTCTTTGCTTTCAAAGCGAATGGAGTTTTGATGTGGCTATTGCCCATTGTTACGATTAGTTCATGGTATCTCACTCGCTTTATGATGCGCTTAAAGCGCGGAAAGATACGCAAGATAGGACTTGCCATTGTCATCCTAACTGAGTTGTTACCCCTACTCTACTACAAATACTCAAACTTTACACTTGAGATATTCCACGAACTATTGCGTAGCAACTTCTCACCAGAGAAGATGTTGCTACCTGTCGGTATCTCATTCTTCACCTTTCAAGCTATCAGTTATACCGTTGATGTTTATAAGGGACGCTATCCTAAGACAGCAGAACTGATAGATTATACCTTCTACCTTACCTTTTTCCCACTCCTTATCGCTGGTCCTATCACCCGCGCTGAAGTATTGCTCCCGCAGGTTCAGACACCCAAAGACAACGTCAACGAGAATCTTGTCTATAAAGGTTTATGGCTGATCATCTGCGGACTGATAAAGAAAGCCCTCATCGCCGACTATATTGCACAATACAATAACATTGTTTTTGATGCGCCAGCAAGTCAAAGTGGCTTTGGTAATTTAATGGGCGTATTAGGCTTTTCAGTACAGATTTACTTCGATTTCTCTGGCTACAGCGACCTTGCCATAGGTGTTGCAGCCCTGATGGGATATGAACTAAAAGACAATTTCAGATTCCCTTATCAGAGTCTGAACCTCACAGAGTTCTGGCATCGTTGGCATATAGCTCTCTCCACATGGTTCCGCGACTATCTTTACATCCCATTGGGAGGAAACAGAAAAGGCGAACTTCGCACCTATCTCAATAGCTTCTTGGCAATGATAGTGGCAGGTCTGTGGCATGGTGCATCATGGATGTTCATTGTATGGGGTGTACTTCATGGTATCGGACTGGTCATTCATAAGTTTTGCCGAAACAATGGATTGGATAAGATACCAGACAATAAATACACTAAAGGTATCAGTTGGTTTATTACGTTTAGCTATGTTTCCCTTGCATGGATATTCTTCCGTGCAGCGGATATGACAACTGCTACAACATTAATCGACAATATCCTGCATACTATCAGTCTCTCAGATGCCTACACCTTCCTAATGGAATACCCACTATGGCTTGCCGTTGTGCTGATAAGTTTAGAACTTCATAGTATTCGAGAAACTGACTATAACTGGCTGCAAAGTAAGTTTATCAATTCATCATGGCTTGTTAAGCTATGTATCTTTGCTGTTGTTATGCAGTTAGTTATTAATCTTAGTCATCATAGTATCCAACCTTTTATCTACACACAATTCTAAAATGGTCGTCAAATACAAATATAGCAGCTTATTACTCTTAGAAGCGTTATTCACACCCATCCCCCTCTTCGTTTTTATATGGTTTTTCTTTGGGCACAAAGGTGTAGACGCTGCCCATCCTTTCATGCTCATTTTCGCACTCTTAATCATACTTCATACTGTTTCGTTTTGGCTTTTCAAACTTTTTGTTGCCTGCCAAAAACTGTGGGAAAAAGACTATCTATCCATCAAAGGTGACCATATTTGTTTCTACGATTGCCTACGTTGCAAATATACAGAAGTAACTGCTGATGAAATAGAAGGGATAAACGACTACCATTATTACTTCGTTCCTTTCATCGTTCAGATAATTTATACCACAAAAGGAAGAATCTTCACTCTTCCAGAACTTACTAACGAAGGGCAAGAAAGGGTTACAGAAATCATTTACGACTTCCTATATCAGGCTGAAAAAAAGAAAGATGAAGGGCATACAACCATACCCTAAAAGAAGATAAGTATAACCTATCAACTTTCAGTCTCCTCTCTTTGGTGAAACAAAACAAATGCTTTCGTGTTTGATTCACCTTTGAGACAAGCAATAAATAAGCATTAATCGACTCTGAACCAACTCTTTATCGACAATCACATTTACATCTGTTTGCTTGGTGCGAAGCCTCCGCACCATTGGTGCTTACCATCCGCACCACACGTGCTAAGGCTCCGCACGATTCTTATTGGAAGTGTAAAATGAGGGGAAAGTTATATCTATAAGCTACAGGTTTACCGTTATGCATTGCAGGTTTCCAACCTCTTAATAATTGAAGTGCTGCAGCAACACTGCGGTTCAACTCAATATTATTTACGGTTAGAAAGACTATATCTTTCAAAGAACCATCCGTATCAACAATAAAAGAGGCGTAAATTCTCCCCACTGGAGTTGTTGCCGGGCTAAGTCCTGTATAGGAAAAATTCTGCCCAAAAGCCGCAACTAAATTTCCATCAAACTGTGGCAATATTTCTGGGAAGACAGAATCAGGTGATAAGGAAACATATACAGCCTCATTAGGAAGTTTCTTAGTGCCTGCATAAGATAATGACTGTTTCTGCCACTTCTTAAAACTCTTAGAGAAAAGGACATCTACCATGTCATTACTTACTTCTGAATAAACTCCTCCACCGTTATCAACACCAAGGTCGAAACGTATATTCTGTCCTATCAGTGCAAACTGATTGGGCAGAAGATCCCAATTTATAGAGTCCTCAGTATGCGTATTTGCCGTATAATCTAACAGTTCATAGAACTGATAGCGAACGTTAGGATCCTGCCACAAGCGTGTCTGATTAAACACATCATTCTGCGTTAAGACTTTCTTATTAATAAGGTCAAAGGTAAAATAAGAATGCTTTGCCGTAATGACACTTGTTGCATTACGCTCCTCCAAGCGAGCAAGAAAAGAAATATATCTGCCTGGCTCCAACCAAAGACATCGTAACCCCATATCGTAAAAACGCCTTTCAGCACCCGCATCATCCTTTATAGTACGCACTTCTTTACCTAACGAAGACTCAAACTGCTTCCAACCAGTTTCATAACTTTCAGAAGACTGCTTAAAGAAAAAGCTTGTAAGATAATGCTGTAGTTCTGGCAAAACAGAGCCATCCAAGCCTTTTGGCCATTCAAAATCCTTTGAAATAATCGTCAACGTATCACCCTTCTCATACAGATGGCGAGACGACTCATAAAGCATAGCATCCTTAGATGCAATTGTTCCTGCCGACTGTCCGAATGCCATAAGGCTTACAAACAGTAACAGGAACAAAGTATTAAGCCGGTTAATCATAATTTCATGAATGTTGTCTGGTGTCTCTTACTTGCTTTTTGCCCCTTCGGTGTAAAAACATCATTAAGCTCCATCACACCAGAAAAGCTAATCGTCTCCCTTTCACTGGGATTTATCACCAATGACACAGTAGCATTATCGAAGACTTCAAGTACAATCTGATAGCTCTCGAAATCATTACGAGTGGTCATAAAGATACGACGTCCGTCTTTCATCGGTTCTTCCTTATAACTCGTTAGAGGTTCTACAAGGCTCAAACCGCCACCACGTCCGTAAGGAATATAGTAAGCTCTACCGAAATAAGGGAGGAAAAGTCCTACCGAATCACCACTCACCTCGAGCCCCCAATCGTCCTGTAAATAGACAGCAGGACCACGCATAGGGTACATACGATCCACAAAGATACGGTAGCGATGCTCTGCTAAGTGAGCCTTCACAGCAGTAGAACGCAACTGCGCCATCTTCTCCTTTGAAACAGGATTACCCTCTGAATCATAATAAGTTGTAGCACAGCCCACCATTAGGACAGCTACAAAAAGAAATAAAACTAAACGTTTCATTGCATACCTCTCTTTCTTTTAAGTCGTTATAGTATTTTTTATTTCTACTTTACAAGTGTTAGAACAATGTTTACACAAAGTTGTGAAAAATCTTATAGTCTACTGTTCAGCCTAAAGAACAGTTCTTATACTATTCAATCTTTTCAATCTTTGGCGCCTCCATCTTCTCAATAGAAGGTGCTGCCTGCTTAGCAGGAAGTTCTGAAGATGGAGTAATGTCTGGAGCTGGTGCAGCAATAGGAGCATCGTATTCATTAGAATGCACCTTATCAGAAGCCTCCTTCCCCTTATCATCTTTACCAGCCTTAGCCTTTTCAGCCTCAGCAGCTTTCTCCTCATCAGTCATCATATCTTCTTTTGAAGGCTTCATGTTAGGCCAAAGATAATCGCCTACTATGTCTATTGTGTCTGCATCTGCATTGCGTTTCTGCACCTCTTCCTCCTCCTGTTCAGTCATTGGAGCATCATCTGAAGCCACAATGAGATTATAAATTAAGCCCAAGAATACGAGGACAGCCAGTCCACAAAGAACCTTAAAGGTCAGCGACTTTGTAAATTTACGCTGCTTATTCTGATTTGACATAGTCTTGTTATTATTCTGTTTTGTTAAGAATCAATTTATACTTCACGGAGAAACGCAATCGGTACATTCTCCTTCTATCTTTTGCAAAGATAAACATTTAAAAGGAGAATGTACCGAAAGGATAGTAAAAAACTGCTTTTTTCTTACAGAAAACACTTAAATCATTATTGATTCTTTAGTTTTCTATATTGCTTAAGTTCACTCCTTGATGCGGATAAAGGCATTGGCAAGAATAGCTGTAAGACCTCCTGTGGTGATACCACTTGAGAAAATGTTCTTGATGATATCAGGCATTTTGTCAAGAATACCAGGTACCATCTCTACACTCAGACCCATTGCAAAACTGATAGCCATAACCAATACTGCTTTACGAGTAATCTCAGTAGAAGCTATGATACGAATACCTGCTGCAGCAACAGTACCGAACATCAACAAGGTTGCACCACCCAGTACAGGGTCAGGGATAAGTGAGAACACCTTACCAACAACTGGGAACAATCCTAAGAGAACCAAAGCACCAGCAATGAAATAACCAACATAACGGCTGGCAACACCCGTAAGCTGTATCATACCATTGTTTTGGGCAAAGATTGAGTTAGGGAAACTATTGAAGACTGCAGCCAATAAAGAGTTGAAACCATCTGCAAGAACACCACCCTGCGCTCTTTTCAAGAAGACAGGACCCTCAACAGGCTCACCAGAGATGAGCGAATTGGCTGTAATATCACCAAAAGCCTCTACGGCTGTTACGAGATAAATAAGTCCGATACCAATGATTGTACCTAAATCAAAGTTCAATCCATATTTGAAAGGAACTGGAATATTAAGGCTACCACTACCTTTGAGGCTTGAAAAGTCAATCATATTGAGTGCATAAGCAACTACACAGCCTATCAATAGTCCCAACACAATGGATCCCATACGTAGGAAACGGTTGTTTGATCGGTTGAAGAAAATAATGCTAACCAATACGAGTAAAGCAAGTCCAAGGTTCTGCATAGACCCAAATGTACCAGCATCAACAGCCGACTGACCACCACCACAAGAGTTGATACCTGCCTTAATAAGACACATACCAATGAGGGAAACAACGATACCTGATACCAATGGAGTGATAATCTTACGTGTGTAAGGCAAGAGACGGCTCACAACCATCTCTACAACAGAGGCAACAAGACAAGCACCAAAGATGTAACTGAGTCCCATTTCTATATTCATCTTGCCGTTAACCATACCCAACATGCCTGCTCCGATGATTGGACTGATGAAAGAGAAAGACGTTCCTTGAATACAAAGAAGACCTGCTCCTATCGGACCGAACCTACGGCACTGAATAAAGGTAGCCAATCCAGACACGAAGAGAGACATTGACACGAGGAAACCTGTGGTATCCAAGTCGAATTTCAATGCTGAACTGATGATGAGGGGTGGTGTGATAATGGCTACGAAGATTGCCAACAGATGCTGCAAAGCAGCAAAAATAGTTTCACGAATTGGTGGACGATCATTCAGACCATAGATAAGTTCCTTAGACTTTTCCATTCTTTTTGTTATTTAAAACGATATAATAAAGGTAAGATGTTATTCTTTACTGAAATAAAAGGGTAGCTTTGGTCGTTTCAAAGTACAGCTTCATCTTTCTTTAAAGTTAGTTCTACGCCTCTTAAAGAATAATCTCAATTCTTTAAAGAAGCGTTTGTGTTAAAGATGATTACCATATAAAACAAGAAAGGTGGGCACACAAGCCCACCTCATTTATACTTATCTCATTTTAATCTCACAGTTTTCAAGCGACTCGATGATAGCCAAACTCTCACAGCGAACACCCTCCGCCTCAATCGCATCACGACCATGTTGGAACGCTTTCTCTATGATAAAGCCCATACCAACTAACTCTGCACCTGCCTTCTTGCAAAGATCTATGATACCTTTCGCTGCATTACCATAAGCCAAGAAGTCATCAACAAACAGCACCTTGTCACCTTTACTGAGATACTCTTTGGATATCACGACGTTATACTCTCTTTGCTTGGTAAACGAGAAGACACTTGTCGAAAGCATATCGCCCATTGTCGAAGGCTTTTTCTTCTTCGCAAAGACCACAGGAAGGTCGAGCAAAAAGCCCATCATAATGGCAGGAGCAATGCCACTCGCTTCAATTGTGATAATCTTGTTGATTTCCGTTGATGCATAACGGCGGATAAACTCCACACAAATCTGCTTCATCAGATTAGGATCCATCTGGTGATTAATAAACTTGTCTACCTTCAAGATTCCGTCTGGGAAGCACTTTCCATCCTTTAGGATACGGTCACGTAATGCTTTCATTGTGCAATTAATCGTTTGTCTGTTTCGAGAATTAATTGCCTACAAAAGTAGTAAAAATCTCAAATATAACGTGCATAAACGAAGGTTTTTCTACACCTTACCCACATAAAAGTCGATAATCATCGATTAATCCTCGTTGTTACAAAAACTTTTAGTACTTTTGCACCCGTTTGTCGGCAGGGGAAAGCTCTCCTTTCCGACGTTTTCTTTAATTATATTATGTACAAACCAACATTTCAAAAGCGCAGCGTTCTGAAGTTTAAACACTTCTCCAACCACGGCTATTCGCTCTTTTCTGTTCTTGGGAAAGAGGTTCTGATTGGTGTACTGAGCGTCGCTACCTTGCAAAATGCTACTGCCAAGGGCATTAGTATTGAAACAGAGAAGGCAGAGACAGACTCAACTATCACCAACAGAGGCATCATGATGGAGGAAGTGAACGTCACTGGAACGCGAGCACCGCTGACAGTTAGTCAGCAAGCGAGAATGGTAACTGTACTGAGTCGTGAGGATATTCAGGCGGCTCCAGTACAAAGTGTAAACGATTTGCTCAAGTATGCCGTCGGTGTTGACGTCCGCCAGAAAGGCCCTTTAGGCGCTTTGACCGATGTAAGTATCCGAGGTGGCAACTCAGAACAAATCACTGTCCTCCTTAATGGTATCAATATCTGTGATGCACAGACTGGACATAACTCCTTTGATTTCCCAGTTGACATCAGTGAAATCGAACGAATAGAAGTCCTTGAGGGTCCAGCAGCCCGCGTTTATGGTACATCTTCTTTATTAGGTGCTATAAACATCGTGACCAGAACTCCACAAAAGACAAGTCTATCTGCCCATGTTGAAGGTGGCTCCTACGGCTATCTCAGTGCTGGCATACGTGGAAACATTGCTTCAAAAGGCCGTTGGAACAATCAGCTATCAGCGTCTTACACGCGCAGCGATGGCTATCTACGCAACAAGGCAGGCAGCCTCAACGCTGATTACCGCACTGCAAAAGCCTTCTATCAAGGTAATTATACGGATGAAGACATGATGGTTCGCTGGCATACAGGTATGAGTCTGAAAGACTTTGGATCAAATACTTTCTACTCAGCAAAGTACGATGATCAGTTTGAACACACTTTCAAGACCTTCACAGCCATTCAAGCTGAGAACCTAAGGGGCCGTTTCCACATTCGCCCTTCTATCTATTGGAACCGCAATATGGACCGCTTTGAGCTCTTCCGTGGCGCATCCAATAAATATCCTTTCAACTATCACCGCACTGACATCTATGGTGTAAACCTCAATGCTTACTTTGATTGGAACCTTGGACGCACAGCCTTTGCTGCAGAGCTACGCAATGAAGACCTCGTCAGTGGTAACCTTGGCGAACCACTCTCTCGTACAAAGCATATCCATGGCACAGACAGAGACTACACAGTCGGACTTAATCGCACAAATATTCAGTTTGTTCTTGAGCATAATATCATCCTTGACCGCTTCACACTGTCAGCTGGTCTGACTGCAGTCAAGAACAGTCAAGCAGATATGCCAATGCGTGTTTACCCTGGAGTTGATGCAAGTTACCGTATAGGAAACGCTTGGAAGTTATATGCTTCCTATAATTCATCCCTCCGTATGCCGTCAGTCACCGAGCTATTCTACTCTGTTGGTGGTCATAAGGCAGACAAACACCTTCGCCCAGAAGAGCTATCAGCATTTGAAACGGGTGTGAAATATGATAACAAGGGCGTCACTGCCAAGGCAAGCGTTTACTGGAACAATCATAAGAACCTTATCGACTGGATTAGTGATGGTACATTAGATGCTAACGGAGCTGTGCTATGGAAGAGTGTAAACTTCGGAAAGATAAAGCACTTTGGAACAGAGGCTTCACTCGATTTCGACCTCTATCAGCTTCTTCCTTCACAAAAGCTCTTTAAGAAGTTTGGTGTGGCTTATAGCTATATCCACCAGAAGAAGGTTGATAATCAAGGTTATGTAAGCAAATATGCGTTGGAATATCTGAAGAATAAATTTGTAAGCAATCTCCAGTTGAACCTCTGGCGCAACCTTGATCTTGGCTTCTACTATCGCTTCCAACATCGTATGGGAAATTATATTGATACGAACAACCAACGACAAAGCTATAAGAGTTATGGCGTTGTTGATAGTCGTATGACTTGGAATGCAAAGAAGTGGACGGCATATGTTGAAGCAAACAACCTATTTGGTGCCCATTACGTTGACTATGGCAATGTTCCACAGCCAGGCGCATGGGTCGTTACAGGTGTAAGTTTCAATCTATAATGAATTATTTTCATGAAAATAAATATTTTTCTTCATGATAATAAATATTTATTTTCATACAAAAAAAGAATTATCATCACGTAAATAAATCATTATCTTTGTGATGATAATTCTTTTATAAACAATCTGTCGGAGCCGTAAAGACATTCATTTTACAGCTCGAAGACCATCAATTAGAATCTATCTTACGTTGACTGCAACACCACGACGTTGCATATCATCTGTCAATGGACGTACACGTGTGAGGAACTCCTTGTAACTTCTACGTTCTGGTACACTCCATCCTGCCTCAGCCAAAGCGGCTGCACGTGGGAAAGCCTGATAGTAAATTCGTTCTGTTGAATTGATACATTCACTCCAAAGCGTTCCACTCACTCCGAGTAGATTATCACGTACAAACACACTATCCTGCCCCCATGCAGGGTCAAGACGATAGGTTTGTTCAAGCGTTGTTACCGGCATTCCCCAGTTTTTCTCTGGCATATCCCCCTTCTGCTGTGGATAGTCAAGGTAGCAGTGTTCACCCGGACAGAGCATTATCTTCGCCTTATTGCGTACAGCAGCATCAATTGCCGTCTTCGTCAAACCATGTCGCCATGCATAAACCACACAACCCGGCTGAATCGTCTTAAACTCCTGTTCATACCAGTACATTGGTGTCTTTCCTAATGAATGAAGTTTATCAATTACTCGGTCAAAGAGATATTGCTGTAACTGCCAGTTCTCTGTGTAGCCTTCTTTCTTCTTCAGTGCTGTACAAGCTGCGCAATCTGACCATGCCCCCAATGGTGGCTGGCCTGCCTCATCACCACCCAAATGAACGTATGGAGCAGGGAAGACATCGGCTAACTCTGTCAAAACATTATCGAGAAACTCATAAACAAAGGGTTCCGCAGGACAAAGTAACTCATTACTTACACCACAAGTAAGACGAATAGGCACAGGCTTCTTAGCACAAGAGAGCTGTGGAAAGCAGTGAACAGCAGCTACCTCATGGCCTGGGAGTTCAATCTCTGGAATCACCATAACATGATACTGGGCTGCAAAACGAACCAATTCGCGCATCTGGTCTTGGGTATAATAACCGCTGATACGCTCAGGCATGTCATCCATTCCGACACGATCAGACGCCTTCTCTATGAGTTCTGGGTATTTCTTTATCTCTATACGCCATGCCTGATCATCTACCAAATGAAGGTGGAGTGCATTGAACTTATAGCGTGCCATCTCAACAATAAAGCCCTTCAAATCCTCAAACGGAATAAAATGACGCACTGGGTCAACCATCAATTCACGAATTGCCGTACGTGGTTGGTCCGTGATAAAGAGTGCAGGTATCTTCGTAGAACGTGCCGAAACACCATTACCAATACAAAGTTGTTCAAGTGTCATCAGTCCGTTAAACACTGCCGTAGCTGTACGTCCTTTGATAGTTACTCCCTTATCATTCACCTGCAAGGTATAAGCCTCATCATTGGTAAGCGACTTGTCAAGTGCAAGACGCACCATCGGACCAGTCTTTCGTCCTTTCTTATAGGCTGTTCGCTCACCGAGAATGCGCTCAGCTTGCATCTTTTCATTACTCAATTCCTGTGGAGCCTCTACCCCTACAACATCTTTCCATTTGAGAGGAAGATTATTTTTATAGACTTCCAGTTTGAGAGGACAAGGTACAAGAATATTCTCTGGATCGCATACATTCTCCAACTTTGGACGTGCAAAGAAGTTTCGCCAGCCCGATGCGTTACGATATGCCTTCTTTGCTTGAACAGGAACGATGAGTTTCACACGGCTAAGATCTATACCATCAAAAGCATTGTCAGCGCAAATAGGAGGAACAACTGCCGAAAGACGAACTTCACGGAGTCCACGACAATTAGCAAATGCGAATGCCCCTATCCGTGTTGAGCCGTCGAAAGACAGTTCTGTCAACTGACGACATCCATTAAAAGCTGACGCATCTACCACACGTGTAGTTGCAGGGAAATGTAATTTTCCACTGATTCCGTCACAAGCAAAGAACGCTTGCGTACCGATAGAATCAAGTTTTGGAGGGAGTGTAAGTGATGTAAGACGATGACAAGAGTGCATTGCATTGCGAGGAATCACTTTACAGTCTGTCTGTGAAAGGTCAAGTACAGTCTCATTCACATTTACATCTCGCAATGTTCTGAAATTCTGCGCATTAACAGACTGACCTAACAAAAGACAAGCAAAAATCATTGATATGCCTTTTCCCGCATATCTTCTCCAAGACGAGAAGCTATTTAGCACATTTTTTTTATCAATAAACAGCAGAGAACCCTGCAACAGATTTGCCCAAGAGATTACGCTCATTGTAGCCATTTTCTTGTTTGTTTTTAATTATATAATACAATAGATTTTGGTTTTATCATCCCAATAGAGTAAGCAAAGATACAAATAAGATTTGAGATAAAAACATTTTCTATCGGCATACTTCTTAAACACAAAGGGTATTGTTCATTTTAGTCTATAATACAAAGGAGATTGTTAATCCCACATCATCACTCGTGACACGCTTTCTTTCCACCACAGTATAAGATGCAAATAGTCCTTTTCTCACTACATATAGTAGGCTTTTTGCGAGGCTATAAACCGTCCGCACCATTGGTGTTCACCATGCGCACCATTGGTGCTAAGCCTCCGCACAATAGGTGCTAAGCCCCCACACATTGAAAAGAAAGGAAAGAAAGGATTTATTATTGTCCACTCTCAACATGGAGTAAAGGGACATGTGACATAAAGTAAAACATCAATCTGATTCTTATCAACAAAAAAAGAGGCCATAATAGCCTCTTTTGTAATAATATTTTATGGTCGGGATGACCAGGCTCGAACTGGCGACCACTGGTCCCCCAGACCAGCATTCTAAACCTACTGAACTACATCCCGTTCCTTTTAAAGCAATGCAAAATTAGTTACTTTCCACCGTATTAGCAAACTTTTGGACTTCTTTTTCTCTTATCCCAAGTTTATTTTGTACTTTTGTCCTATAATAAATCTGCACTAAATACACATGCAATACATCATAACTTGTCCCGAACGTATTGATACTTCTATCACGCTTCCTGCATCAAAAAGTATCAGTAATCGTGCACTGATTATTCAAGCACTAACGAAGGGAGGAATAATGCCAGAAAACCTATCGGATTGCGATGACACAGAGGTTATCATCCGTGGGTTAAATAAGCAGTTGGATATTATCGACATCAAAGCAGCTGGCACAGCAATGCGCTTTATGACAGCTTATCTAAGTGCAACTGATAGCGAGTACACAATCACTGGAACGGAACGAATGAAGCACCGTCCAATTGGTATTCTTGTAGATGCACTGCGTGATTTAGGGGCAGAGATTGAGTATATTGGTGAAGAGGGTTATCCCCCACTCCACATCTGTGGCAAACAACTTGAGGGAGGGACGTTAGAGATACCAGGTAACGTCAGTTCGCAATATATTTCTGCACTACTGATGATTGCACCTATTCTGACAAAAGGATTAGAACTAAAGTTGACGGGTAACATTATTTCTCGACCTTACATAGACCTCACATTGCATCTTATGCACGAGTTTGGCGTATCGGCAGAATGGACAGACTTTGACACGATTAGTGTGAAGCCGCAAGCCTATCAGCAACGTACCTACACGATAGAAAGTGACTGGAGTGCAGCAAGCTATTGGTATGAGATTCTTGCTCTGACTGATG
The DNA here is from genome assembly GCA_963540415.1 of uncultured Prevotella sp. Lineage (GTDB taxonomy): Bacteria > Bacteroidota > Bacteroidia > Bacteroidales > Bacteroidaceae > Prevotella. The sequence goes on from CAUTPS010000014.1 coordinate 15,135, forward strand.
ACACTGTTTCAAAAGTGACATTACAGGGACTGAAAGATGGCTCACGACAAGGAGACTCGGCTGTGCGTTACATCTTCTCACTATTAGGAATAAAGACAAGTTTTAAGGATAAAGATTCTAACAGCTTACCGGAAGCGATATTAACACGCCATTCACGAATGCTGAACAGAATGGAGTATGACTTTACCAATCAGCCAGACTTAGCGCAAACGCTCATCGCTGTATGTCCAATATTAGGAATGCCCTTCCATTTCACAGGCTTAGGTACATTGAAAATTAAAGAGACTGACCGCATTGAAGCTATGAAGAGAGAGATGGAGAAGTTAGGCTATATCCTCTATGATGAGAATGGAACAGAACTTTCGTGGAATGGTGAACGCTGTGAACCAATGGCAAAACCCATCATAGAAACCTACGAAGACCATCGAATGGCTATGTCGTTTGCACCACTCGCTATCAAATTGGGTGAGATACGCATCAATAACCCAGAGGTGGTTTCTAAGTCTTATCCCCACTATTGGGACGATTTGCGCAAAGTGGGCTTCCATATACAAGAAGTGGATTAACCAACTCCTTGGAGCCGCTCAAACAATAAAATTGAAGTAGAGAATGAATATATTTTTCATTGGCATAGGTTCTCTTTTAATCTTAGCGATTATAGCAGCTATAGCAACAAAGCTCACCAAGAAGAAAGAAGGTGAGCCAGATGTTGTCATGCCTACATCTGGTGATTGTTCTTCCTGTGATGGAACAGATGATAAATGCGAACAGGTATGTATGATGGAAGCTGCTGTGAAAGGTGTAGAATACTATGACGATGAAGAACTTGATCGTTTTCGCGGTAGACCATCTGACCAATATACCGACGAGGAGGCAGAGGAGTTTGCAACGGTTCTTTATACGATGCAACCCCATGAGGTGAAAGGCTGGAACAGAAGCCTTATCCTTCGGGAAATCAACCTACCCAATCAAATTAAGGATGAGTTGATAACAATTATAGAAGGTTAAGTTCGTTATATCTGTATCTATTGCTGTCTGAAGATACATGCTTTAGAACAGAACAATAAAATAAAATGTGAAGAAAAGAGTATTAAGACATATTATCCCCTCTCTGTTGGCAATCAGTGTACTAACAATTATTAGTTGCTCAACAAAGAATAACACCGCGCAAACGCGCTGGTGGCATGCCTTCAATACACGCTATAACGTCTACTACAACGGCGCACAGGCTTATATTGACGGCTCATTAGAGAAGGAGAAGGGAAATAAAGATAACTTCACAGAGCTCATTCCACTCTATACTGTCGGCAATAAGAATAGTCGTGACTTAGGAAAGGGTAACTTCGATAGGGCTATAGAAAAGGCTGAGAAGGCGATTGCAAAGCATAGTATCAAGAAAAGACCAGAATGGACAAAGAGCAGACGAAAGACAGAAAAGGACATAGAATGGCTATCGCGCCGTGAATATAACCCCTTCTTATGGAAGGCATGGATGCTCATGGGACGTTCACAATTCCATAAAGGTGCCTTTGAAGAAGCGGCTGCTACCTTTGCTTATATGAGTCGCATCTACAAAGGACAACCTGCAATCTATGGGAAAGCAAGGGCTTGGTTAGCTAAGTGTTACATAGAACAAGACTGGCTCTATGATGCTGAGGATGTCATTCGGAATATGCAGCGCGACTCTTTGGACTGGCGAGCTGTGAAAGAGTGGGACTATACCTATGCTGATTATTACCTGCATTCAGGTGAGTTTGAGAAGGCTGTTCCTTATCTCCAAAAGGTTATCAAGCATGAAATGCGTAAGAAGCAGAAAGCACGTGAGCTATATCTGCTCGGTCAAGTATTGGCTTCACTCGGCAGAAATGAGGAAGCCTACAAAGCGTTCCAACGTGTAATTCGTACCAACCCTCCCTATGAATTAGAGTTCAATGCACGTATTGCACAGACTGAAGTTACCGCTAAGGGGCAGACGAAGAAGATGATTAGTAAGCTCAAGAAAATGGCTGCTTCGGACAATAACAAGGAGTATCTTGACCAGGTGTATTATGCTATGGGCAACATACATCTTGCTGCACGAGACACACTGGCAGCTATTAATGCATACGAGTTAGGTAATAAGAAGGCAACAAGAAGTGGTATTGAGAAGGGCGTATTACTGCTCCACCTCGGTGATCTCTACTGGGCAAAGGAACGCTTTGGAGATGCTAAACGATGCTATGGAGAGGCTATCGGACTCCTTGATAAGGACCGCAAAGATTACGAGCAGTTGTCTGAACGTTCAAAGATATTAGACGAATTAGCACCTTATACAGATGCTGTACAGCTCCAAGACTCGCTTCAATATCTTGCAAAATGTTCTGAACAAGAGCGTAATGCTGCGATTGATCGTGTTATCACAGCCCTTAAGAAGAAAGAAAAAGAAGAACGACAGCTGCAGACTGCATTGAATAATGGACAGCAGCAAGGTATGGAGGGCAACTTTGGAAACAATAACCTTGGGACGCCTAAGCCTATAAATAACAGACAACAGCAAGGAAATACGTGGTATTTCTATAACCCAACAGCGGTTCAACAAGGTAAGACTACCTTCCAACAACTATGGGGTAAACGAGAGAATGTTGATAACTGGCAGCGCATTAATCAAAGTGTTGTGGGCAAAATAGGCAATACGAACATGCCTATTGAACTTACAGAGCGGCAAAAAGATTCTATCATGCACGCTGAAGCACGACAGGATTCTATCAAACAGGCAGCTGACTCGCTTAAGAATGACCCTCATAAACGTGAGTATTATCTATCACAAATACCGTTCACTGCGGAACAGTTGGAGGCAAGTAACAAGATATTAGAAGACGGATTGCACCATTCTGGCGTCATCTTTAAGGACAGACTTGACAACCTTCGGTTAGCAGAAAAGGCGTTGCGGCGCGTGAGTGACAACTATCCTGACTATGAACAGATGGATGATGTGTACTATCATCTCTATCTACTCTATATGCGTAAGAACGAACCTCAGGTGGCTGAGAACTATGTTACACGCCTAAGTCAGAAGTTCCCAAAGAGCAAATGGACTACTCTTCTTACTGATCCGTACTACAAACAGAACCTACGTTTCGGTGTGCAGATAGAAGATTCGCTTTATGCAGCAACCTACGAAGCCTTCAAACAAGGCCGATATGGTGAGGTCGCAGCTAACACTCGCATCTCGAATTCACGCTTCCCAATGGGTGCAAACAGGGATAAGTTCCTCTTCATTGGAGGATTAGGTAAGTTGAACAACGGAGACCCTACGGGTTGTGTCAACGACATGAAGGAGGTTGTAAAGAACTATCCAAGCAGCCGAATCAGCGAGATGGCGGGTATGATTGTTAATGGTGTGCAAGCTGGAAAGAAGCTACGTGGAGGTAAGTTTGACCTTGACGACATCTGGAGCTATCGTGCAAACGTAATGAAAGATAGCGATAGCATACAACAAGCTAAGCTTTCTTCAGAGCGTGATATAGACTTTAAGTTCCTGTTAGTGTACCACCCTGACTCCCTGAAAGAGAATAAGTTACTATTCGAATTAGCACGATTCAACTTCACAAACTTCCTCGTTCGTAACTTTGAAATTGAGATAGAAGACCTCAATGGCTTACACCAGATGCAGGTATCAGGCTTCCGTAGCTTTGATGAGGCTTATCAATATGCACGTCAATTATTCGCATCACAGGCTGTAGTACAGCAAATGGGCAAGAGTACAAAGGGAATTATTATAAGCGAAAAGAACCTTAAACTGATAGGAACAATATACAGTTACAAGGACTACGAGGCGTTCTATGCAAAGCATTTTGCACCATTAGTCGTGACACAAAGATACTTACTTAGTGAGCCGGCTGAGGTCGCAACACCGCGTGAACGTGATATACAGCAGGAGATAGAACAGAAACATGCAAATGATCCTGACCTCTATCCTGACACACAAGACGTACCTGTTGACAACACGATGACTATCCCAATGGAGGATTCAAAGCCTAAGAAGACGGAACAGAAGGTAATCGAACAAGATAACAACACCTTTGAGATTCCTGTAGAGGACAAGAAACCAGTTGTTGAAGAGAAGAAACCAGCAACGGAAAAGAAGCCTATCATAGAAGAAAAGAAGCCTATAACGGAGGAGAAGAAGCCAGTACTGGACGACAACAGCACCTACTTCATACCAGAGGAGGAACCTGCAAAGCCAACTACCCCTGTGACACCGGCTAAGCCAACAGTGCCAACAACTCCAAACAAGACAACTAAGCCTGTTATACCAGCTAAACCTACGACTCCAGTAGCACCAGCAAAAACAACGAAGCCAGTGGCTACGGACAAGTCTGCTAAGCCTGCAACAGCAAAGCCTCAACAGCCTGCTACGCAGAAGCCACAGGCTACACCTACACCGAAAAAGAAAGTTTCGGATGACGGTCCGATCATCTACTTCGGTGATGAAGTGCCACAACAGAACAAGACAAACAACAAGAATAATAAAAAGAACCAGCCCATCCAGAACGATATCGAAGATGAATACTACGATTTGGAGGGGTTCTAAGGAAAGGAGAAAATAGCTATGAGCAATGGATTGTTACTTTGGGTAGATGATGAGATTGAGTTGTTAAAGGCTCATATCATCTTCCTCGAGAAGAAAGGATACGAAGTGGTAACGGTCAGCAATGGTACTGATGCCATCGACCAATGCCAAACACAGACATTCGATCTCGTTCTTTTGGACGAGCAGATGCCTGGTTTATCAGGGTTAGAGACGTTACAACGTATTAAGGAGATTCAACCTGCCACACCTATTGTCATGGTAACGAAGAGCGAGGAAGAAGATATTATGAACCAGGCTATCGGTGCGAAGATTGCCGATTACCTCATTAAGCCTGTCAACCCTAATCAGATTCTTCTTACACTGAAGAAGAATATCCACCAGAAAGAGATTGTTACGGAAGTAACCCAAAGCGGTTATCAGCAGAACTATCAGCAAATTGCGATGCAGATAGCCGACTGCCGAACATTCAGTGACTGGAAGGACGTCTATCGAAAGCTTGTACATTGGGAACTGGAACTAAGCAGTGCTGACAGCAATATGACCGAGATGCTGAAGATGCAAAAGGAAGAAGCCAACAATGGTTTTGCTAAATACATTGCGAAGAACTATCTTGACTGGGTAGCACCACAAGACAACAAAGTCAGCAATAGCTTCTCTAAATTAGCTGGACAGAAGAAGCAGCAGACGAACAACGCTGATAATCGTCCGTTGCTTAGTACGGATATCTTCAAAAGCAAGGTTTTCCCACTCATTGATAAAGGTGAGAAGGTATTCCTCATCGTCATCGACAACTTCCGACTCGACCAATGGCGTATTCTCTCAAAAGAGATTGGCGACATGTTTGACATTGAAGAAGACCTCTATATGAGTATTCTTCCAACTGCCACACAGTATGCCCGCAATGCTATTTTCAGTGGTCTTATGCCAAAGCAGATAGCAACAATGTTCCCTGAACTGTGGGTAGACGAAGACGAGGAAGAAGGTAAGAACCTCAACGAGGAACCCCTCATACAAACACAGATAGACCGCTATCGTCGTCATGATAAGTTCTCTTATCATAAGATTAACGACTCTACTGGGGCAGACAAATTCATGCAGCAATATAAGAACCTTGCGCAGAACGACCTCAATGTACTTGTAGTAAACTTCGTTGACATGCTTTCTCACGCTCGTACAGAGATGAGAATGATACGTGAATTAGCAAGTAACGAGAGCGCATATCGCTCTATTACGCTTAGTTGGTTCCAACATAGCGTATTGGCAGATGTATTCAAAGAGTTGGCGCAGTCTGACTATAAAGTCATCATTACAACCGATCACGGCTCTATCCGTACGACAAATCCAGTCAAGATTATCGGTGATCGCAATACAAACACTAATCTGCGTTACAAGTTAGGAAAGAGCCTCAACTACGATGCACGTCAGGTATTCGCTATCAAGAATCCTCATCTTGCACAGTTGCCAGCACCAAACCTCAGCACAAGCTATGTCTTTGCAACAGGCGACTCGTTCTTTGCTTATCCTAATAATTATAACTATTACGTCTCTTACTATAAAGATACATTCCAGCACGGAGGTATCTCAATGGAAGAGATGATTGTACCATTGGCAACACTCAGTCCGAGGAAGAGGTAAGAGGAAGCCTCCCCCAACCCCTCCGAAAGGAGGGGAGATTTCCTCAAATACACTTAAGAATGGGATAGAGAATATATCTTATTAAGGGTAAGCGTGCTTAAGACATAAACATAGGTTGTATAGGATCGTTCTCACATAGGAATCTGTAAAATTCTTGAAAACATATAGTTCCATACAAATGGACGAACTGCAGACAACCACCTACCGCATAAACAGAATAAAAAGAAAACAATATGGAAATTACAATCAAAAGCCTCGATTCCATCCATGAGGCAGCAAAGGAATTTATCAAGGGGATGGGTGAAGGAAAGGTATTCGCTTTCTACGGAAAGATGGGTGCAGGAAAGACTACTTTCATTAAGGCTCTTTGCGAAGTCTTGGGCGTAGAAGATGTTATCACCTCCCCTACCTTCGCTATTATCAATGAATATACTGACGGCAACGATGACCCTATTTACCACTTTGACTTCTATCGAATCAAGAAGTTGGAAGAGGTATATGACATGGGATATGAGGACTATTTCTACAGTGGTAACCTCTGCTTGTTAGAATGGCCAGAACTCATCGAGGAAATACTCCCAGAGAATGTCATCAAGGTTACGATTGAAGAACAACCAGATGGTACTCGTAAGCTGAGTTGTTAACAAGAAAGTAACATCAAAAAGTAGTTCATGCGACTGCGAAATATCTTTACATAAATTACCAATCATTGGGCAATTTAATGGGATAAAATCGCATTTTTAAGTGCGCGTGTAACTCTTTTACATTCAATACGTTACAAAACAGTAAAAGAAAAGGTGCTTAGTTAGCTTCTTAAAGGGCGTTAGTAAGACCTCAAAAGGGCACCTTTTAGAAGCCAATTAAGACTTAATTCGAATGCTATTAAGCATCAATTGAAAATGTACAGATAAAAAAATAGGACAAATCAGATTGATTTGTCCTATTCTGTTTATGTATGTAACCTTGTATTACCTCTTATTATGATTGCGTATCATCAGACTCGGTGAAGTCAACATACTCACCTTCGCTGTCTGGGATTACTTGTTTATTGCGCTCTTCCATTGGGCGGTTATCAATGATAGTATTCTCTGTAGAGCTTGGTTCTTGATACTGATAGTTGTTAGGGTTAAACTGACGACGCGTACGTGTCATCTGCTTATAGAATACATAAGCCACCCATAAGATAAGCACTAAAAATGCTATGAAGATGAAAAACGCAAACTTCAGAATAAAAGCAATTATTGACATAACTTTGAATTTATATCCCTTACTGTTTTGTAGGAGATTGTTTTACGATAGCTGATAGTATCACATACCACGCAATGATGATAGCAAATGACGAGATACCAAAGATAACAATCAATGGACAACAAGTAATCAAGAAGAGATACTTCACTTCGTTACCCTTGAATGACCAGTGCTTGAACTTTAAAGCAAACATTGGAATCTCTGATACAAGCAGCCATGAACTAATCAGAATACCTGCAAGGATGAAGTATAAAGCCCAAGGACGAGTCTCTAACTTCTCCCCTACCCCTACAAGAAGTGAACCCCAAAAGAGTGCATTCGCTGGTGTTGGCAATCCTATAAAACCTAATGCCTGACGTTCATCAAGATTGAACTTTGCAAGACGCAATGCCGAGAAAGCTGCCATGATAAAGGCTGCATAAGGTAGATAGTCACGTAATGGCTCAAGAAAATTAGGATAAGTCATTACATATAACTGTGAAAAGATGATAGCTGATGGTGCTGCACCGAAAGTAATAACGTCTGCCAAAGAGTCTAACTCCTTACCAATAGGAGAACTAACATTCAGTAAACGTGCCACCATTCCATCAAAGAAATCAAACACAGCACCGATAATAATAAATAGCAATGCAACCTCTATCTTGCCTGCAAAGGCAAAACTAATAGCGATACAACCAGAGATAAGGTTGCAACAAGTAATACTATTAGGAATATGTTTCTTCATCTTTACTTGTTATTTGGCTTCAACTTAGCAATCACTGTTTGGTCACCCGTTGTCGCCTGTCCCATCTTAACACATACCTCAGAGCCTACTGGAAGGAAGATATCAACACGACTACCTAACTTAATAAACCCAAGATGTTCATCAATATAACAATCTTCACCAGGTTTAGCGTATGTCACGATACGGCGTGCCATAGCACCTGCAATCTGACGACAAAGGACATCTGTGCCATCAGGAGTTGTGATAATAGTATCTGCATGTTCGTTCTCCTCACTTGCCTTAGGTAGCCAAGCCTTGTGGAAGTTACCATCAAAATGCTGTACAGACTTTACTACTCCATCTACAGGGAACCAATTGGCATGAACGTTCCATAGACTCATAAAGATTGAAATCATCAATCGGCGCTCATGAAAATATTCGTTTTCGTCTACTTCTTCTATAACAACGATATGGCCGTCGGCTGGAGCCACGACAATACCCTCCGTATCCTCACTACCAAAATAGCGGATAGGACACTGATAGAAATTAAGTACTATACTATAGACAGTACCGAACACGACTGTAAAAATCCAAAATGGTATCTTCGTTGGAACTGCAAACCAGAGAACCAAAGCTATAAGGACAAGACCTATACCTCCGTAGAGCAGGGTATTTGTCCCTTCGTGATGGATTCTAATCTTTTTGAGTTTCTTTTTTATTTTTCCCATGGTCGATAAACGACGTATTTGTTTTGTTGCAAAGGTACTTCTTTTTTGTCATTTCCACAAATTTTCACTCTCAATCTTTTGTTATGTCGGCTTTTCATAGTAACTTTACAGCTCAAAAACGCATAAGTTCAATGGAAGATTACGTACATTTACACGTCCACACCAATTATTCTATTCTTGATGGTCAGTCTAAGGTTACACGCCTTGTTGATAAGGCTATTGCAGACGGAATGAAGGGTATGGCGATTACTGATCATGGTGTAATGTTCGGCATAAAAGAGTTTGCTGACTATTGTGCTAAGGTCAATAAAGGTAGGAAAGAGAAGGGTGAAGAGCCTTTCAAACCTATCTTCGGATGTGAGATGTATGTAGCCCGTCGCACAATGCATGATAAGGATAAGAGTATGCATGATAATTCAGGCTACCACCTTATCGTATTGGCAAAGAACTATACAGGATACAAGAACCTTATTAAACTTGTATCTAATGCGTGGGTAGATGGTTATTACTATCGTCCCCGAACGGACCGTGAGCAGCTTGAGAAGTATCATGAGGGACTGATTGTGTGTACAGCTTGTATTGCAGGTGAAGTCCCTAACAAGATTATACATGATGATATCGAGGGGGCAAGAGAAGCTTGCGAATGGTATCATCGTGTCTTTGGAGATGATTTCTACCTTGAGTTGCAACGCCATGAAGTAAAAGACCCAAGTTTAGTGGCAAACCGTGAGGCTTATCCTTTACAGCAGAAAGCTAATAAAGTACTCATGAAGTTTGCACAAGAATATGGTATAAAGATCGTATGTACCAATGACTGTCACTTCGAAGACAAGGAGACAGCCGAGGCACATGACCACTTACTCTGTATTTCAACAAATGAAGATTTAGATGATCCTAAGCGTATGCGTTACTCTAAACAGGAGTGGTTTAAAACGCGTGCAGAGATGAATGAGATATTCTCAGACATCCCTGAAGCTATGACGAATACGCTGGAAATCTTGAATAAAGTAGAGTCGTATGATATTAATCATGGCCCTATCATGCCTTTCTTCCCCATCCCAGAAGACTTCGGAACGGAAGAAGAATGGAAAAAGAAGTTCACTGAGGAAGACTTATACAAGGAGTTTACCACCGATGAGAACGGTGAGAACCCTCTTTCCCCAGAAGAAGGACAGAAGGTTATCGACCGTTTAGGCGGCTATGAGAAGATGTATCGCATTAAGTTTGAAGCCGATTATCTTGCGAAGTTGGCCTACGATGGTGCCAAGAAGCTATATGGTGACCCTCTTTCTGACGAGGTTAAGAATCATATTCGCTTTGAGTTACACGTCATGAAGACGATGGGTTTCCCCGGTTACTTCCTCATAGTACAAGACTTTATCAATGCTGCACGACAGGAATTAGACGTGATGGTGGGTCCAGGTCGTGGATCAGCTGCTGGTTCTGTAGTGGCTTATTGCTTAGGAATTACGCAGATTGATCCATTGAAGTATGACCTACTTTTTGAGCGATTCCTCAACCCTGACCGTGTCAACCTCCCTGATATTGATACCGACTTCGATGATGATGGACGCGGACGTGTACTGCAATGGGTAATGGATAAGTACGGACACGAGAACTGTGCACATATTATTACCTACTCTACAATGGCAACAAAGAACTCTATCAAGGATGTTGCTCGCGTAGAGAAACTACCGTTAGATGTCTCTAATGCCCTTTGTAAAGCTATTCCTGAACGTTTACCTAATGGCATGAAGATGAACTTAACGAATGCTATCAAGTGTACCCCAGAGTTGCAGCATGCAGAGGTTAGCGAAGACATAAGGGAGCGTAATACGATTAAATACGCCAAGATGTTAGAGGGAACAGTGCGTGGAACGGGTATCCATGCCTGTGGATTCATTATCTGTCGTAACCCTATTGATGAATGGGTGCCTATCTCTACGGCAACAGACCCAGACTTCCCAGAGAAGAAGGTACCTGTAACCCAGTATGATGGTCACGTGATTGAGTCTACGGGTCTTATCAAGATGGACTTCCTCGGACTGAAAACACTCTCCGAGTTAAAGGAGGCTTGTAAGGTTGTTAAGCAGACAACTGGCGACGTGATTGACCTTGAGAAGATTCCTATCGATGACGAATTGACCTACCAACTCTATCAACGTGGACAGACCGTTGGTACTTTCCAGTTTGAATCGGCAGGTATGCAAAAGTATCTTCGTGAGCTTCATCCAACCGTGTTTGAAGACCTCATCGCCATGAATGCGCTCTATCGTCCGGGACCAATGGACTATATTCCAGACTTTATCAAGCGTAAGCATGACCCATCTTTGGTGAAGTATGACATCCCATGTATGGAGAAGTACCTCAAAGACACATACGGTATCACAGTCTATCAGGAGCAAGTAATGCTCTTGAGTCGCCAGTTAGCCAACTTTACACGTGGTGAAAGTGATGCCCTTCGTAAGGCGATGGGTAAGAAGATGAAGGCTATCGTTGACAAGATGAAGCCTAAGTTCATCAAGCAAGGACAAGAGAACGGACACGACCCACAGATACTTGAGAAGATATGGAGCGACTGGGAGAAGTTTGCCAGCTATGCTTTCAATAAGTCACATGCCACTTGCTACTCATGGGTAGCTTATCAGACAGCCTACATGAAGGCGCATTATCCAGCCGAATATATGGCTGCGTTGATGACACGTCGCTTCAGTCAGATTACCGAAATCACAAAGTTGATGGAGGAATGTAAGGCATTGAAGATTGCAACACTTGGTCCTGATGTCAACGAGAGTCAGATAGGCTTTGGTGTGAACAAGCATGGTGAGATTCGCTTCGGACTCTCTGCTATCAAGGGAATGGGGGCAAGTGCGGCTGAAAGCATTGTACGTGAACGTGAGAAGAATGGTCCTTATAAAGATATATACGACTTTGCAGAGCGTGTCGACCTCAGTAATGTGAACCGCAAAGCATTTGAAAGTTTGGCTTATAGTGGCGGCTTTGACAGCTTTGGTTTACAGCGAGAACAATACTTTGCAGTCACTGGAAAGGGTGATTTATTCTTAGATACCATCGTTCGTTATGGGCAGCTTTTCCAAGCAGAAAAGGCACAACAACAGAACTCCCTCTTCGGAGGTATGGATGCTGTTGACGTAGTACATCCTATTGCACCAAAGGCAGAGAAGTGGCCTACTATTGAGAAATTAAACAAGGAGCGTGAACTTGTTGGTATCTATCTGTCAGCCCACCCACTCGATGAATACAGTGTTGTACTGAACAATATGTGTAACACTCGCTGCTCTAAGATAGGTCGCAATGCGAATATGACAGAATTGGCAAAAGCTGACGAAGTGACATTTGGCGGTATTGTCACATCCGTTAACGAACGCTTCTCACAAAAGACTGGTAAGCCTTTTGGCTTTGTCACGATAGAAGACTTTGAGGGAACGGGCGAATTAGCATTGTTTGGTGACGATTGGGCACGATGGAACAACCTCTTGAAGATGAACTACACCGTTTATATAACAGCTAAGTGTCAGCCTCGTTATCGCAATAATCCAGACATGTTAGAGCTAAAAGTGCAGAAGATTGAGCAACTCTATGACGTGAAACAAAATCGTTTGGAACGCTTTACCATCTCTATGGATGCAACAGCATTAGACGATGCCTTCGTTTCGGAATTAGCAACAGTCATCGAGGAACACATCGGCAACACACAACTTTACATACAGTTGCGAACGCCTGACAATACAGTTCTTATGCTACGGAGCAAGAATGGTGGCGTTAATGTCGACCGTACGCTGATAGACTTTATCTCATCGAATGAGAAGATGGAGTTCCATATAAACTAAATCGAAAGTGGCACAATCTTTGATGATGAGTAAATAGATAGAAAAGACAATATTAATAAACTTATAAACAGAATAAAAATGGAAGTAGTAATTACTAACGAGAATTTAGAGACTTACAAGAATGGTGAGTTACCATTGGTAGTTGATTTGTGGGCAACATGGTGTGGACCTTGCAAGATGATTGGTCCTATCATCTCAGAACTTGCTGAGGAGTACGATGGTAAGATTGTTGTAGGTAAGTGTGATGTTGAGGAGAATGATGACGTAGCCATTGATTTCGGTGTACGTAACATCCCAACCATCCTCTTCTTCAAGGGTGGTCAGTTGGTTGACAAGTTTGTTGGCGCAGCTTCAAAGGACGTTCTCAAAGAGAAGTTCGACGCTCTGCTCTAAGTTAAACACTTATAAATATAAAGCCATATCAGTAATCCTTTGACAGGATTTTGATATGGCTTTTTTCATTTTATCACGTTTTTCAAACCTCGTTCTATTGTAAAACATTATCTATGAAAAGACACATAAAAGAGGTATAATACAAAAGATACTCCCAAGCCTACAAGTAACTCAATATCATAACAGCACATATCACTGATGCTCACCATCATATTTATATTATGCATAAAGTCTCATATCTAAACCACCTCACTACTAAAAAAGACACATTAAACTGAAAGTTTTTCCTTTTTTTTTTATTAGTAATCATATAATTTTATACCTTTGCAAAAGAAACCTATCGCTTTTTAAAAGCACAACTGAGTTTGAACCTTTCGTTTCACTTAGCTTCATTAGTTATGAAAAAACTATTACTTATCCTCCTTTTGTTCTGCACTGGACTTCGAGCTAATGCACAGTCCGTATCTGGAAAGGTGCTTGATGAAAACAAGAAGCCTATCCCCTACGCAAATGTCATTATCCTTTCAGCCAAGGATTCTACCTTCATTGTGGGTACAACAACCGCTGATGATGGTAGTTTTAACTTCAAGGAGGTTACATTAGGTAATATCCTTAAAGCCTCCTTTGTAGGTTATGAGCCCTTCACTACGGTTCTTTCCAACCAAGACAACCTAACCATCGTTCTGAAAGAAGATGCAAAAATGATGAAAGAGGTGGTCGTCAAAGGCAATGCTCCCCTACACAAGATGACAACAGAGGGTATACAAACGAACATCGAGAACACCATACTGAGCAAGCTCGGCACTTGTGAGGATGTCCTTGCACATGTCCCAGGATTGACGAAGAAGAAAGATGGCTACGAAGTATTTGGTAGAGGTACACCTATTATCTATATCAACGGTCGTCAGATGCGTGATGCGACAGAGCTTGAACGCCTAAAGTCAAGCGATATCAAGAGCGTTGAGGTGATAAGCAATCCCGGAAGCAGATATAATGCAGCAGTAAGAGCAGTCGTAAAGATATGCACGAAGAAGGCAGTAGGCGACGGCTTTGGCTTCGATGTACGCTCTGCCTACTACCAGTCGGAGAATGTAGACCTCTCGGAACGGGTCAACTGGAAGTATCGCCATAACCGTTTAGAACTCTTTGGTACACATGGCTATTCACTTGATAACAGTCTCGAACACAGCAAAATAACTACAATTGTTCAAACAGACACCCTCTGGCAGCAGGATTTCACGGAAAAAGTCACCGGAAAGAATTCTATTTTCAAGAATACAGTAGGAGCAGACTATCAGCTAAATGATAGTAATTCTGTCGGTATCAAATACATGCTTAACTTCCCTCATGACTTCCCCCTATCTGTTATTCTTAGTAGTTATGTAACGGCAAATGGGATCTTCTACGACCATATTAACACCTTTGCAACGCGCAAGCAGTCCCATCGTCCTTCCCAATTTATTAATCTTTACTATGTTGGAAAGATAGGAAAGATGGATATAGACTTCAATGCTGATTATCTTTACAACAAGAAAAATGACCATACTACCTGTCGAGAAGAAAGTCGCAACAAGGATAGTCGCACCGTAACTTCCGACAATCAAGAGCGTAATAGGCTCATTGCTTCCAAGCTAACCTTGGGCTATCCTGTTTTAGGAGGAAATCTGTCAGTGGGTACAGAATATACCTATACGAACCGCAATGACACGTATAGCAATCCTGAAAACTATGTCCCAAGCTCATCCGCACAGCTTAAGGAGTCGAATATAGCTCCTTTCATGGAATACAAACACCAGCTATCAATCTGCCAACTGACAGCTGGTCTACGCTGGGAGGCGGTACGTTTCAACTACTATGAGAACGGACAGCACATTGCCAATCAAAGTCGTTCGTTCAGCAACCTATTCCCAAGCATCTCTGCAGCTACACAGATAGGCGGCCTACAGATGCAATTGAGCTATGCAGCGAGGACACGTCGTCCTTCTTACCGACAGTTAAGCAATAACGTTACATACGCCAATCGTTTCTTGATGCAGTCAGGTAATCCACGGCTTCAGCACGAATACATCCACACCATAAGCTTAGGAGCAATGTGGAAGTTCATCCAGTTTGGCATCTCTTACAACGACCGTCGCCACGCCATTGTCTACTGGAGCGAACAAGACAGTCATAACTCAGCTATCACACATCTTACCAACACGAACCTTCCAAGTATCAAGACGATATCTACTCAGTTAGCTTTTTCGCCAACAATCGGCATCTGGACACCTGAGTTCACAGCATTAATGAAGAAGCAATGGCTCACATTACATACAAGTACGAAGACGTATAAACTGAACAAGCCTATCTGGCAATTCAGCTTCAACAACAGCTTTGACTTTGGAAAAGGTTGGTTATTGTCAATGGAGTCATACTACATCAAGAGAGGTGATGCTGAAATTGGATCCGTTGTACAAAACTCAGGAAGCGTCGACATCAGTCTTACCAAATCCTTCCTAAAGGATAGACTCGCACTTCGCATTGGCGGTACAGACTTATTCCATACACAAAAAGAAGGAGGAATTAGTTACACAGAGTCAATGGAGACACAACAGATTAGTACATTCGACAGCCGTCAGTTTGTTCTAACTGTTACCTATAAGTTCAACACTTCACGAAGCAAATACAAGGGTACAGGTGCTGGACAGGCTGAAAAGAACAGATTATAGACAACAGAAAAGCACAAGCAAACTTAGCCTCTGACCCAATAGGCTAAGTTTACTTGTGCTTGAATAACTCCCTACTTACCCCGAATTTGCTCTGCGTTGGTAGTATATCATAAGTTGTTTAGTACTCCGCACCATTGGTGCGAAGCCTTAGCACGATATGTGCGAAGCCTTAGCACGTCATGTGCGCAGCAATATTACACACAAAGAAAGAGGGTATATCCAAGACACAAACGTCTAAGATATACCCTCTGAGATGTATGTTAACACGGAAGATTAATCATTCATATAACGCTGGACACGTGCATACATCAACTCATATTGAGCTTTGATAGTTGTATCCTTCGTTGTCTTAATGCGCTCCTCAAGTAGCTTCTGCAGTTTCTGTGCATAGTGGAACACATATTCAGCTGTGCGGTCAATGGTCTCTGTCCACATCGTCTCTGGTTCACCATAACCAACACCAAAGCCAAGGAAAGCCACATCCTGCTTGTCATCACGCAAGCTGCGCACCTTACCAACCTGTTTAACCTCAACAATGTTTGCCTTCAGACGTTCAACATAGAGTTGTTGCATGGCGATATCATCATCGTCGAGATTCTCATCACCAGCAATTGTCTTAGCCCAAACATTATTATACGTGTCTTCGCAATACTCCAATGGAGAATAAGAAGTAGAGTCAGCATAATAGCTCAATGCTAAACGCGCGGTTGCAGAAAGAGCCATTTCCTGAATACCACCTGCCAATGTCTTGTAAGGATGAGAGTTAATCTGAGGTAGACGATTCTCGATACTCTCAACACCACGCTTACCAAACTTGCGTGCTTCCTGTAACAACCACATTGCAGCAGCACGTTGTTTCTCCTTAGGCATCACCTCATAACGAGGTATGCCTGAAGACTCAGTACTCTGATTCAGTTTGATACCGCCAATGATAGGATAAACATTACGAACGTAACCGTATGCCTGTGAGACAATCTGACGATAGAGCTTAGCCTTACGTGTGCCATCAGCACCATCTGGAATCCACTCATCGAAGTGACTCAGAATATACTCAAGGTTCTTAAGGCCGTATGTACTTGACTTCACAGCATCGTCACCGAGGTCCTCCTCAATGGCAGTTGGGTCGTAACGATAGCGTGATTGCTGAAGTACGTAACGATACATGGGGTCGTGCGCATGAGACTCTACGAGTGCCATCAGTGGTTTTACATCATCTCTGAAACTCTTTGAGTTAGGGAAGACACGATAGCCCCATTCGATAGCATATTTATCATAGACACCCAACTCAGGAGGAGTCAGTGACACGCCCTTATCTGTTGACTGTGCAACATAGTTGAAACGAGCATAGTCCATGATAGATGCTGTCGTACCATACTTCTTTGTAAACTCAACAGAACGAAGCGAATCAGTTGGGATTGCAGCCGATGAAGCCATGTTGTGCATCAGTCCGAGTGTATGTCCTACCTCGTGAGTTACAATATACTCCAATGTTGGTAACAAAATGCTATCAGGCATATCCAATGTTCGTGCAGCAGGATCAAGCTGTGATGTCTGAATAAATCGCCAACTATTGATGACATTCACAACATCATTATACACCAATACAGTCGCTGTGATAATCTCACCTGTACGAGGATCAACCCATGAAGGACCCATTGCATTCTCTGTCGCAGTAGGCAAATAACGAATGCAAGAATACTGGAAGTTATCAGGATCAAAGTTTGGATCATTGGTTGGGAAGTCCACTGCCTGCATCACATTCTTGAAACCGATACGCTCGAAAGCCTTATTCCATCTAAGAACAGCATTCCGCATCGCTGGCTTCCACTTTTCAGGGAACGCATTATCGATATAGAACACAATAGGTTTTACTGGCTCACTGAGCTGACCTGCAAAGTAAGCAGCTGGGTCTTTTGGTTCTACACGCCAACGATTGATAAAGCTTGCATGGTCGATAAGACTGTCATTGACGATAGACTTTGGTGTAAGGAAGTAGCCAAGACGAGTATCACTCAGACGAGGCGTCATCATATCCTCTGGCAAGAGTGCCAAAGTAAACTGTACACCAATAGAAACTGGATGATTGCTAATAGCAACATTACCACTGTTACCAGTCATGTTGGTAACATAGTTGCGCTCCATCGAGATACAAGCATTGTTTGCAAACGACTTCAAAGAAGTTACCTTAATCCACTCTGGCTTCAAGTCAGCATCCACACGATATGGACCAGCAACCTTTGCAATCACTGGGAAATACTTACTCTCTCTCAAGAAGAAAGAAGATACATCAAAAAGAATACCACCAGTCTTCTTGTTTCTTGCCTTGATTGGAAAGCTATAGAAGTCGAGGTTACGATAGTTCGTAGCCTGTGCCTGCTTCGCATTACCAGCTGGTAGTGCATCAAGCAATTCAGAGTTGATAGCCTGCATAACGATAGAGCTATCTTTCTCTACAAAGCGAACGTGTGAAATAGAACCTGCACGAGTACCAACCTCTGCAAACTGTGGGCTTGATACAGATGAAATTGTTGCACCAATAAGCATATCACGACCGATAGAAGAAGGTGGCAACTCCATGAGGAGTTTCTCACCTGTTCTATAGAACGAAACGAATGGTCCCTTTGCAGAGTCCGTCTTCTCTTCGGTTAGAATACGCTCATAGGCATCTTTCTTCACCACAGAGGTAGTCGTTGTAGCCTTCTTTTTCTTCTTCTTAAAGAAAGGGAAAGCCTGTGCTGACAGTGAAAGGCTCAAGAAGCCCACTGCTAATAGGGTTGCATGAACCGATTTCATTGATAAAAATGAAGTCTTTCTCATTTCTTCACCTCCATTGTCTTATTGATTTTGAAGAGCATCATCTCATAGTGTGTACGCGCTTCAAGTGGCAAGTTAGCCTTCAAACACTTCTCCAAAGCAGTTCTCAACTTCAAAAGACAGTTGTAGAAGTAAAGCTCTGAATTGTCTGCGAGGGTGATATCAACAGTTGGAGCAAGGTTCTGAGAAGGGTCACCAAAGCCCGGAGTAGCACCGAGATCATCACCCTTCAAAGCCGTACTTGAACCAGAGCCACCGCCTGAACCACCGTTACCAGTAGCCTTAGAAACAACACTCTGTGCCTGACTCATAAATGCACGCTGCAAAACACGCTCGCCCTGAGAAGGTGCGCGCATCTCAGCAACACTCTTGAAGAGGGTGTTATACATATCATCAAAGAACTCTTTCTGTGTGTAACTGTTTGGATTCAAGTAAGAAGTGATAGCCACACGCATACGTGCTGCCATCAAATCGTAGCCCATAAACTCCAAACTCTGGTCATAATAGCTTACTGACAAGTAGCCCTTACGCTCGAAGTCGCGGTTAGCATACTTCTTGAAGTTCATAGCTTCCTGCAAACACCACAAGAGTGAACGACGCTGAAGTTCCTTAGAAACAACCTGATACTGTGGTACTCCTGCTGAAATCTTCATATTGTTGAGGTACATTCCACCAACATTACTCAACACCTGCTTGAACAAAGCGTAACGATTCTGTGATATCTGCAGGTACAACTGATCCTTGATACGAGTATCTTCATCGTTCTTAATCCACTTAGAGAGGTTGTTTTCAACGATTGTATAGTTCTTATTTGCAAGGTTTGCACTCGCAATCATATCGTTACCAAGTGCACCAGCAGCAAGACGTGGGTCCCACTTAGCATTACGCTCAGCATAATAACGAAGACGTGGGTTGGTCACCTTCTTGTCAACAAATGCCTCAAGTATATTCTTCTCATCGTTGATAGAGACATTATCGGTATCGAAGTAACGATAGTTCCAGTCTATTGTGAAGTAGTCGTACATGCCAAGTCCTGTTGGTGCAAGGCGTACTCCATTGTCTGTTGGCTGTGCAACATAATTGTAATGAACGTCATCCATAACAGAAGGAGCAAGTCCCATTGTTGTGGTGAAACGTGCATTACGCAATGAATCAGTAGAATAAGTAGCTGAAGCACCAAGGTTATCCAAGAGTCCTAACATACTACCTGTTTCCTTTGTAACCAACATCTTCAAGCCTTCTGCAAACTTAGCAGCAGACAAACGGTTGCTACGTACTGATGGATCAACAGCACCTGTTTCAATTAAACGCCACTTATGTAACAACTTCTCGACATCAGAATAGATGAACATAGAGGCTGCCATAATCTCACCTGTATTAGGATTGACATGGATATCACTCTTTGGAGCAGATGAAGAACCACTTGGTATGTAGCGAATACAAGAATACTGAATGTTGTCTGGGTCGAAATCACCTTGCTTCTGAGGGAAGTCAACAACCTCAATAGCATTCTTAAAGCCTATCTTTTCAAAAGCCTTATTCCACTCAAGAACACCCTCACGGATAGGCTGTTTCCATGCCTCAGGGAAGGTATCATCCAAATAGAAACGGATTGGATTAACAGGCTGACTCAGCTTACCCTTTGCATAAGCCTTCTTATCCTTTGGTACAAGATTCCAACGATGAGAGTAGAAGATACGCTTCGTACTTGCACCTTCCTTTGGAAATCCCAAACGAACTGAGTAGTTAACACCGATACGTGAGTCCATAATACGTGGACGCATTGCAGACTCTGACACAAGTGCTACACTATAACTAACTCCAACAGTTGTAGGACGTTCACCTCCGATAGGCATAGACATCAGAGAAGTAGACACACCATAAGTGAAGTCATTATTAACGACAACATTTGTATCAAAACTCTTTATACCACGAATGAACGAGAGTTCAGGCTTAGGAGTAGCCTTGATACTATAGTTACCATTCTTTGTTGGCATAACCGATATGAGGTTATTTGGTTTACCTAACAAAGAAGTTACGTCAAAGACAACCGCAGAGCTGTCGTTGTTATAAGCCATAATGTTAAAGCCCTGCCAAATACCATCACGATAGTTCAGAGCCAATGCCGCATCAAGGTCAGCAGAGTTTGCATTCTCCTTGAAAAGAACATTGTTTGGAGTCTTCATCACCACAGAGCTATCCTGTATATCAAAATAGAACAAAACAGGATTAGAACTTGTCGAACCAACAGTAACTGTTGATGCGTCAGTTGTTGAGTTTACTACTCCACCAAGCATCATCTGCTTCTTCAACAAAGTACGTGGCAACTCAAAGTAAATCTTGTTGTCAAGCTTATGAACAGTAATAAACTTACTACGTGCCGTCTCAGTCTTTTTATCTTTGAAGAGACGGTCATACTTTGTCTCCTTCTTCGGTTTAGACTTAGACTTGTCATCATCAGCTTTTGCAACAGTACTTTGCGATACAAGGAGGAGCAGTAATGCCCCTCCAAGTAAAGAGTTCTTAAATGAGAAATTCATTCTTATCATTTGTAGGTTATTTATTTCTGAATAATGCCTTCACAATACGTCCTGTAATGTGCTGCTTTGACCAACGTAGAGCATTTGTCTGCGTGTCATAACAGTATAGACTACCTGGCATAGATGCCGATGTATCATTGGTTGCAACATAGATGAGATTATCATCATCTGAGAACACCATGTCTACAATCTTCTCAGAACTGCTACCTACAGTGAACAGTGCTGCAGTCGGGAAGTTGCTATTGGCAAGTACGTTATGTGCATAGACAGCATTGCCATTAGTGTAATAAACAATGTTCTTGCTACGAGCCGAGCGTACTACAGACCCATTAGCGATACCAGAGGTAGAAGGCATTGCGACACGATAGAGTACATTAGCGGCAATTCTCTTATCTGCTGTTGAAGAATAATAGCCTGGGAAGATGTACGTAAAGTAGAATGTTCCCGTACTTGTCTGATTGGTAATCAGTGCAAGATTACGCTGCTTGTTAACACTACCCATACCTACCAACGTATCACCAGTGAAGGTTCCCTTCAAGATTTCTGCAGGAACAGATGTATTCTCAATAGCAACTGCCAGCAGAGAGCCATGTGCATTGTCAAAGTAAGCATCACCATGTGCATAGAAGAGGTCGTCTCTCCACCATGGAGTCATATAGTTTGCAAATGTAACTGAACCACCAGTAGAACTTGTGAAGCGTGAAGTCTGAGAAATCAAGTTGGTTGTGTTCAGACCCAATGAATACAAGTTATTCTTAGTAACAGCCATAACCTTTGGTGCACCTGGATCAGAGTTAGCCGCTACCTGTATCACCTTCTCACCGACAGGAGTTTGGAAAAGTGACAACATCTCATAACCATCAAGCTGGTAAAGTGTTGAAGGATTACCTGCTGCAATAATCAGAACATTGTTTGCCTGACCACCGATAGTCTTGTTCCATGCCATTGAGCAAGGTGTACCAAAGTTAATATTAGGGTTGTTAGGAGCCAACACATCAAGGTGGAAACTCTTGTTTACATCCTCTGTAGGTACATATGAAAGGATTGACTTACTATTGTTTTCTGCCAAGAGATAAACACCCTTTGTATAAGCATACTCAACGTTCACATTGAACTCATAGATCTGAATATTCTGACCATTGCTCAAACGAAGACGTCCAGTATAGGTACCAGAACTCTGAACAGGATAGACAAGTGCAGAGTCACTTGAAACCAACTTATGATTAATCTCCCATTCGTAGGTGAGTTTCTGCTTTCCATTGCTTTGCAACACCGTTGGGTTGATTTTCAAAGTATCACCCTGATTAAGTGTATAACTGCTATTCAGAGGTGTCTGCAGACTAATTACAGACACACCATCACCCCCTTCTGTTGAATCATCCTTGATACAAGAAGTGAAGGTAAGGGCTGTTGCAGCTAAGATAAATAAATATTTCTTTACCATAATTCGTCAATTATTTTAATCGTTATACCTATGAACGTGCTTATTCAGGATTGGCAGCAAAGTAAGCTTTCAACTTCTGAATATTTCTATAAAGCTGTGTCCAACTTCTTGTATTACGTATTGCCTTCTCAATCTCACTTGCATCTGAGTTATACAAAGACAGAAGATAACGATACTTAGCTGGTGTATAAGCTGGAAGACCCATAGCTTGCAACGTAGGATTGTCCCACCAGTATGGCTTTTCAAGCACATTATCAAACGTAATCGTTCTCTTAATTGCATTAGGGAAGCGCACACCGAGGTCGTCAGTCGCCTCCAAACGCAGAACAAGACGAATATTGTCATTCTTAGTATCACTAAGATTCTGACGCAAAAGAACTACACGAAAACTTGATGCAAGACTATCGGCAGGAATTACTTGATCACTATTGATAGCCTCAAAGTGTACTCCTGCTTTGGCAGAACTACTTGAGTCAACAACTACTTTATAATGTTGAGCCTGTGACTTTCTCACTCCTGCAAGCTTAACTTTTACAGTAACCGTGTCTGTTGTCACGCTCGTAGGCTGTGTTCCAAACGAATAGTTATATAATGTGTCAGAAGCATTATTAAGGTCGAAATAAACCTGGTTTGCTCCTTCGAAAGTACCATCCTTTGAGTATTCACCTTTGTACTCATCGTTTGAACACGCTGTCAACGACAATGCGATGACACCGATAGCGAAGAAGTTTGTGATTGATTTATACATAATCATTTGTTTTTTAGTGTTGTCCGATAAACAAATCCCATGTAGCTTAGCCTTTTCTTCCTTATTATATAGGACTGTGACGACCTCGCTTTTCCATGTTTTACTGATGTGCTAAGTTCCCGCACATGTGGTGCGAAGGCTCAGCACGGATGGTGCGGAGGGCTAACACCAATGGTGCTGCATATTAGTTAGCCCATCAAAGAGCTTATACTACTTAAGTATTATTGGACTACAATATTTGTTTTTATGTTTATATCTCTTCTTTTATACAGTCAAGTCAGTGATTTAGCTTTGCTAAACGTTTTTTACAAGTAGTCTTACTCGTATCGTTTAGCAGTGCTAAACCATGCTAACTCTTTGATATGAACTATTCGTTATGTACTGCCTGGTCACCGTACTCATTCTCTCTATCTGGCCAAGGGAGATTGAAAATGGCATCTGAAGGCTGATACGTATCGATATTTCTGAAGTCAGTGAAACTACGGTTATAGTGCTTCAACGCATAGAAGGTCTGTCCGATACCAGGGAACTCACGCATGCGCTCACGCATCATCTCCTGCTCGAAGAGTGTACGCGTAGCTACCTTAGCCGCATCTACATCACCCAATCCCCTACTCTTTCTTACCTGATTGAGCAGACTGATTGCCTCTGTCTGATTTGTATCATAAAGACTTTCGCTCAAAATATAATACATCTCTGGCAGACTAATTAACACAAAGCCTTTTAACACACCTCTTGTAGCCTCAGCATCATTCTGAATCAAACGAATAAAGCTGAAAGATGAGGTTGAACCTGACGTATTCTCTCTAAAGAAAGAGGTGAAACGGAGGTCAGAGCTAAGTGCTGTAAAGAGGTCGGTCTCATAGAGACTACGTATATCACGACGAGCCTCAACAAACGATCCAAAACCAGTAGAGCGCAGGAACGCTGTACGGATTGCTGCTGAACGGTCGGCAGCATAAACACCGAAAATCATCTCCTTACTTGCAGGGAAACGCATCACAGAGTCAAGTGAAGTACTTGTGTTCAGCTTAAAGTTCTGTGTAGCATTGATGACTTCACGAGCATACTTTGCTGCTTCTGTGTACTTACCCATAGCATAGTAGACACGAGCTTTGGTAGCCTTCACGGCATACTTATTGAAAAGTATCACACGTCCCTTGCTATAATCACGTACGAAAGTATTATCGTAAGTAACATCATTGTCGTCAGTCAACAATGAGTCAGCCTGATTCAAGTCCTTAAGAATAAGGTTGAACGTTGCCTGCAAGGTGTAACGTGGTCGGTTCTTCAAATTGAACTCTGTTGCATAAGGCAGACCAAGTGTGTTTGCATCACTGCGCGTATAGTCTGTACAGTAGAGGCGAGCGAGGTCGAAGTGCATAAAGCCACGCAGGCCCAACGCCTCACCATGAATCATCTTGCGTTCTTGTGCACCTGCACTAATATCATCAATGTGCTTCAACACATTGTTGACATTAGAGATATTGTTATACATATTGCTCCAAACAGCATCCACGATGTTGCGTGCTTGCTGGTTAGTATATTGGTAGCGGTTCAGATAATAACTAACATCTTGTGTGTTGTCATAACCGAACTGCTGACCTAACTCATCCACCATACCCCATGAAAGGTTACTACCATAGAGATTGGATGAAGCCAACTTACCGTAGATACCAAACATAGCATCCTCATAACCAGTAAGGTCAGTGAACATCTCGTCATCTGTAAGCTGTCCTTTTGACTGCACATCCAAGAAGTCGCTACATGATGTAAGCAAAGCAAACACCATGGATAGTCCTATATATTTCGTTATCTTCTTCATTGTTATCCTAATTTAGTTTTAGAGTGAGAATCGTAATGAGAATTCAAAGCTTCTGTCATATGGATAGTTCAAACCACGCTCTCTCTTCGCTGTTGACAGGTAGAAGAGGTCATTGGTAAGAAGCTCCAAGAACATACGCTTCAATCCGTACTTCTGAATAAAGTTTGTTGGAACCTCATAAGAGAGTGACAAACTGCTCATACGCAAGAAATTGTTCTTCTCTACGAAGCGTGATGTCTGATATGGAGTAGTTGTATCGTCGATACGCTTATACTTTGCAACAGTTCCAGGAGTCTTCCATCTGTCATTCAATACACGCTCATCAGCATTGTACTTAGGGTTAGCTCCCTCTACCTTTGTTGCCAAAGTCTCATTATAAACAGAACCTCCGAAAGAGTACAAGAACGAACAACTCAATGCAAATCGCTTATAGGTAAGGTATGAAGTGATAGAACCCGTACCTAAAGGATTCGTATCTCCGAAGATTACCTTATCATTTGAGTCATAAACGAAAGTATATGTACCATCACGCTTAATGAAGATTTCCTGACCTGTTACTGGGTCGATACCTGCAGAAGGAACAACCTTCAAGGCTGTCAAAGACTGACCCTCTTCATAGATAGGAAGTGGTGCAACACCATTATCGGCCTTGTTCTTCTCGTTTTGTTCACGCAGAGAATTACTGATCTTCTTAATCTTATTCTTGTTATAAGCGTAGGTAAGGCCAAGTGACCACTGCCAATCTTTATTCTGAATTGGGAAGGTACGCAGACGAAGTTCAAAACCTGAGTTCTGTACCTCACCAATGTTTTCACGCGAAGTTGTCACACCCACTGATGGAGCCTTGGTAATATCCAAGAGCAGATTGTCAGTATTTTTGATATAATAATCAGCTGAAAGGTCTACACGACCACGGAAAGCAGTGAAGTCAACACCTATATTGGTGCTCAACGTACGCTCCCATTTCAAGTCTGGGTTACCGATAGTAATTGGCGTAGCACCAGTTCCCTTGCCATAGAAGTAAGAGCTATTATAACTATAGGTAGTCAATGCCTGATATGGGTTAAAGTTGATATTACCTAAGTAACCAACACTGGCACGAAGCTTCAAGAGTGAAACTTGTGAACCCTTCATGAACTTTTCGTTGTGAATATTCCATCCACCACCGACACTCCAGAAAGGAGCAAAGCGCTGATTCTTACCGAAACGAGATGAACCCTCATAACGATAAATAAGGTCAAGGAAGTACTTGTTATCCCAAATTGTATTGGCATTAACGAAGAAACCTACACCTCTTGTCTGTGTATCAGAGCCACTTGGACGCGTTGCAGCGTATGCTGTAGCAAAAGCTGGATGTCCGAGCTTATCAGAATAGAAACCTATTGAAGTATAAGTAGCGGCATCTGACGACGTAGACTCAATACTTCCACCTCCCATTGCAGTAAGGAAGAGCTTCTTAAAGAAGTAGTTATTATATGATAACATGGCTTTTCCTTGCAATGTTGTGGTATTTACCCAGTTATCAGACAATGAACCACGCTGATCAGCAGACTTATTACGAATCTCGCTATAGGCAAAAGGAGATGTGAAAGTGCGTCTATCCTGCTTGCTACGGTCGACAGTAAAGTCTCCATCCAAACGAATCTTCTCACCGAACCACAACTGAATACTGGTCGTATTGAGGAAGTCAAAGTTATTTGTCTTACTATAACTACCCAACGAAGCATCATACAATGGGTTCGCCAAGTCATGATAGAGTGAAGAGCGCAACTGTCCGTCAGAGTTATATGGATTCTCATAAGGATTCATCTTAACCCAGTCTGAGAAATCACCATAAGGTGACACGTTACTTGTCACAGATGAAAGTGTCGAACTGTTTGATACAAAGAACTTACCTGCAATATTGTAAGAGAGACGGAAATTAGTTGAAAGACGAGTACGATCGGAACCCTTCATAACACCAGCATCCTTACCATAACGAATACCGAGATTATACTTTGCACGGTCGTCACCACCATCTACACTCAAACTGTGTGACTGTGAGATAGCATTACGCAGTGGCTTAGACAGCCAGTCAGTCTCAACACCTCTCTGAATATCATTATATATACGTGCATAATCCTTGTCAAGCGTATATTGAGTTGAAGGACTTGTATCTGTAAACAAACCTGCAAGACGCTCATATTCAAGCTTCTGACTTGCATTCAACAAGTTATAGTCGGACAAATCAGGTGTTGACAAACGTACTGTTCCACTATAGTTCAATTTCAACTTACCACCCTTCAAGGTCTTTGTTGTAATAACGATAACACCAGCAGAGGCTTTCGCACCATAAAGAGCAGAAGCTGAAGCATCCTTCAATACAGTAACTGTCTCGATATCATTCATATCCATATCGGCAACATACTCAGCACTTACCTGCGCACCATCTACCACATAGACTGGTGTATTGGCTTGTCCTTCGAAGGTTGCACGACCACGGATATTGAGTTCTGCCACCTTATTAGGGTCAGAACCTTTGAGATTATCATCTGCGATGACCATACCAGGAACGAAACTTGCAATACTCTGCAATACATTCTTCGTACCCACATTCATCAACTGGTCACGACTTACAGCCACCTGAGAACCCGTAAACGAGTTCTTATTCTTAGTCTGGTAACCCGTTACAACCACTTCCTGCATCTCTTTTGAATCTTCACGCAGCGTAATATTAGCAGTTGTACCATTCTTTACAGTCTTTGTAACTGTCTTATAACCAATATATGATACCGTCATGTGCACCTCCTTGAGGTCAGTCACAATCTCGTATTCACCATTGATATCGGTAACATAACCACCATTCACGCCATCCACACGGATGACAGCACCGATGATAGGATCACCGTTATTATCAGTAACCTGACCACGAACGCCACCCTTGCGCTGTGTAGTTTCCTTCTTTGCAAGCGTCAAGGTATTGCCATCAACGGTATAAGAGAGTGGGAACTGGTTTGCCAAGTTCAGTAACAAACTTGATACTGACTGATCACGCACGTCAAGAGTAACACCCTTAAGTGCCTTCACACCTTCATCCGCAAACTTTACATTTAATCCAGTCTGCTTTGCGACCTCATTGGCGAAATCCTCTACCGTTGCATCATGCATAGAAAGAGTTACTTTTGCGCCATTCAGGTCCTGCGCTGACATGGGGAGACTTAATGGACCAAAACATAAAAGGTTCAAAAAAAGAACACATATTATGCGTTGGAGGAATTTAATCTTCTGCATCGTTCTCTAAAATTATGAATTTTGTTACTTGAAATTACAATCTTTTTTTACTCGAAAACTCTTATGTTAATAATTGTTCAGAGAGAAGAAAAGAAATCTTCATTTCTATTAATACTATCGAGATAGTCCCTTCACAGGTGGACAATACCTATCATATATTATTCTGCAAAAGTACGAAAAAAAATAAAAAACCAAGCTATTTTATTATTAAAAATAAAGAATTCCTTTCATTATTATTAATTTTTGATAGCCAAATATACATTTTAATGGCATTTTCTTTACGAAATGATAGTAAAACATAGACTATGTGTCAAATTCATATAAGAATCCCTTATACTTTTTTACTTTTATGTTCTGATTGCTTTTCAATAATTTTTCAAAAACGTTCTTATACATACAAACGCTCGTTTCTGATCGACAAAAGTTTACTATTCTATCAGCATCTACATTCCGTAGTATCAAAAGCATTGTGCTTTTGGAGGCTAAAACTGCAAACTACTTACATCAAGTTGCTCGCATATCGACCGTCTTTTGAAGTCTGTCTTATGCTCCGCACCATTGGTGCTAAGGCTCCGCACCTATAGTGCTAACCATCAACACAAAGTGTGCTGACCATCAATATATCGAAAAAAAATGGCATAAAGAGTTCATTATGACTGTTACGAATCATAAAGCCATTGATGGTTAGCTTATTCAGCGATTACTTACAAGATTACACGAGTCCCACTTTTTTACCCATAGTTCGTATAACCAACATAAAAACAAGGGGTTGTATCAAAACAAAACCACTAACGGCTTCTTTGATACAACCCCTTGTTGAAGTTATAACTGTCGTCTTTCTACTATCTATATAGATAGCAAAAAGCTATGTTATCACGTAAAATCTTACTGATGCTGTGCATGATAATTCTCCAATCCCTTATCAAGGAACTCAAGATAAGCAGGTACAT
>CAUTPS010000015.1:0-43893 GCA_963540415.1 uncultured Prevotella sp.
ATCAATAGCAATAACTTGGTAATTTAATTTTCGTTTTCTTGCCCCTGTCACCATTTTTGGTGTAATGGGGCAAGTTTTTTTGTTTACAATTAGTTCTATCTATGCTTCCCTTTTTCTTTTCACTTGCTTTTTTTTACAGCAAGTGGTGCTTTGGTCTGATGTGCCTTGGCTGCTTCAACCACGTACTTAGAGCGGTCAACGTAAGGAAGAATATCATATTCTCCATTAGTAATTGCCTTCAATGACAGACTCTTGAACTCAATGTCATAGCCGTCATTCTGTCCGCGTACCTCATAGAGGAAGCCGATGCGCTGGTTCTTCATAAGTACCATTGTAGAGTAGCATGAAGATTCGTCTGTTACACGCAAACCTTTCTTCCAGTTGCTACCCAATGCTTTTGCTGTAGAATAGTCAGCATAAGCTGCCAACTCCTTATAGAAGAAACCGACACTGTCACGACGTGCGCTAAGTGGTACTGACTGAAGGGCAACAAAAAGCTTCTTACCGTCAGCAACTCTCTTTGCAGGAACAATCAGAATACCACCATTGCAGGCATTTACCTGCTTGCCAGTCATGTTCTGTGGCATTACTTCCTCGCCCCAGCTACCTGTAGCCTTCGCTGCATCTTTGTAAGTAAAGATGTTGAATCGTCTGCCTCCGTAAACGTCACGACAGCTCAGTAATACGCTACCATCAGGCATTTCCTCAACTTTTGACTCATCCTGAGCAATAGAAGGAGCCTTTGAAGGAGTGCCTAAGACGTGCCATGTGTGACCGAAGTCATCAGAATAGATAACGAAAGTACCGCAACGGTCAACACCTTTCTGACGGACAGGATGTGCGATGTAAAGGCGATAGAACTTGCCATTACGGATGTAACGGCTCTGCATAATCTTACCTGATGTGAGGAAGATACCGTCTGGGTTACCACCATTAGGTAGCTTACCATCGTAGAGACCGTGAATCATCTCGGTAAGGTCTGTTCCATTGTCCCATGTCTTACCACCATCAGTACTGTGGAAGAAGTAAGCATGCTGTGGGTTCTGACGAGTTGCAGTCTGATATGCACTCTTACCTGCTACACAATGAAGCAATACATTATCTGACGTGCGGTCAGCAATGATACTTGGATCGCCGAAAGCAGTACGGATTGGGTCAACTGCATGTTCGTTACCGCGTGCCACACAAACCGTGTCAGACCAGGTCTTACCAAAGTCCTTACTTGTTCGCATAACAATGTTAATCTGCCACAAACCATTTCTGTTGTTCCATCCCACGTCGGTATGACTAAGGCGGAAGTCGCAAGCTGCTAACAGTGTTCCCTTACGTGTCTCGGTTATAGCTGGGATACGATAAGGAACAGGGCTGTTTGCTCTATCAAAAACGATGGTGGTAAAACCATCATCGTTCTTGATATTATTGCTCTTCTCTGTTCCTACTGCACCTACCTGTAAGAGTGAGGCGCAGAGGGAAACAGTTAATAAGATCTTCTTATACATTAATTCTTGTTTGTCTTATAAGTACTAAAACTTGTATTCAACAAATGCTTCCATTGCCTCGTAGCAAGCCAAACCTAAGTCATCATAGAGTTTAGCTGTACCACGGTTGCGGTCTTCTGAACGCTGCCAGAAGAGACGCTCGTCGTTGCCAAGGAATGGCGCACTTTCCATCTGGCTCTGGTGTTTGAGGATAGAGTTACGCTTTGCACGCAGCTCTTCAGGACTGATAGGAACACACATTTCGATGTTCTCAATTTCCCATTCTGCCCATGCACCACGATACATCCATACACGACAGTCCTTTAACCACTCTGCCTTAGCTTCTTTCTCAAGGTCAATAGCAGCCAAAACAGCATCTGTACACTTACGGTGAGTACCATGTGGGTCAGCCAAGTCGCCAGCTACATAAATCTGATGAGGTTTTACCTTTGTAATGAGTTCTCTTACAATATTCACGTCAGCTTCGCCCATTGGAAGTTTCTCAATCTTACCAGACTCATAGAAAGGAAGGTCGAGGAAGTGAACATGGTCGAGTGGAATCTGATTGAAAGTTGAAGCAGTACGTGCCTCACCACGACGGATAAGTCCCTTAATGGTACGGATATCCTGTGAGTCGATGTCACCTTCCTTCTTGTTCTTCAAGAATTCCTTAATCTCTTTGTACTTAGACTTAATAACCTCATCTTGTTCATTAGCAAAGAGTTGATTAAAGCCGTTGATGAAGTGCATGAAACGTACAACTTCCTCATCACCTACAGCGATGTTACCAGATGTCTCGTATGCTACATGAACGTCATGTCCCTGCTGTACCAAACGACGAAGGGTACCACCCATTGAGATAACATCATCGTCAGGGTGTGGAGAGAATACAATCACTCTCTTTGGGAATGGATTAGCACGTTCTGGACGATAAGTATCGTCAGCATCTGGTTTACCACCTGGCCAACCTGTAATTGTATGCTGGAGATTATTGAAGATCTTGATATTTGCATTGTATGCAGACCCATAGAGTGCAAGGAGTTCGCTAAGGCCATTCTCATTATAGTCCTTGTTGGTCAACTTGAGAAGTGGCTTACCTGTAATCTGGCAAAGCCATACAAGTGCAGAGCGCACTAACTTATCTGTCCATTTGCATGAAGCAACGAGCCAAGGATGCTGAATACGTGTCAACTTAGCAGCGGCAGAAAGGTCAATAACAACATGTGCGTCGTTATGTGTCTGCAAGAAAGATGCAGGAACAGCATCGCTTACCTTACCTTCAACAGTCTTCTTGATAATTTCAGCCTTCTCTTCACCCCATGCAGTAAGGAAGATCTTACGTGCAGAGAGAATAGTGCTAACACCCATAGTAATAGAACATGGAGGAACAGACTCCTGAGAACCGAAACTCATCTTCATCTCCTCACGTGAAGTTTCATCAATCAAGATAAGGCGAGAAGCAGATGTAAGGCTTGAACCTGGTTCGTTGGTAGCGATATTACCCATACGGCCAATACCCAAAAGGATAACATCAAGACCACCTAATTCCTTAATATGCTGCTCATACTGACGGCAATGCTCCTGTACATCATTCTGAGCAATAGTACCATCTGGCGTAAAGATGTTCTCTACATCAATATCAATATGATTCAAGAAACGCTCTTTGAGCTGATTGATACCACGATTTACATTTTCCTCACTCAGTGGGAAATACTCGTATGCGTTGAAAATAACAACATTCTTGAAACTCAACTTGCCAGCCTGATGACGCTTTATAAGTTCCTGGAAGATAGGAGTGAGGGAAGAACCAGAGCCTACGCCCATAACATACTTTCTTCCTTCCTGCTCTCTCTTCTTGATGTCTGCCTCAAGGTGGTTAGCTATGTCGATAGCTCCTTCTTCAATCGTTGGGAAGATATCAGTAGGAACCTTCTCAAAACGTGTTATCTCAGAGCGTTCGATAGCTGTTGCAGGACGATAAAACTCCTCAGGTATTTGATTGAGTACAATCTGTGAACTTAAATTCAGTTTCATTACAAGTTCTCCTTTTCTATGTCTTTAAAGTATTTGTATGTTTCTACTGTTAGCTTGTCTGTTGCACTTTCATCACAAACAATGATACCATGCTCGTGCATCTGTAAAGCACTGATAGTCCACTTCTGTGTGAGCGGACCTTCAACAACAGCACGCAAAGCTTCTGCCTTGTTGTGACCATTTACAAGAATCAACACTTCCTTTGCATCCATTACTGTACCAACACCTACTGTCAGTGCATGTACTGGAACCTTGTTTGGATCATTGTCAAAGAAACGTGAGTTTGCAATACGTGTATCTGATGTCAATGTCTTGATACGAGTGCGTGAACGGAGAGATGAGCCTGGTTCGTTGAAAGCAATGTGGCCATCAGGACCGATACCACCCAAGAAGAGGTCGATACCACCTGCCTCACGGATCATCTCCTCATAATGCTGGCACTCTGCCTCGAGGTTCTCTGCATTACCATTCAAGATATGAATGTTCTCCTTAGGACAGTCGATGTGGTTAAAGAGATTTTCAGCCATAAAACTGTGATAGCTCTGTGGATGACTCTCTGGCAAACCAACATACTCATCCATGTTGAATGTAACAACATTCTTAAAGCTTACCTTACCTTCTTTATAAGCCTTTACCAACTCAGCATACATACCCTCTGGTGAAGAACCAGTTGGCAAACCGAGTACAAAAGGCTTGTCTTGATTCTTAGCAGCATTAATACGCTCAATCACGTAGTTTGCTGCCCATTTAGATAACTTTTCGTAGTTAGGTTCTATGATTAATCTCATAATCTTTGGTTTTAATTATTATGTTTTGGTTTATTATGTTATTGAAATCTTTTCTTATGCTTCAAGTTTTTCTTTCTTCGTATCATCTGTATAGGTGAATGGGACAAACCATGTAACCAACAGTGCTGGAATAGTACATACCAATACGAAGATAAAGAACTGGCGATAACCCAAGAAATCGCTGAAAACACCACTCAACATACCGGGTAACATTACGCCCAAGTTCATGATACCACTTGCGAAAGCGTAATGTGCCATCTGGTGTTTACCAGGTGCAATCTGTTGCATCATAAAGAGGGAGAGTCCAACAAAGCCGAAGCCATAGCCGAAGTATTCCATTACGATAGCACCACCAATCAACCAAAGGCTCTCTGGCTGATAGATAGCTAAGAATGTATAAGCTATGAATGGGATATTGAATACCAATGCAAGTGAGAAGAGACTCTTTTGCAGTCCTCTCCATGCAATATAATAGCCTGCAAGGATTGAACCGATGACAAAGGCTGCAGCACCAAAGGTACCATAGCAAAGTCCAATCTCTTGTTCACTCAATCCTAAACCTTGGTCGGCACGTGATGCCTTGAGGAAGAGAGGAACAATCTTCATTACAAATCCTTCAGCAAAGCGATAGAGGATGATGAAGAAAATATAATATACTATGTGTTTCTTCTTGAAAAAGTCGATAAATACCTCAACAAGTTCACCTAACGATTCTTTTAATGTTTTAGGAGAATCAGTTGTAGTCTTCTTTGGATTTGGGAGTATAATGAAGTGGTAACAGCCTATCACTAACATGATTGTAGCGATAATAAGCATGATAAACATCCATGCCTTTGTTACTCCGAAATGTTCAATAAACGTACCTGCAAGGTAGACTAATCCTCCAGTCGCAGCAATCTTTGCAATATTATAGAATGCTCCTTGCCAACCAATCCATCGTGCTTGCTCTTCGTTTGAGAGCACAGACATATAGGTTCCGTCTGCTGCAATATCATGCGTAGCACCACTCATCGCGATAACAGCAAGTATCGCTATTGTAACGGGGAAGAAGAAAGGAAGATGAAGGGCAAAGGCTACTAAGGCAAAAAGCACACCTGTAAGCAGCTGTGTCAATACAACAAAGAACTTCTTTGTTTTATAAATTTCTAAGAACGGGCTCCATAACGGTTTTAAGGTCCAAGGAAGCATGATGAGAGAGGTCCAGAAGGCTATCTGTCCATCAGATACTCCCATTCCTTTATACATTAATGTACAAACCATATTGAGTACGACGAAGGGCATACCCATGGCAAAATAAAGCGTAGGAACCCATGTTGCTGGACTATGCAGCATCTTGTTTTCCTCTTTTAGGTTCTTAGGGTTTAGACTCATTTTCTTTATATAGGATTTCTAAAGAAAGTAACAGTTAAAGAGAGGTTTTTACTTATCAAAAAGATTTTATTTAACTTTAATTTACCAATGCAGTGAATCTCTAACTTTGAAAACCGCACTTCTTTGAATTCTTACTATTGTATATATAACGCTTATAAATGTGTTTTATTGTGAACGTATTTGGTTTTCTCGACGAAAATATTTAAATTTGCCGTAGAATATTAAAATTACATTTATAAATCATTACCTATATAATTATGTGGCTGAATTCTTATTCCCATTTTTTTAAGGCAACGATAGCTTGTACAAGCTTATTATTCTCGCCGGTAGTTCTTCCAACGCTTCATGCTCAGGAGCAGAACGTTGTAATAATCAATCCGACAGATTCTCCTGCGGAAATTGTTCGTAAGGCAGCAAATGTTGTTCCTTCTGCTCGTCAGTTTAATTGGCAGCGTCAGGAACTTACTGCTTTCTTGCATTATGGTATAAACACCTATACTGGTAGAGAGTGGGGTGATGGTAAGGAGTCACCAGCTATCTTCAATCCTACTGACCTTGATGCTGATCAGTGGATACGTGAGTTGAAGGCTGCAGGCTTTAAGTGTGCTATCCTTACTTGTAAGCACCATGATGGTTTCTGTTTGTGGCCATCGGCTTATACAGAACATAGTGTTAAAAACTCTCCATGGAAGAATGGTAAGGGTGATGTCGTTCGTGAAGTGAGCGATGCCTGCAAGAAGTATGGTATGAACTTTGGTGTTTATCTCTCTCCTTGGGATCGTAATTCAGACCTTTATGGAACTGAAGCTTATAACGACTTCTTTGTTAAACAGTTGACTGAATTGCTTACACAATATGGTAAGGTAAGTGAAGTGTGGTTTGATGGTGCTTGTGGTGAAGGACCAAATGGTAAGAAGCAGGTGTATGACTTCGTACGTTGGTATGAACTTATCCGTAAGTTACAGCCAGAGGCAGTGATTGCTGTCATGGGACCTGATGTTCGTTGGGTTGGTACAGAGACTGGCCGTGGTCGTGAGATGGAATGGAGTGTTGTGCCAAAGGACAATCTTGATCAGGATGCTATTGCAAAGAACTCACAGAAGGAAGTACTGACTGCACCTGTCGGTGATATGATGGGGCAAGACCTTGGTAGTCGTAAGAAGATTGAAAAGGCAAAGTCACTTATTTGGTATCCAGCTGAGATTGACGTATCTATCCGTCCGGGATGGTTCTATCATGAGGATCAGGATAGCAAGGTGAAGTCGCCTAAGGAACTGATGGATATCTATTTCACATCTGTTGGAATGAATGGTGTACTCCTCTTGAATCTTCCTCCTAATAAGGAAGGTAAACTCTCTGAGGCTGATATAAGAAGTCTTCGTGGTTTCCGTCAGTTGTATGCAAACACCTTCACTGATAATCTTTTGGCGAAGGCTAAGGTTACTTGTGCGCTTTCAGAAGGTAAGGGTCGCAATGTTATTGACGATAATTATGACACATCTGTACGTCCAAAGATGAAGGATGGTAAGGCTGTCTTCTCATTCAAACTAAATAAACCAGCTACCTTTAATGTCCTTTCTGTACAGGAGGATATCCGTAAGGGACAGCGTGTAGAGAAGTTCTCACTCGAAGTAAAGGATGCTAAGGGCAACTGGAAGAAAGTTACAGAGGGTACGACTGTTGGACATAAGCGTTTGTTGAAGTTCCCTGTTCAGACTGCTAAAGAGGTGCGTCTTATCATCAGTGAGGTGCGTGCAGTGCCTGCTATCTCTGAGATTGGTTTGTACCGATTAAGAGATTAGAATATCATTCTCAGACTTATTACAACAAGTTATATAGAAAGAGTGTGTGTCAAAATGCAAATTAATAACTTGACAACTTTCAAACTATAAGTAGTTTTTCCTAAAACAAAGAAAAGACCATTTCTTTACTCAATATCGAGTATAGAAATGGTCATTTTTAATGAATTATTTCAAACTGTAAGATTATCAAAATGGCATATGCATTTTACCACAGCCATTCCCCATCAATTTTATTTGTTAGAATTACTCCTGTTTTACAAATCCATTCTTATAAAAGTCATACCAAGCTGCAATCTTTTCCGAGGTATTGGCTTTCAGAAGTAAGAGCATTTCACGAGTGAACTCCAAGTGACCAGTAATATTTGCTGTAACGATATTTTTATCACTTACAGCCTGTGCGTTCACATATCCTGTTTCGTTCGTGTATCTTTCACCACCCCATTGTTTAAGTTGGTCGAGACCATTACCCGTATGTTTTACGTTGTTCAAGAAGCCATGAGCACACAGAAACGATGCTCCGTTGCATATCGCTCCTACTAGTTTACCCTTATCCAATGCTTCTTGTACCAATGGCGCAACAAGTTCTGCTTCAGGTGAATCCCATTGATTGCCACCGATAAGGACTAAGGCTGCATAGTCTTTGGGCATATTCTCAAAAGAATAATCAGGTAATGTTTTGAATCCACCAATGGAACAGACTGCATCTAATGTCGGAGCAACTGTATGCACTCTGTACTTGATTTCACTACCTGGTATTACGCCAACATGAAGGGCTGTAGAGAGAAAAGCACCTTCCCAATCTGTGTACTCATTCAATAAGACAAACAAAACTTTTTGGAGGTTAAGTAGTGCCATTATTTTATTCGCATCTTCATGATTGGCAGTGTCGTATAGCGTGGCATCGTCAACCCGTTTCTTTTCAATGTAATCGTGCATAGGATATGCATTGATAGCAGCTTGAATATCGTCTTTTCCGTAACCGATTGTGCAGGCACAAATAGCTACATCGCATCCCAAATTCTTTAATTTTCTAAGATGGTTCTTTACAGAGCATTCTCTTCTTGAATAATCTCCCTGTGTAACAATACCAACTTTTCTTCCATTGTATTCTATGACATCAAGAAAATCACCATTGGATATTTCTTTAAAATAATTGTTAGACTTTTGAGAGCTTTGTTCCAATAGCTTACCATGCACAATCGTTAGTGTTGTTGTTTTCCCACTATTTTGGGGACCTCTTAATGAGATAATTTCCATATTATTTATATTTTGATTACAAACAAAATTTGATATTCCTATTAACTTGTTTCTATTTTGTTTTCTTAAATATCAATAAGTTATCTGCATACCCCTTCCAATCAGCCACTCCACAGATACTGTCGGTTGGTGTGCGATAGAAGGTGTTGCCGTTGTTTCCACCTGTCAGATAGATGGCATCGGTAAAGCCATAGTCGGAAAGGGCTTGTGCAAAGTCGTAGAGGGATTCTTTATGGATTGTCTCAACATACCAAATCGTTGTAGAGCCTGCCTTACGTGCTAATGCACAGCGTGTCACTTTTCCCTTTAAGGCAAACTGCTCCTCACATATTTGTCCTGCCGATACGAGGGCAAATTGGCGGAACATACTGCCATTATGAGCTTTGACATACTCCTTTATGGAATCGTCTTGACCGATACCTATTTGCCACTTGTCGCCAACAATAGCTACAAAGCCAGCCTTATTATGGTTGCTGGCATACTCCTTACCATGATAGATAAAGTCGCCAATGTATTTATATTGATGGTTTTCATCCCAATAGAAGTCCCAACCATGTGTAACAAGGCAGACGGTAGAGTCGCTGTCAGAAGGGGCAGTGCGAGATAGGGTAGGTGTGAGTCCGTGCAGTTCGTATAGTCTCATACTCACACCATAGAGCGAATCAACCTTCATCGTTACCCCTTGTAGCGAGTCTGTCGGCATCTTCTCCAAGTCGCGAATGATTTCTGTTGATGTACGACTTAATGGGTAATCAAAAGCGAGGGTACGGCTATTTGCTTTCTGCCAGAAGTAGAAGGTTGCAGCAGAAAGGGCGATAAATGCAAGCACGACAACTCCTATCCACCATCTGCGAGATGTTAGTTGCTGCTTGTCTGTTAGCTGAGAAGGTTTGAATTCCGCACCTCCTAAGAACTGAATATCGTCGTCACTATAACTCATTCTGCTTTTGTTTTATACCCTCTTCAAGGAGCTGCAACGCTTTGTGTGAGATAGAGTCGAGTACTATCTTCTGTGATAGTTCTTTTCTCCACAGGCTCAGTTGGTCCTTCTTCGTGTCAATTCTACTGATATAGTGAAGGTTGAGAACGTATTGTTTACCCACCCTTACGAATACAATTTCTTGCTGTCTCATCTGTTGATCAATGAGTTCTGTAATGGCTTTGAGGTTCATCCATAACTGTATCTCCTCACCATTTGAAAGTGTCATCACACAATAGTTGCCGTCTGATCGGATATAAAGAATCTCGTCAAACGTCAGTCGCATCATTTCTGTGCTTCCGTTTTGTATGATTAACAGCTGTTTCACTACTTATTGTCAACAAATTGTTATAGTACTGCAAATTTAGTAATAAAAAGCTATACTCTTGTTGTTTTGTATAGAAAATCTATTTCTGTCAGTCATTCAATGGTTTAGGATGACTACTAACAGAAGTCTTTTCGATGTGTAATATACAAGTCAATAAAGAGTTTAACTCTTGCCAATAACTCCCTTATATGTGTCCATATCGCCCTTGGATGTCGTACGTCATCAGCATTATATCCCACAGCTTTAATATTCATCTTGTCTGCCAAGAAGATGCTACGCTCATTGTGCCATTTCTGTGAGATGATAATCATATCATTTACTCCAAAGTGTTGCTTAATATTTCTCATAGAGAGTAGGGTACGATAGCCTTGTCCGTCCATTGTGATGATACTATCAGGTACACCTCTTTCTATAAGGTCATGGCGCATTGTTTGTGGTTCGTCATAGCCTTCTCGCTTGTCACCACTAATGATAAGCTGTCGGAACTTCCCATGTTTATATAGTTCTGCTGTCGCCTTGATACGTGCCATATAGAAGGAACTCGGTCTTTTACCTCCCCTTGCTTTTGGGTTAGTACCGAGTAGTAAGGCTGTCTGCATAGTGGGAACATCATTGATATCATTGAATGTTCTTCCTTTTGCATTCTTATCAACAATAATATTGCACAATGCAATTATCGCTCCGAGTATAGCAATGATAGCGGTGGTGGAAAGAATGATTTGCTTTTTCCTTTGTTTGTTTCTTTTCATCTGTTTATTTTTTCTATGTATCAAAGCTTTGCGCATGTAAGTGCGATTTGATAGGGTCTTTTAATTATTTCGATGCAAAGTTAATGCTTATCTATTACCTACTCTTATCTTTTTCCCACCTGCTGATGAAATAGTGCTCAGGCTGTATGAAACTGTGAGTTATTAATTCATAATTCATAATTCAAAATTCATAATTATGATTACTATATTAATTCAAAATTCATAATTCAAAATTCATAATTATGATTACTACATTAAGTCATAATTCATAATTCAAAATTATTCGAACGGAGTTCTCATCAGTACGTCATAATTATGATTACTGATGTAGCTTAAGGGTTAAACGCAAATCAAAAAGTTAACTGCAAATTACGCGAATGACACGAATTATTTAGCAAAAATTTTAGCGTAATTAGAGAAATTCGTAGTCGGTAATTGTTCAAAGTTAATAGTACAGATCATAAAGTTCAATGTTCAATATTCAAAGTTCAAAGGATAAAAGTGTAGTTTGATGAAGTTTATAACCTGTTGTTGGGCTGTGAATCGTTAATTAGTTTTTGTAAACTATTAGAAACTGCTTTCTTTTATGGTTTGTTGCTTCTTTTAGTTTGTTATATAAAGAAAGCCGTCACTTCATGATGAGGCAACGGCTTGTGTATATTTGAGAGATAGATAAATCTCTTACTTCTCGATAGCAGCTACACCTGGGAGTACCTTACCCTCGATAGCCTCGAGCATAGCACCACCACCAGTAGATACGTAAGATACCTTGTCAGCAAGACCGAACTTGTTAACAGCAGCAACAGAGTCACCACCACCTACGAGAGAGTAAGCGCCGTTCTCCTGAGTTGCCTGTGCAACAGCCTTGGCAATCTCGCCAGTACCCTTAGCGAAGTTCTCCAACTCGAATACGCCTACAGGACCGTTCCAAAGGATAGTCTTAGAAGCGAGGATAATCTTCTTCCATGCCTCGATGCTCTCCTCTGATGCGTCCATACCTTCCCACTCATCAGGAATCTGGTCGATAGGGAATACCTTGCGCTCTGTATCGTTAGAGAAATCCTTACCACAAACAGTAGCAACAGAGAGTGAAAGGTTTACACCCTTCTCCTTAGCTGCAGCGATTACGTTCAATGCCTCTGGCATCAAATCGTCCTCGTGGAGTGACTTACCAATCTTACCACCCTGTGCCTTGATGAAGGTATAACCCATACCACCACCGATGATGAGGTTGTCAACCTTGTCGAGGAGGTTCTTGATTACAGCGAGCTTAGAGCTTACCTTTGAACCACCGATGATAGCAGTGAAAGGATGCTGAGCGTTCTTCAATACGTTGTCGATAGCTGTAACCTCTTTCTCCATGAGGTAACCCAACATCTTGTGGTCAGCATCGAAGTAGTCAGCGATAACTGCTGTAGATGCGTGCTTGCGGTGAGCTGTACCGAATGCATCGTTTACATATACGTCAGCGTATGAAGCGAGCTTCTTAGCGAAGTCCTTCTGACGTTCCTTCATCTCAGCCTTTGCAGCGTCGAACTCTGGAGTTCCCTTCTCAACACCTACTGGCTTGCCTTCCTCTTCTGGGTAGTAACGAAGGTTTTCAAGCAAGAGAGCCTCGCCTGGTTTCAATGCAGCAGCCTCAGCTTCAGCGTTACCAGCGTCCTTAGCGAACTTAACCTCAACGCCGAGAGCATTGCTTACGTTCTTAACAATCTGGCTCAATGAAAGCTCTGGCTTCACTTTGCCCTTTGGCTTACCCATGTGGCTCATCATGATAAGAGCACCACCGTCAGCCAATACCTTCTTAAGTGTTGGCAAAGCACCACGGATACGTGTCTCGTCAGTTACATGACCATTCTCATCCAAAGGCACATTGAAGTCTACGCGGACGATAGCCTTATGTCCAGCGAAGTTAAAATCGTTAATTTTCATTTGTTCTTTATTATTTGTAACGTTATAATATTCCTATCCGCAAAAATACTAATTTTTGATGGATTGGTGAAATCAAACACTATCTTTTTTGTAAATTTGCAGAAAAATAAGATTGTAATGAAAGATTCGGTTATTATTGTCAGTGGTGGACTTGATTCTATCACGTTGCTTTATGATAAGGCGGAGACGATCGCTTTAGCAATCTCTTTCGACTATGGTCAGAACCATGGGGCTAAGGAACTGCCTTATGCTCAGTATCATTGTGAGAAGTTGGGGATTCCTCATATAACGATTCCACTGTCTTTTATGCACCAGTATTTTAAGAGTTCTCTGCTTGATGGGGCT
The DNA here is from genome assembly GCA_963540415.1 of uncultured Prevotella sp. GTDB lineage: Bacteria > Bacteroidota > Bacteroidia > Bacteroidales > Bacteroidaceae > Prevotella. The sequence goes on from CAUTPS010000015.1 coordinate 13,064, forward strand.
GATGCTATCCCAGAGGGGCATTATGAGGAAGAGAATATGAAGTCGACGGTTGTTCCTTTCCGTAATGGCATTATGCTTGCGATTGCAACGGGGATTGCTGAGAGTCATGAGTTGAAGCGTGTGTATATTGCAAACCATGGTGGTGACCATACGATTTATCCTGACTGCCGTCCTGAGTTTATCCATGCGATGAATGGTGCTACGGAGGCTGGAACCTTTGTGAAAGTGCGTGTTGAGGCTCCTTATACGGAGATTACTAAGGCTGAGATTGTGGCGCGTGGTGCTGCGTTGGGAATCGACTATTCTAAGACGTGGAGTTGTTATAAAGGAGCTGATATTCACTGTGGTAAGTGTGGAACATGCGTTGAACGTAAGGAAGCCTTTGAAACAGCAGGTGTGAAAGACCCAACGATTTATAGCAATGATTGATAGGATTTTTCTATTATTGCTTGTTTCTTGATTGCAAAAACTAAAACAGTCGGATTGAAGAACTCAATCCGACTGTTTCGATTATAGGGTTTCATACTATCCTGTACACGCTTCTCATATACATTGTTTGTTAGTATATTGCTCTTTATTCAGGGTATAGAAAGTAAGCTATTTATGCCTCTTTGCACATGTGCTGATGCTTCGCACGAATGGTGCTGTATGTAAACACCATTCGTGCTAAGGCTTAGCACCACTGTTTGTTGTTGTTGGAAAGGGAGTAACTGTCATTAATAAAACGTGCTACTAACCAATACAAGCAATAAGCAGGGTGATTATTTTTCTGCTAATAATTGTTCTGCCATGTTTGCAGCGGCTCTTCTTCCATCTCCCATAGCAAGAATGACAGTTGCACCACCACGTACAATGTCACCACCAGCAAAGATTTCTGGCTGTGAACTCTGCATCTGTTCGTTGACAACAATTGTATCTTTACGACCTAATTCAAGTCCCTTTACAGACTTTGGTACCAATGGGTTAGGTGATACACCTACGGCAACGATGACCTGATCGCACTCGACAGTGACGGTCTCACCAGTCAATTCTGGTCGACAGCGTCCGCTTGCGTCTGGTTCTCCGAGTTTCATTACGTCTAAGACAGCGGCACATACACGACCTTTCTCATCCGCCTTATATTCCTGTGGATTATGAAGCGTGAGGAAGTTGATACCCTCTTCTTTAGCATGTTTCACCTCTTCAAGACGTGCAGGCATCTCGGCTTCAGAACGACGATATACAAGTGTGACGTCAGCGCCTAATCGTTTGGCAGTACGACAAGAGTCCATAGCCGTGTTACCACCGCCGATTACCAAGACTTTCTTACCCATAATGATTGGTGTGTCGGTCTCTGGATTGGCTGCGTCCATGAGGTTTACACGTGTCAGATACTCGTTACTTGAAAGGATGTTGATAGCGTTCTCGCCTGGAATTCCCATGAAGTTAGGCAATCCAGCACCTGAACCAACGAAGATACCCTTGAAGCCTTTCTCCTTTAAGTCTTCTATACTGATGGTCTTACCGACGATAGTATCGGTCTGGAAGTGTACGCCTATGCGACGAAGATTATCTATTTCGACATCAACAATCTTGTTTGGTAGACGGAACTCAGGGATACCATATTTCAAGACACCGCCAATCTCGTGGAGTGCCTCAAATACATAAACCTCGAATCCACGCTTTGCCATGTCGCCAGCAAAGCTCAATCCTGCAGGACCAGAACCGATAACAGCTACCTTGATACCATTGGATGGCGCAACGTCTGGCAATGCCATGTGTCCACTTTCACGCTCATAATCGGCTGCAAAACGCTCAAGATAACCGATGGCTACGGCTGGTGAGTTCATCTTCAAATGAATACAACGGCTCTCACATTGCTTCTCTTGTGGACAAACACGACCACATACGGCTGGTAGGGCAGATGTTTCCTTGAGTATCTTGGCTGCTTCGAGGAAGTCGCCACGCTCTATATTCTTAATGAAGTCAGGGATGTGAATGTTTACAGGACAGCCCTCTACGCAAGAAGGTTTCGGACAATCGAGGCAGCGTTTAGCCTCTTGCATAGCCATCTCTGGGCTTAGTCCGATATTTACCTCCTCTAAACGGGTCTTCGCACGATAGTCTGCATCTAACTCTGGCATCTTCACACGCTCAATAGCTGTGCGCTCCTTTGGCTTAAGTTCCTTGCGTAATGTAGTACGCCAAGCGTCGTCCGCCACCTCTTCTGATTGGTGGGTTATAGTTGATGGAGTGCTACCTTCGTTGTTGGCAGACTTATTTTTCTCACTGTCACAACAATCTCCACTCTTTCCTTGAACCTCTTTTCCTGATTTATTTTCCGCCAGGCACTCCCCTCCTTCGGAGGGGTTGGGGGAGGTCTCAATGTCCTTAAACGTCCCCATTCGCTTGAACATCTCATCCCAGTCGACGAGGTCGCCATCGAATTCAGGACCATCAATACAGACAAAGCGAGTCTTACCACCAATCGTTAGGCGGCAAGCACCACACATTCCAGTTCCGTCCACCATAATAGTATTGAGTGAAACGTCGTTAGGGATGCCGTATTTCTTTGCTAAAAGAGAGGTGAACTTCATCATGATAGGAAGTCCGATAGCTAACACCTTGTCTACGTGTTCGCGCTGTATCACCTTTTCTACGCCTACGGTGATGACACCTTTCTCTCCGTAGGAACCATCATCAGTCATGATGATAACCTCATCAGAGTATTTCTTTACGTCGTCTACCATGATAACTAACTCCTTAGTACGACCGGCGAGGACAGAGATTACTCTGTTACCAGCCTGCTTCAGTGCTGTAAGGATAGGGAGAATGGCAGCGATACCAATACCACCACCCGCACAGATAATCGTACCGTAGTTCTCAATGTGGGATGGAGTACCGAGTGGTCCGACAATATCAACAATCTCATCGCCTTCATTCAACTGGCAAAGTTTTGTTGATGAGCGTCCTACCTCTTGGATAACCATGGTGAGCGTACCCTTTACTGGGTCCGATTTCGCAATGGTGTAAGGTACACGTTCGCTGTGGTTGTCAACACGCACGATGATAAAGTTACCTGGACGGCAGCTTCGTGCAATGAGCGGTGCTTCTACTTCTAAGCAGAAAACCTTCTCTGAAAACTGTTGTTTACGGATAATCTTGTTCATGGAGTGGTAATAGATATTAAAAGTACTGACCCTATTTGTTCTTTATACTTTGGGTGTTCTTCTATTGTAAAGAGTCGTATAAAAGATTGATAAGGGTAAGTAGCTTTTGTTGTTTTATTAGTTGTTCGCGGTAATGATGCCCCTCCTTTTTAAGGGAGGGGCTGTATTCTTTAGTCCATCTTGTCGTCGAGCATCTCGAAACCACAGTAAGGAACGAGTACCTTTGGTACACGAATACCCTCTGGGGTTTGGTTGTTCTCGATGATAGCTGCAACGATACGTGGCAGAGCAAGGGCTGAACCATTCAACGTATGGCAGAGTTCAATCTTCTTATCTTCGGCATGACGGAAACGACAATGCAGACGATTTGCCTGATAGCTTTCGAAGTTTGACACGCTTGATACCTCCAACCAACGCTCTTGTGCAGCACTCCATACCTCGAAGTCATAACAGATTGCTGATGTAAAACTCATGTCTCCACCACAAAGACGGAGGATGTGATAAGGCAATTCAAGCTTCTTTAAAAGACCTTCAACGTGGTCTAACATCTCATCCAATGACTGATAAGAGTGCTCTGGCTTATCGATACGTACAATCTCAACCTTATCAAACTGGTGTAAGCGGTTCAGACCACGTACATCCTTACCATAGCTACCAGCCTCACGACGGAAACAAGCAGAGTAAGCACAACGCTTGATAGGCAGGTCTTGCTCGTTGAGAATCTCGTCACGGAAGATATTTGTTACAGGAACCTCAGCTGTTGGGATGAGATAGAGGTCGTCAAGAGTAGCATGATACATCTGTCCCTCCTTATCTGGCAACTGACCAGTAGCCTGACCAGACTCCTGATTTACTACCAATGGTGGCTGTACTTCCAAGTAGCCACTCTTACGAGCTTCATCGAGGAAGAATGCCTCTAAGGCACGTTGGAAGCGTGCCATCTTACCGATATAGAGTGGGAAACCAGCACCAGTAATCTTCACTCCAAGGTCGAAATCTACCAAGTTAAACTTCTTCAGCAAGTCCCAGTGGCACAATGCGTCAGCAGGTAGGTTTGGCTTCTCACCCCCTTCCTTTACAACAACATTGTCCTCAGCATCCTTACCTTCAGGTACAATCTCGTTAGGGATGTTAGGAATTGTCAGTAACACGTCTGTCATATCCTTCTGAGCCATATCCATTATCTCTTGGAGAGCCTTGTCAGAAGATTTTAATAGTGCTACCTCTTCCTTTATCTTGTCAGCTTCGTCTTTCTTTCCTTCTTTCATCAGTCCACCAATCTGCTTCGAGAGCTGATTCTGCTGCTGCTTGTTAGTGTCAAGCTTCTGCTGAGTCTCACGACGCAAACGGTCATATTCCAATACTTTCTCAACTGCCTCACGTGCACCTTTGAAGTGTTTCTTCTCCAGTCCTTTGATGACGCGTTCAGTTTCTTCACTGATGAGCTTTAATGTAAGCATAACGTTCTAATCTTTATTTTAATTTGTTTCTGAGAGCAAAGTTACGAAAAAACTTCTATAAGTCAAAAACATTTATATTACTTATTTTGTTCTGTGTTGAGTTGAATTAACTATAGTTGTTTTTCTAATGATTGTAGATGTTTTCCTGTTAAGAGAAGAGTTTCTTAGATTATATTGGCTATGCTTGGTTCATAAGTATTCCTCTTGTCACCTTATTCATTGTTATTTGGCGGTTCTATTCACCCTAAAGTTCATCTTATTTTTAGTACTTTTATTGTGGGGTTGAGGCTGCGCACATATGGTGCTTACGCTGCGCACATATGGTGTTGATGCTTAGCACATGTGGTGCTGATGCTTAGCACTATGTAAAAAGGTGGTGAAGAAGATGCAAGTTGTGAGTGATTACCCAGTCTAACTGCTCATTTTTAGTTTTGGTTTTAACGGAAAGTTGTTTTCTTTATCTACTCCTCTGAAACCCTTCAAGTTGTTCGTATTGGTTGGCTTTCATCTTTCGACTGATACTACTAATCCAACGACGATGAGTGGTTATGAAGATGATACCAAGGAGGGAGAGGATAGTATTGGAGAGGATAGGTTGGTTTAGCCACCATGTTCCTAATGCGGTAATTGGGAATGGACTGATGATGGTAATGATTGTAACGATGAGTTGTAGATAGTTAGTATTCGCATTTTTGCCCGTGTGGGTAGCTTGCATAGAGAATGTTACCTTATTATATATTGCCATCTGAAATAGAATACGATAGGCGACACCAGCTGCAAAGAGGGCATAAGATAGTATTGTCCAAAAGCTTATCTTCCCAATTAAAGCTACAGGGAGGAAAGCGAGCAGCGGTATTAAGAGTAGGGCAGTATAGAAATAATACTTTGCAAGCAAAAGGTTTTGGATACTATTACGTTGCATCAGTAGGCATTCATAATAATTACCTTCGTAACACATGATTCTTGAGAGTGAGCTTAGTCCGTAGACGATAAAGCTATAGTAGACAAAGCCGTTAATCTTAACCATGTCACTCTCTGGGTCAAAGGCTGTGATTAGACTAAAGATAAAGATACCAAAGGTGTTGAGAAAGAAGATCAAACGAAGTCTTTTGTTGCGTAGAATACCCCACACTTCAAGCTTAAGATACTCACCAATCTGGTTGAATCGGTCGAAGAAAGTAAGGTTTATGCTATTTTTGTCATGTTTCACTGGTGCTGCTGTGTATTGCTCTTGGAGAATACGATGCTCAAGGACGTTGCGATTTAGCAATATCATTCCTATCAGAAGCAGAATCATTACTGCATATATCCATATCTCTCCTCTTATCATTGCATTACCAATCTCTGCCCAACGTTGGAGGTAACTTTGTGGAGATGGGAAGAATATTGTTATTATGGCGATAAATAAATAGGTAAGAATAGGTATGAGCCAGTAGCGCAGCCCACGTGCTGTCAGTACTTGTGTGAACTGAAAAAACTGTCCGTTGATAAGAAAGAGGAGGTAGAGTCCTGCAGTATAGCCAATCATAGCCGATGCACCCAACTCTGGAATAACGGTTTTGATACCAAAGGGAATGCAGATAAAGAGGAGATTTACGTTCTTAAAAACTATCAACTGACGGAGAATCAGATAGTCTGTATAGCTGTGTTTGGGAAGTGGTAGGAGCAGGTAAGGGCGGATATGCATCAACAGCCGATGGTCTGTTGTATATCTGAAAAGATAATCAATGAACAGAAACACAGGTATTAGGGCATAGATGAAACGACAACCACCAAGATTATCCTCGATAACGAGGTCTGCCAATTCACATCCTATCCATACAAAATAAGCGCAAAGAAAAACAGCCAACACGTAGTAAAGGTACTTTGCTACGTTGTTGGCTTGCCATATTTTATTTCTCCTACCCGATAGGCAGAAGTGCTTATGCAATGTTTGTATAGCTTCCCAGTAAGTCATTTATCTCAAGTCTATCACCTCAGCAGATGGATAGTTTTTCTTGTTGAAAGTAAAGATATTGTCTGAAAGGTTCTTGCGCTGAATACCAGAAACTGTGATAGTAGTCCACTTATTGGCTTGCTTAATCTTAATCTTTTGTAGCTGATAGGCTTTGTTTACAGTTACATAAGCCTCAGGAATATTACGTTTAGGGTTGGTTGCCTTCATATGTACCACGTAAGAACCACCTTCATTGGCCATAGAGAGGTTGTAACCCTGACGATACAATGTCATCAATGCGTATGGGTTCATTGAAAGGCGCTGTGCTTCGGTAGGTGTAGAAACATTTACTTCATCGGTAGACTTCATGTATGACCATTGTGTTGTTCCATTAAACCATACGGTAGTCTGTGGTGTTGTGGCAACAAATTTAATACCTTTCACAGAAATTGTTCCCGCTGTTCTACCTACAGCACCAGGTCTGGAAAGTTCAAAGTGAGCAATAAAGCCACCCAAATTAGAAATATTGGCTGTAGCTTTATCCATACAAGCCTTAGCCTGATTAGCATTCTGTGCAAACACACTATTTGCCATAAACATGGCAACAAGCAATAATAAATACTTAATCTGCTTCATAGTTTTATTATTTTTATTCAGATCTCTTATACTCTTATTCTTTATTATCCACGGAGGATAGTAAGCATATTATCAAGACTTACCTCGTCGCTTATCAGTACTTCACGAGGTTTTGAACCCTTTGCAGCACCAACGATACCAGCTTTCTCCATTTGATCCATCAGTCGACCAGCACGGTTGTAGCCAATAGACAGACGACGTTGAATCATACTTGTTGAGCCTTGTTGGCTGACAACAATAGCACGTGCAGCCTCTTCAAACAATGGATCAAGGTTGTGAGTGTCCAGTGCTCCACCTCCTCCAGCTTCGTCTTCTGACAATGGTTCTGGGATTTCCAATGGACAAACAGGTCCTGGTTGGTTAGCAATGAACTTTGTAATGTTCTCTACTTCTGGTGTATCAACAAAGGCACACTGTACACGGACAGGGTCAGCACCATTGAGATAAAGCATATCACCGCGTCCAACAAGCTGTTGTGCGCCTGGTCGATCGAGGATGATACGTGAGTCCATCATTGCTCCTACGCGGAAAGCAATACGTCCTGGGAAGTTTGCTTTGATGTTACCAGTGATAATTGTTGTTGTTGGTCGCTGGGTTGCAATAATCATGTGAATACCGATAGCACGTGCCAACTGTGCGATACGTGTGATAGGCATTTCCACTTCCTTGCCTGCAGTAAGAATCAAGTCACCAAACTCATCAATGATAACAACGATGTATGGCATGAACTCATGACCCTCCTCTGGGTTCAGTTCGTGTCTAAGGAACTTCTGGTTGTATTCCTTTATATTTCTTACACGAGCCGCCTTCAGTAAGTCATAACGCTCATCCATCAATACACAAAGACCTTTTAGTGTCTTTACAACCTTCTGAACGTCTGTGATGATTGGCTCATCTTCATTCTCCTCAACAGCTGCCATGAATGGTTTTGCTATAGGAGAATAAACACTAAACTCCACCTTCTTTGGGTCAACAAGCACAATCTTTAGTTCGTTAGGATGCTTTTTATAAAGAAGGGAGGTGATAATAGCATTTAAACCGACTGACTTACCCTGTCCGGTAGCACCCGCAACGAGTAGGTGAGGAATCTTAGCAAGGTCGACCATGTACACCTCATTGGTGATAGTCTTACCCAATGCGATTGGTAACTCCATTGTAGAGTCTTGGAACTTGCGTGAGTTCAGAATAGAGAACATTGACACAATGTTTGGCTTAGCATTTGGTACCTCAATACCAATCGTACCCTTGCCAGGCATTGGAGCAATGATACGGATACCGATAGCTGCCAAACTCAGCGCAATATCATCTTCAAGGTTCTTAATCTTAGAGATGCGAACACCCTGGGCAGGTGTAATCTCATAGAGAGTAATCGTTGGACCGACTGTTGCACGAATACTACGAATCTGTACACCAAAGTCGTTTAGCACCTTGATAATACGGTCTTTGTTTGCTTCTAATTCCTCTTGACTAACGTAGTTGGTCTTAGAATCAGAAGTATATTCCTTTAATAGGTCAAGTGAAGGGAATTTCCACTTTGTAAATGGCTCACGAGGATTGATAGGGGTCAGTGGAAGGTTGTTGTTAGCAAGCGTCTTGCTATTTGCTTTCTCCTCAACTTTCTCCTCCTCAACTTCAAAGCCTGGACCTTCTTTCTCTGCTGTATTCTTAGCCTTGTCACCACCATTAGGTGAATAGAGTGAGTCAGGTTCTTGTGGACCGATTGCTGGTTCTGTTGGTAAGTCGATAGGTTCTGCGAGGGTAGGGTCTACATATTCTGTTGGTTCTACAGGTTCTTCCTCAATAACTACTTCATCGTCATAGACGTTTTCAGTGTTGTCCCCCTTACTATCATGTACCACAGTAAACTTCACTTTGTCACGAATATAGCCAAATGGGTTAATCATCTTGCGTACGACAGTAATCGTTTCGGAAGTAAGATAAGTGAGGTAAGCCAACATGATAATCACCAATATAGCGATTAATCCTGGTGTACCAACAAGGTTTTCCATGTATTGAACACAGAACGCACCATGGTCTCCTCCTGGATTATAGACTTGGTCACCCATCAGTGGGGTAAGTGCTTTGGCAAAAGTAATAGACGACCATATCATTACCAACGCCATACCCATGAACCATTTCGTTAGGTTCAGTTTTTTGTAGGCTCCCATCATGCGGAGACCACAAAGTGCAATGAAGGCTGGAATAATAAAGGCTGGAATACCAAAACAGCGGGAAATAAGTCCGTATGATATGATTGCACCGAGTGAACCGCATACATTTTGGAAAACTCTACTTGTGTTTTCCACCTCTCCAGGACGAAGGTCTGTTACTAAACTTTGGTCTGCAGCACCTGTACTGAAATAGCTAAAAAAAGCTACACAAATATAGATGGCAACGCATAAAAGGATAAGTCCGGCAATAAATCCAGTCTTGTCGTTAATAATGTTATTTAGTCCGATCGCCTCGGTGAAAGTCTTTCTTTTATGTTCTGTTTTCTTCTTTGCCATTTATCGCTATTCTTTTATACTTGCAAAAGTAATAAATTAGTGCCACATAAGTGCCGTTTTTCAAACTTTTTTTTTAATTTTGCAAGTTAGTATGCAATCCGAAATGAGTACAGTATTATACAATAGATTCGATAAGAGTAAAATATCACAGTTGCCAAGGGTTACTTTCCCGGGGAAGATTGTCGTTGTCTTAAATGAAGCTGAGGCTGAGAAGGCAGTTAATTATTTGCTTTCTAAGGACATTATCGGTATTGATACGGAAACACGTCCTGTCTTTAAGAAAGGGCAACGTCGTAAGGTTGCACTCTTGCAAGCCTGCGACCATGAAGTGTGTTTCCTCTTTCGATTGAATCTCATTGGTGTACCTGAATGTATTAAACGTTTTCTTGAAGATACAACTGTGCCTAAAGTGGGACTCTCTTTGGGCGATGATATGTTGATGTTGCATCAGCGAGTAGATTTTAAGCCAGGTTATTTTATAGACCTTCAAGATTATGTTAAGTCGTTAGGTATTGAAGATATGAGTCTTCAGAAACTCTATGCAAATGTCTTTCATGAGCGTATCACAAAACGTGAACAGTTGTCAAACTGGGAGAATGAGATATTAAGTGATAAGCAGAAAATATATGCTTCTACGGATGCTTGGACGTGTATCAAACTCTATGAGCGTCTGCATGAATTGAAACATAGTGGTAATTACGAACTCGTAGTAGTACCTCCAAAGGTGAAATCAGTGCCTGAAGAAGTTGGAAATGAGCCAGAAGTGACAACAGAGTGATGACTCAATGTAAATTATTATCGTAAAGATAAATATTTTTTTTCATGAAGAAAAATATTTCTTTTCACGTAAATAAATAATTATTTTCATGTAAATAATTCGGGAATTATCAAGAAGCGGAAACCAATAAACTCTAAAAAGGAACTTTATGTATAAGCAAGTATATTTGAAAAGGGGCAAAGAAGAGAGTCTTCTTCGTTTCCATCCATGGATCTTCTCAGGTGCTATCAACAAGATAGAAGAAGGACTTGAGGAAGGTGATATTGTGCGTGTGATGACGCATGATAAGAAGTTTATTGCTGTTGGTCATTTCCAGATAGGTTCTATTGCAGTCCGTGTTCTCTCGTTCCACGACGTGAAGATAGATGATAAATTTTGGGAAAGTCGTTTGAAAGCGGCTCTTCAAGTGCGTCAGGCGATTGGTATAATTCGAGAAGAATCAACAGGAACAGGACTATTTCCAAACACAACTTATCGTCTTGTTCATGGTGAGGGCGACAATCTCCCTGGATTGATTATTGATATATATGGCAAGACTGCCGTTATGCAAGCCCATTCTGTAGGTATGCACGTATGCCGTGAGGTAATTGCGAAAGCCCTTGTTAAGGTGATGGGTGATAAGTTGGATAGCATCTATTATAAGAGTGAGACAACGCTTCCTTACAAGGCAGACCTTGGTCAAGAGAATGGCTTTATCTATGGAGATACCGACAATAATATTGCAATTGAGAATGGCTTAAAGTTCCATATTGATTGGTTGAAAGGTCAGAAGACAGGTTTCTTCATTGATCAGCGTGAGAACCGCTCTCTTTTGGAGTATTATGCAAAGGGGAGAAGTGTATTGAATATGTTCTGTTACACGGGTGGCTTCTCTGTTTATGCTATGCGTGGTGGGGCAGAAGTGGTGCATTCTGTGGATAGTTCTGCTAAGGCTATCGAACTGACGAATAAGAATGTGGAACTCAACTTCCCTAATGATTCACGCCATGAGGCTATCTGTGAGGATGCTTTCAAATATCTTGATGATAACGATGGTAAGTACGATCTTATCATTCTTGACCCACCAGCCTTTGCAAAGCATCGTAGTGCATTGAAGAATGGTTTGCGTGGTTACACACGATTGAATGTCAAAGGCTTTGAAAAGATTAAGCCGGGAGGAATCTTGTTTACCTTCAGTTGTTCGCAGGTAGTCACCAAGGACAACTTCCGACAGGCTGTCTTTACTGCTGCTGCACAAGCTGGACGTAAGGTGCGTATCCTGCATCAGCTTCATCAGCCTGCTGATCATCCAATTAATATTTATCATCCAGAAGGCGAATATTTGAAGGGTTTGGTCCTTTATGTTGAATAAAATCAAACGATTCATAGTTTCTGAGCATCTGCTACGGGTAGATGCTCTTTATTTAGTAGCGCTGTCTGGTGGTGCAGATAGTGTTGCTCTTTTGCTATGTCTCAAGGAGTTGGGCTATTGTATTGAGGCTGTTCATTGCAATTTCAATTTGCGTGGAGAGGAGAGTTTGAGGGATGAACAGTTTTGTGAAGAACTTTGTCAACGTGAGAATATCCCGTTTCATAAAGCCCATTTTGATACGCAGGCTTATGCCGATTTGCATAAGGTAAGCATTGAGATGGCTGCACGTGAATTGCGTTATCGTTATTTCTTTCAGTTGAAGGAGGCGTTAGGTGCTGATGGAGTATGCGTGGGTCATCATAAAGAAGACTCAGTAGAGACGATTCTCATTAACCTTGTTCGTGGAACAGGCCTTAGTGGTTTGATGGGTATTCGTCCTCGTAATAATGATGTTATTCGCCCATTGCTTTGTGTGACACGCCAAGAGATTGAAGATTATCTCCAAAAGTATGCTGTTTCTTTTGTTATTGATAGCACTAATCTTGTAGATGATGTAGTGCGGAATAAGATTCGGTTGAATGTACTTCCACAGTTGTCTGAGATTAATCCTTCGGTTACGGATGCTATCCTTACTACTGCCAATCATCTCTCTGAGGTAGATGTTATTGTGCAGGAGTCACTTAAAACAGCTTTGGGAAAGGCTGTTAGCTTTATCAATCCTGTGACTCAGGTTAGTTCAAACAGTTTAAGTAATGAACCTTTCCTGCTCGACTTGTCTGTTGTTCGTGCGTTTCCTTCTCCATCTTATCTCCTCTTTTATATACTAAAACCACTCGGTTTTTCATCATCTCAGGTTGCAGAGATGGTTTCGCATCTTGATGGTCAGACAGGGCAGTTGTGGTATTCTTCAACGCATGAGATAACACATGATCGTGGTGTCTTCATGGTTTTACCTCGTGAGGGAGCTGAACCACGTCAGCTTGTTATCCCCGAAACAGGGCGTTATGTTTATGATGAGCAACTGTCTCTTCGACTAACGGAACGTGCATTGACCCCCTCTTCAAAAGTTTCTTTCTCAAAGAATCCTATGATTGTTGACCTTGATGCAGCTTCAATTCGTTTCCCTTTGACTTTAAGACGTGTTACAGAAGGTGACCGTTTTACTCCACTTGGAATGCGTGGTACTCAACTGGTGAGTGATTTTCTCACCAATCTCAAACGTAATCGATTTGAGAAACGTAACCAGTTGGTTCTCCTTGATGCTACTGGTACTATCCTTTGGGTTCTCGGTCTTCGTATCAATGACCGTTTTAAGTTGACTCCACAGAGCAGTTCTTGCCTACAGATAGAGATTTTGTAATGTAGAAGAGCTTTCTGTTTATCCTAATCTTTATCTACTTGTGTAGTGAAGGAATGGTCTTAATAATCATAATCAAAACAGTCGACCATTTCTGTTTCCACAGAAAGGGTTGACGTTTTTTGCAAAAAAGGTTGACCGTTTTCTCAGGAAGGGTTGACCTTTTATCCAAAAAGCTCTTAAACTTTTAACAAAAAAGGTTGACCGTTTTAATCAAAAAGGTAGCAGATAGCTACAGACGCTCTGCCTCTTTTACTTTGTTCTTATTTGTTTCAAACTTTCTACTTCCGAAATTGTAATGTACACGGAAGATAATTTGGCGGCTTTCACTGTGCCCCCAAATGTCTAAATCTAATGCTCCCTTACGTCCATAGCTATCCCAACGCTCAGTGTGGAGTAGGTCGGTAATCATCAAAGATAGGGAGAGTCTGTCTCGGAGTAATCGTTTACTCAGTCCGATATCTATACTTCCACTTGGTTTGAAAACCTCATAACTTCTGCCTTGTCGTTTACTTGCGTATCTTGCTGACAGTTCCATACGAACTTTTGCAGGTAGTTGTATGTCGTTTGAAAGTGAAAGATTGCATGAGGGGCGACGATAATCTTCTCTATAAGATTCATAATCAAGATGGTTGATAAAGTAATCAGCACCGATGTTTGCACTGACATCCCACCATGAGGTGAGGCGTTTGTTATAGATAAAGTCAAGTGCCAGTTGCTTCTGTTTACCAATATTCTTGGTTGTCATGACAATGCAGTCTTTCTTGTATGTATCGGGAAGCTGCGTAAAATAGTTGTTTAGCTGATTGTAAGAGAGCGTTACACTAAGATTATTCTTTGTGTAATCTAAAGATACCCTATGATTTATTTGTGGCTGAATAAATGGATTCCCTTTCCAATAGGTTAGTTCATCTAACAGATATTCAATGGGGTTAAGGTCTTCGTATCTTGCTTTGTCTTGCCGTTTACTGTAGGCAATTGTGAGCTTTGCTTTGTTGTTAAGATCATAACTGATAGAAAGATTAGGAAAGAGTCTTGTGTGATTGTTCTTATTCTCCTCCATCAGTTTTCCGTCCAAATAGGATTCTAAAGTCCCGATAGTGTGCATATATTCAATCCGCATACCTGCAGTTGCCTGTACATGTTTCCATTTCTGGGCATATTGTATATATCCTTCAAGGTTTGACTCTTGGTAGGTAAACCTGTTAGATCTTGTGTTGTCAAGCACACCTTTTGCATAGAAGCCAAAGCGATTGTTGCTTTCCACCTTAGCAGCTTTAATACCTGTTAGTAGTTCTCCGTCATGACTATTCTTCAATTTATAGTCGATAGCAGATGAGATGATGTTTATATTCTTCTTGGATTTAGCTGGATAGTTGTCTTCCCTTAGTAATGTTCCATTTGGAGAGTAAAACGCATTGGGCTGATTGTTATTACTCACAACATCAACGTGAATCCAGTCTGCATTTGCTGTGATGGTCTGCTGTTCTGTAATATTGAACTGATAGCCTATGCCTGTCGTATATTTTGTGTTCTCTTGTTTGGTATAATCATTCCTTGCTTTAAGAATTTCATGAAGCGTGTCTCTACCTTTATATATCCAAGTAGTTGTTGCTGTCACTCCGGGACCTGTTAAGGCATCAACTGATGTGTTCAGTATAAGTTTGTGTTTCTTGTTAGGTTGGAAAACAAAAGCCAGTCCCCCTGCGTAAGTGTTACGCTTGTCTGTATCATTGGTCTCTGAGAAGTTTCGGTCTCCTTCTTGCATTCTATCAGTACCATATTCCATGTCATAGTGTCCAATGTTATGACTATAGTTAATGCCCAGCTGCCATGTCTGTTTGTTATAAGTCATACTAAAATCAGAACTTTGGCGTATGTGATTCCAAAAAGACATACCATGAGAGGTCGAAATGTAAAGTCCTCGTTCGTTGTTGTCTTTTAGTTTTATGTCAATAATACCGCTTGCTCCTTCTGAATCATAACTTGCATCAGGATTGGTTGAAGTAGTTATGCTTGCAATGTTAGAAGATGGAATAGTACGCAGATAGGCTGTAAGCGTTTCACCTTGAAGTCGTATGCGTTTTCCATTCACGTAAACGGCGGCATTGCCAAGGGCAGAAAGCGATAGATTTCCTTTATTATCAAGCCTTACACTTGGGGTGTGGCGCAGAACATCTAAAGAGTTGCCAAGGTTAGAAAGATAGGATTCTGCAACAGAAATTCTTATCTTTCCACTTTCCATTTTAATGAGTGAGCGTTGTTTGCGGGCAGTGACAAGAACGTCTTTCAGTTCTGTACCGTCAGGATATAAATAGATGTTGTAAATGGAATTATTATTCGGAATGGAGAAAAGAATAGTAGTATCACGGCATCCGATAGCTCCGCAGTATAGTTGATAACTACCATCAATAAGGGTGTAATTAAACTTTCCGTCCGTCTCAGTTAGTCCATTGGCAATAACTTTTCCTGTTTTCTGATCAGAAATGATAATTGTTGCTGCATCAATAGGTTCCTTTGTTTGTTGTTGGATACTAAAGGTTACGGTCTGTTGAGCCATAAGATTAGATGGGTTCAGCAACAATAGAGTTATAACTAAGATGATGTGTGTTGCGAAAGGTCTTGTTTGTAATCTTTGAATTGTCATGAGGTTTGTTATAGTTATATCTATTTTTATAGTATACTAAGCACTCAACACGATTGGTGTTTACCATCATCACCACTTGTGTTGAGCATCACCACATCGGTAAAATATGAGAAGTTTGGTTTTTATTCTCATTATAATATTGCAATATATGAATGTTTTACTTATGTGAGAGATGTTAACTGGATAGTATATTAATTTATTTTTGTTTATAGCTAATAGGTTTAATTATTTTACAAAGATAATAAAATAATATTTTTCTTAGGTGTTTTTTGCATAAAAAATAAAACGTTTTGTTCTCAACTAATGCTTTTTATTGGTTCTTCCGTTAAATGGATAGATATATCCCATTAGGTATATAAAAGGGATAAACTACAAGATATAATGTAGAAAAGGCAAATAAAAAATATGTCTATCCATTATCATGTCTTTTTGTCTTCTACAAACAGCAGATTCTCTTACCAATCGATATTTGTAAACTATTTTTATGCAACTCAAAACCAATACATGCTCTTTTGGCTTTGAAAAGACGCCCAATTGACTTGCAAAAGGTGCCCTTTAAGCCCCTTACTAACGCCTTTTTAGAGTCCAATAAAGCATCTTTTCTTACGTGCTTTTATAACAGATTGATTTTCTGTAGGTTACAAATATGCTTTTTATGTGTGTTTTTGTCCTTATTTACAGATGTTTTACCTGAAAATATGTAATGGTTTTTCAAAAGCTCATCTACAGATTCTCGAAGTATTAAAAAAAGTAGTTTTCTGTGTTAGAGGATGATAATAGGACAGACTGTTGAACGGCTTAGCTATATTTTTGTTTATTGAGTAACCTAAGTTCTTTCATTAAGATTATACAAAAAGCATCCACGCATTTAACGGAAAAACTTTTTTATTGATTTATAGAAAGGGGTTCCTACTTTTGTTTTGTGATACTAAATGAATGTTTTATTAGCCCTTTTGCTACCTTGTATATCTTTTTGGAGTGGTTAAAACAGCATATTGAAGATTATACTTGATAATTATTAAACTAAAAAGTGATATTTAGTTAATGAAAAATAATTATAAGTTATTTCTTAACTTTTAGATGTTAATTATTTAAGGAAATCCTATCTTTGCAGTCGAAAAATAAATATATGGTGCTGTGAGTGGATTTCTTCTATGAACAGTATGAATATAAACAGAGAGTAATGAAGAAGAAAACAATTTGGACAATAGCCATAATCATGGGACTTTCGTTCCTTGGTTTGCTTCTGCTCCAGCTCAACTACATTGAAGAGATGGCTGAGATGAAGAAGGAACAGTTTGACGAATCCGTCAATCGTGCCCTCTATCAGGCATCACGCAATATGGAGTTGAATGAGACGCTTCGTTATTTGGAGGATGATGTGAACAAGAAGGAACGTTCACAAGACGATGATCAGAACACTGATAAAGATACATCTACTGCAGCACATCAGGCTCCGGTTACTGATGATCAGGGCGAACCCTATACCTCTTTTGAGGCAAAGTTACTTCAAGCAAAGCCATCTTTGACGCCAAAGGCTATGATTCTGCGCAATGATAGTAGTACACTGTCTGCAACAAAGCGCAATATGCAGGAGATTGTTCGCAATCGTTATGTTTATCAGAAGGCGATGTTGGAAGAGGTGATATACAATATCCTTTATTCCGCTTCAGACAAACCATTACGCAATAGAATTAACTTCAAGTTGTTGGATCAGGACTTAAAGGCGGAGATGATGAACAATGGAATCAATATTCCTTATCATTTCACGGTGACGACACAAGATGGTAGAGAGGTCTATAAATGTCCTGATTATGTAAGTGATGGTGAGGAGAATACTTATTCTCAGGTGTTGTTCCGCAACGATCCTGTAAATAGAATGGGTGTTGTAAAGGTTCATTTCCCACAGATGAACAACTATATCTTCTCCAGTGTACGGTTTATGATTCCGTCTATCATCTTCACCTTCGTGCTGTTAGTTACCTTTATCTTCACAATCGTGACTATCTTCCGACAGAAACGATACAGTGAAATAAAGAATGACTTTATCAATAACATGACACACGAGCTTAAGACGCCTATTGCGAGTATTTCTCTGGCAGCTCAGATGATGAATGATAAGACGTTGACAAAGAGTCCAAAGATGATAGAACACTTAGGAGGTGTAATCAATGATGAGTCAAAACGTCTGCGTTTCCTTGTTGAAAAGGTACTACAGATGAGTATGTACGACCGCAAGAAGGCTGTGTTAAAGAAGAAATACACCGATCTTAACGAGATGGTAGAAACGATTGCTCACTCCTTTAGTTTGCGTGTAGAGCATACTGGTGGTAAGGTGTATACAGAGATAGAAGCGGTAGACTCACTCATGTATGTTGATGAAATGCATTTCCAAAATGTCATTTTCAACCTCTTGGATAACGCTGTTAAATATGCGAAACCCGATCAGCCATTAGATGTCTATCTGAAGACATGGAACACGAATGAGAATCTCTATCTCTCTGTTCGTGATACTGGTCAAGGTATAAAGAAGGAGAATCTAAAGAAGATATTTGATAAGTTCTATCGTGTTCACACTGGAAACCTCCACGATGTCAAAGGTTTTGGATTAGGCTTGGCATACGTTAAGAAGATGGTTGACCTTCATGAAGGTGAAATCAAGGTGTTGAGCGAATATGGTAAAGGAACAAAATTCGTTATAAAGCTTCCCGTTATTCGTGATGAGGAAGATGAAGAATAAAAGATAATTAAGAGTATAAACAATTTAATACGTATAAGTTATGGATGATAAATTGAAAATTCTGTTGTGTGAAGACGATGAGAATCTCGGAACACTGTTGAGTGAGTATCTGCAGGCAAAAGGCTTCCAGGCTGACCTCTGTCCTGATGGTGAGGTTGGATACAGAGCTTTCTTGAAGAGCAAGTATGATATCTGTGTGCTTGATGTTATGATGCCAAAGAAGGATGGTTTCACCCTTGCACAGGAGATTCGTCAGGCAAATGCAGAAGTTCCTATCATCTTCCTTACTGCAAAGCAGTTGAAAGAGGATATCTTGGAAGGTTTCAAGATAGGTGCTGATGATTATATCACTAAGCCATTCTCTATGGAGGAACTTGTGTTCCGTATTGAGGCTATCCTCCGTCGTGTAAGAGGAAAGAAGACCAAGGAGTCTACAATGTACACAATCGGTCGCTTTACTTTCGATACACAGAAGCAGTTGCTTACACTGGATAACAACCCAGAGAAGGCTACTAAGCTTACAACAAAGGAGAATGAGTTGCTCGCTTTACTTTGCGCACACTCTAACGAGATTCTTCAGCGTGACTATGCTTTGAAGACTATTTGGATTGATGATAACTACTTCAATGCTCGCTCAATGGACGTTTACATCACTAAGTTGCGTAAGCATTTGAAACCAGACCCACAGATTGAGATTATCAATATTCATGGTAAAGGTTATAAACTCATTGTTCCAGACGAGCAGTAAAAACTTTATTCTGTAATGTTTTAATTACAGAGCCACTAAATATTAACGCTATTCTTTCCTCTTTTAAAGGGATTGAATAGCGTTTTTTCTTTTTCAATAAGGACGTGGAAGGGTAAAGGTTGAGTATAAAATAAAGATGAAAACCTCGTTATTATATCACAAGTTATAGTAAAACTTATCATGTGTTAGTACTCCGCACCAATGGTGTTAAGCCTTCGCACGATATGTGTTAAGCCTCCGCACATGATGTGCGCAGTATTCGGACAGCATATAAAAAGCATCAATATTAGGATTGGAAACGTGCTGAAAGAGGATCGCTTATACTTAATTCAGAGAAAAAGGTTCTCGTGTTCGATAGGATAAGAAAAACTTTTCTCATGCACGCACAAATATATATGCTCTTTTCTTACCATTGTTATGGTAATTTTTATTACTTTTGTACCGACTAATTTTTGATATCAGAAGAAATCATATTATGATACACAAATTCGATTTCCTGGTTATCGGCAGCGGTATAGCAGGAATGAGTTATGCACTGAGTGTGGCAAATAGTGGTAAGGGAAAGGTTGCCCTTGTTTGCAAAACTTCTTTGGACGAAGCCAATACGGCTAAAGCACAAGGAGGAATAGCAGCAGTAACGAACCTTGCCATTGATAATTTTGAAAAGCACATCAACGATACTATGGTCGCTGGTGATTATATTTCTGACCCTTTAGCTGTAAGACAAGTTGTGTGTAATGCGCCTGAAGCTATCAAAGCACTTGTTAACTGGGGTGTAAATTTTGATAAGCATAAAGACGGTTCATACGACCTACATCGTGAGGGTGGGCATAGTGACTTCCGAATTCTTCATCATGCTGATGATACAGGCTTTGAGATACAGCGTGGATTGATGAATGCGGTGAGAGCTAACCCAAATATTACAGTCTTCGAAAATCACTATGCTGTTGAGATTATTACACAACATCACTTAGGGATAAAGGTGACACGCAGAACCCCAGATATAGAATGTTATGGTGCGTATATCCTCAATGCTGAAACGAAAAAGGTAGATACCTTCTTAAGTAAAGTAACACTCATGGCTACAGGTGGAGTGGGGGCTGTCTACGCAATGACATCTAATCCTGTGATAGCTACTGGCGATGGTATTGCAATGGTTTATCGTGCTAAGGGAACAGTAAAGGATATGGAGTTCGTACAGTTCCATCCGACGGTTCTTTATAATCCTTCTGAGACACATCCAGCATTTCTGATTACTGAGGCTATGCGAGGTTATGGTGGGGTGTTACGACTTCCGAATGGTCAAGAGTTCATGCAGAAGTATGATAAACGGCTTTCTCTTGCTCCACGTGATATTGTTGCTCGAGCTATCGACCATGAAATGAAGATTCATGGACTAAATCATGTTTGTCTTGATGTAACACATAAAGATGTTGAAGAAACGAAGCATCATTTTCCACATATTTATGAGAAATGTTTGAGCATTGGGATTGATATAACAAAAAAATATATCCCTGTTTGTCCAAGTGCTCACTATATCTGTGGGGGTATAAAGGTCGATTTGAATGCAGAAAGTTCTATTCATAGACTCTATGCCGTTGGTGAATGTTCATGTACGGGATTGCATGGCGGAAACCGACTTGCCAGCAACTCGCTGATAGAGGCAGTCGTCTATGCTAAGTCTGCTGCAGAACATACACTACGGATGATAGACAACTATGACTTTAACACAAATATTCCTGAGTGGAACGATGAAGGAACAATGACTAATGAAGAACATGTTTTAATCACACAGAGTATTAAGGAAGTTGGCGAAATCATGAGTAATTACGTTGGTATTGTGCGAAGTGATTTACGTTTGAAACGTGCTTGGGCAAGGCTTGACTTGCTATATGAGGAGACAGAAAGCCTCTTTAAGGGTGTTACGGCAACGAAGGATATATGCGAGCTTCGTAATATGATAAATGTTGGTTATCTGATAACAAGACAAGCCATAGAACGGAAGGAAAGTCGAGGTTTACATTATACGGTAGATTATCCGAAGCATGCATACGACGAGAAGAAGTAGAAGAATAAAGTTAGAAGATACGAGAAGTGTAAAAATACTTTTATTCTCGGTTTATAATACATAATAACATGATTGAAAAAAAATGGCTGGAACAGGGATTTATAGATGAACCTATTCCAGAAGGAATTGATGTAAAGGCAGAAATACGCCGTATGTGTAAAGAAAAAAATGCGCTTATTATGGCACATTATTACACTGAAGGTGTAATTCAAGAGTTGGCTGATTTTGTAGGTGATAGTCTAGCTTTAGCACAAAAAGCAGCTACCACAGATGCCGATATTATTGTTATGAGCGGTGTACATTTCATGGGTGAGACGAATAAAATCTTATGTCCTGAGAAGACAATACTCGTTCCTGACCTTAACGCCTCTTGTTCATTAGCAGAGAGTTGTCCTGCTGATGAGTTTGAGAAGTTTGTGAAAGCACATCCTAATCATACTGTGGTAAGCTATGTCAATACAACTGCAGCAACCAAAGCTGTGACAGATGTTGTGGTGACGAGCAGTAATGCAAAGCAGATTGTTGAGTCTTTACCAAAGGATACTCCTATCATTTTTGGACCAGATAGGAACTTAGGACATTATATCAGCGAGCAAACAGGACGTGAGATGTTGCTTTGGGATGGTGCATGTGAAGTTCATGATAGATTCTCTGTAGAGAAGATTCAGCAGTTAAAACACGAGCATCCAGCAGCAAAAGTACTGGCTCATCCTGAGTGTCCACCTACAGTACTCTGCTTAGCTGATAAGGTTGGAAGTACATCTGCCTTATTGAAGTATAGTGTTGAGAATGATGCTCAGGAGTTTATAGTGGTGACGGAGAGTGGTATTCTTGTTGAAATGCAGCGATTGGCTCCACAAAAGACCTTTATTCCTGCCCCTCCTAATGATAGCGATAGCCCTTGTAACGAGTGTGAGTATATGAAGTATATTACTTTGAGGAAGCTGTATAATTGCTTGAAGTATGAATGGCCAGCTATCGAGGTTGAGCCAGAAATGGCAAAGAAGGCTGTCAAATCGATTCATAGAATGTTGGATATCTCAAACAGATTAGGTTTATAATTTAAATATATTATTATGTTGTCAGTAGAAGAACTAAATGATAAACTTATTGAACTTGCTTTCAGTGAGGATATAGGGGATGGTGACCATACAACGCTTTGCTGCATCCCTGCTGATGCTATGGGTGAAAGTAGATTACTGATTAAGGAAGAAGGAGTCTTGGCAGGAGTAGATGTTGCCAAAAGAGTATTCCAACTTTTTGACCCAGAACTGCAGGTAGAAGTCTATGTAGAAGACGGTGCTCATGTGAAGCCTGGCGATATTGTTATGAGTGTGAAGGGCAGAACGCAGAGCCTTTTGCAGACAGAACGCCTTATGCTTAACATCTTACAGCGTATGAGTGGTATTGCAACGATGACCCATAAGTATCAGCAAGCACTCATAGATGCTGGTACAAAGACACGCGTTTTAGACACACGTAAGACGACTCCAGGGATGAGAATGTTGGAAAAAGAGGCTGTGAAGATTGGTGGTGGTATGAATCATCGCATTGGTCTCTTTGATATGATTCTTCTGAAAGATAATCATGTTGATTTCTGTGGTGGTGTACATAATGCGATCTCTATGGCAAAGCAGTATTGTAAAGACCATGGTAAGGATGATCTTAAGATAGAATGTGAGGTAAGAAACTTTACCGAATTGGAAGAAGCTCTGAATGAAGGCTGCGACCGTATTATGTTTGATAATTTCACACCAGAGGATACTCGAAAAGCAGTTGAGATGGTTGCTGGACGCTGTGAGACGGAATCAAGTGGTGGAATCACCTTTGGCACGATGATTCCTTATGCGCAAGCTGGTGTTGATTTTATTTCCTTTGGCGCACTAACACACAGTGTTAAAGGACTTGATATGAGCTTCAAGGCTGTTGTCGCAAAAGGTTGAACTTTAGTAAAATACTAATCTCTCTAATTTCTTTTCATGAAGAAAAAGATTTTTCTTCATGAAAAGAAATATTTTTGTTCACGTAAATAAATATTTCTTTTCGTGAAAATAATTCGATAGATAAGGATTATTACCGTTTTACCGCTGGTAGTCTGAGTTTTTACACAGAGTTTTTTTAAAGTGTAAAGAGCGTGTGATGAATTGAAAAGAACCATAGATGTAAATCTTATTTTTAAAGAGTTTAATCCTTGTTTTGTATATTCTTGGTTCTGATTTATTTGCTTTTTGTTGATTTTTATTTATCTTTGCATCAATAAGAACTAAACATTTTATTGTGAAAGAGTAGTCTACAGAAACCTATTTCCTACTTGAAGGAACATGAATAACGTTGGCTACAAACTTGATTGATAAAACGTATAACTTAATAACTATGACCAAAAAGTTTATTGTATTATTCCTAATGCTATTGTTGCCTGTAATGATATGGGCGCAGAATTCCGTTATGTTCGATTTTTCAAGTTCTTTTCAAAACGATGTTGTACCGAGAGTGTTGGAGAAGGATGGTATAACTTTGAAGCTTAGTGCTAAGCCAGGAAAGGACTCTTCACCTAAGTATACTGAATTAAATAAGCTTCATTTTTTGAAGCTTGATAGTGAAGGTATACTGACGTTAGAAGGAGAAGCTACAATAACATCAATTGTTATCATAATCTCGGACGAAAGACGTAGATTAAAAGTTTATAATGATAACAGCAAGGTGTCTTGTGTTAAAGCTTCTAATCGAAGTTCTTTCTACAAACAGGAATGGACGGGAGAAGCTGATAGAGTGTCCTTTGAGGCTTTGGGATCACAAGGTGTTTATATAAACTCAATAAAAGTGACGTTTAATAAGGACGTCTCTCTTGCAGTTTCTTCTGCTGAGAGAGCAACACTTTATTATAGTGACAGGTCGTTTATTATCCCTGAGGGGGTTGTTGCTCGTACCTATAAGATTGAAGGTAATGTCCTCTCTCGAAGTCGGGAATATAAAAAAGGAGATGTTCTTCCCAAGGGCACAGCTGTTGTTTTAGAAGCAAAGGAAGGTAAGTATATCTTTGAAGAAACAAGTAAAATAGGTGAAACAGACCCTAATAATGCGTTGCGTGGTTCGGATACTAAGACTACAACATCAGGCGGAGAGGTATACTATGTGTTTGGAAAAGGTAGTAACGGAGTAGGCTTTTATTGGAAAAAAGCAAATGGAAAAGCCTTTACGACCGAAGCACATAAAGCCTATCTCGTTTATACGCCATCAAAGACCACAAACGCAAAGAGTTTCCTTGGCTTTGATGTAGCATTAGAAATACAAGGTCCTACGATGAGAGAGAAGGTAACTTTCGATGGTCCTATTTATAACCTTGCAGGGCAAAGGGTAGACAAAGATTATAAGGGAATTATAATCGTGAATGGTAAGAAGTATCTTAATAGATAAGCCTTCTTGTACTTGTACACAAAACCATGATAAATAATTGATTTTTAATAAGTAAACATGAAAACATATATCAAACCTTTAATAAATGAATATTACGTTCTAAACTCTTTTCATTTGTTGGAAGGTTCACCAGGAAAAGATACAACTACATTGACGAATGCTCAAGGATTGATTAATAATCAGTTAGAGTCCAGTGTTCAGCAATTATCAAAAGAAGATTCTTTCTCCGCTTTTAACCTTTCTGACACGCAGATGGATTGGGATGAATGACTATAACTTAAACAATTACCGATATGAAAAAACAAGTAACATGGATTGGGCTTTTGTTGTGCTTACTATTGTTTGCAGCCTGCGAAAAACCAGTATTAGACAATGGTGAAGATGGTAAAAAACCGAATAATGCTAAGCAAAAGTTGACAAGAGTCGTGCGTATTCACCCCAAAGAATTACGTATAGAAACAATAGAAGAAGCTATAGGGGCGAAATATCAGCCTTTGAGTAGGGCTGTTAGCGAAGATCGGAAACGGAAGTTTTATGCTGTTAATGTCTACGAGAAGAAACCTAATGACGAAAACTACACAATGTATGCTTATGGTTTGTTTACCAGCCTTTCAAAGATTGCACTAAAGATGAATGTGAACAATCTTTATAAAGTAGAGTGTTTGATTGTAGAGGAAGGTGATGATGAACTTTTTGCAAATGAAGATGAGTTTTCAGCTCCTTTCTTGCATGGGGCAAATAAGGCTACAAAAGTTACTAATAGCTTTGTGTTCTCAAAAGAAGAGAACTTGAATAGTCTAACAAAAGGCGAAACGACTGTAGCTAAGGGGCGTACTGTTCAATATCCACGCCTTGTGAAGCTCTATGGTACTATCAATGATTTCAGTCCAAAAACATCAAAGGAACTGACCGTTGATATGAAAAGGTCGGTGTTTGGGTTGCACTTCAAGGTGACACCACCAGAAGAAGGTAGTTTGGTAATTAACTATATCGGGTGGCGTATCTCTTTAACAAAGGGTAGTGATACATATGATCATAGTTCCGTCTACTCCTTTTCTAACATTCCAAAAGCGTGTGAAGATGGATATCAATTGACGATGGAGGTGAAGGTAACATGGACGAAAGGCGATGGGACTGTAGAACAAGAAAGTAAGCAGTTAGTGTTAAAACGTAATGTCATGACCGTTGTTGAAATAAGGGTAGAAGGACAAAAGCCACAGGGTTTTACGTTGAATGAAGAGCCGAATGACATGAAAACAGAGAAAGTTGAATGGAATCTGTTATTATAGCTTTTAGTTGTACTTAAAAAAAAGCTCTTTAGAAATATAGAATGGTAAGCTAATGCTATTATAGAATAAGGCACACAAAGCAACGCTAAGTTTGCAATAAGAAACTTAACGATGCTCTGTGTGTTATTTCTCAAATGCTAAATCTAAAAGAAAAACCTTATCACTCCCAACCTCAAAAGATACTGTTTTGTTCGTATTTTTCACATGTTGATTTTGTAAAGACCACCAAACGCCTTGCAAATAACGCCCAATTGGCTTGCAAAAGGTGCCTTTTAAGACCCTTACTAACGCCCTTTTGAAGTCCAATTAAGCACCTTTTAAAGCCTTACTTTGTAACATTTTGATAACTAACAACTTACAAATGTGTTAAAAGAACTCACATTTTATCCATTTCTCTACCTTTTTCTTGAATGTTTTGTAAATATATTTCTTGTCGAGAATATTCGCATTTACTAATTGAATGTACGTAAATCTGACACAGAGGTATGGTATAAACGGAAGTCTTATTTATGGATACGTAGTCCATAGAGTCATCGGCTGTGTGGGGAGCATAGGGGCATATTAACTTCATATTTCGAGAGAAACAAAAAAAAGAGCATACATTGTGTATGCCCTTCTCGTTTGGATTTATAGTATCATTATATGTTCGCAATACTCATAATGTTTGCAAACACACCTGCTGCGGTAACAGATGCACCGGCACCATAGCCTTGAATCTGCATAGGGTATTCTTTATAACGATCGGTTGTCAGTAGAACTATGTTGTTAGAACCCTCAAGATTATAGAAAGGATGGTTAGAATCCACCTCCTTTAATGCAACATTTGTCTTGCCATGCTCCATAGTTGCAACGAAACGCCAGCGTTTTCCTTCTTCTGCCAGTTTCTGACGACGCTGTTCAAAGTTGGCATCAAGTTCTGGAAGACGCCTCCAGAAGTCTTCTACTGAACCCTGGAAATAATCATCAGGAACAAATAGATGCTTCTCAACATCCTCTTGTTCCACCTTATATCCAGCCTCACGTGTAAGGATAACTAACTTGCGAACAACATCCGTTCCACTAAGGTCAATGCGTGGATCTGGCTCACTATACCCTTGTTCTTTAGCACGTTTTACAGTCTCAGAAAAAGGAACGTCTGCTCCAATCTCGTTAAAGATGAAGTTCAGTGTACCAGACAACACAGCTTCAATCTTAAGTATTTTGTCACCCGAATTGCGTAAGTCATTGATTGTACCAATGATAGGTAGACCCGCACCCACGTTTGTTTCAAAGCGGAATTTGACACCACGTTGAATGGCTGTCTGCTTTAAATGGTAATAATCATCGTATGCTCCAGATGCTGCAATCTTGTTGGCAGCAATCACAGAGATATTGTTTTCCAATAAAGACTGATAGAGTGCAGCCACTTCCTTAGAAGCAGTACAATCCACAAATACCGAGTTAAAGATATTCATCTTTAGGATAACATCACGCAAATGTTCTGGGCTTGAAGGCTCACTCTCCTTTAGTTCCTTACGATAATTATCAAGATTTAAGCCGTCGTGATTGAAAATAGCATTCTTAGATGAGGCAATTCCCACCACCTTTAGTTTCAAGTTAGAATTTTGCTTCAACTCTTCATACTGGCTTTTAATCTGTTCAATGAGCTTTCCTCCCACTGTACCAATGCCGCAAATAAAGAGATTCAGTACTTTATATTCCGATAAGAAAAGTGAATCATGGAGTACATTCAGTGCTTTCCTTAGGTCAGCGCCTTTCACAACGAATGAGATATTCATCTCAGATGCACCCTGCGCAATAGCAATAACACTAATACCAGAACGACCAAGAACCTCAAAGAGTTTACCGCTGATGCCTGGCGTTCGCCTCATGTTCTCACCAACGACCGCCACAGTTGCAAGTCCACTTTCGGCATGCATAGGGAACATACGTCCATCTTCTATCTCAAGACGGAACTCTTCATTGAGTACCTTCACCGCATTGTCAGCATCTTCATCCTTCACACCGATAGAGGTATTGTTCTCTGAGGCTGCCTGTGATACAAGGAAGACACTAATACCATTGTTTGCAAGAGAACTAAAGATACGACGGTTGACACCAACAACACCCACCATAGAAAGACCTGTCACGGTAATAACCGTAGTACCTTTGATAGATGATAAACCCTTAATAGGTTTTTGATTGTTCTCTATGTGTGCTTTAATAATCGTACCCTGTCCATCAGGATTGAATGTGTTTTTTACCTTAATAGGTATGTTTTTCACACAGACAGGGTATATCGTTGGAGGATAGACAACCTTTGCACCAAAGTTACAAAGCTCCATAGCCTCAGTATAGGAAAGCTCATTAATGGTATAGGCACTCTTGATGACGCGAGGGTCAGCTGTCATAAAGCCGTCAACATCCGTCCATATCTCCAAAACTTCAGTATTGAGCGAAGCTGCAAGGATAGATGCAGTGTAATCACTTCCACCACGTCCGAGGTTGGTAATATCGCCCGAGTCACGGTCTTGTGCTATAAAACCTGGCACAAGAGAGATACGAGGAAGGTCAGCGAAAATATCTACTACAAGTTTGTTGGTTAGTTCTGAATCGAGACTTCTTTTACCTAACTTCTCTTCAGTCTTGATAAACTCACGTGCATCAAACCACTTTGCTCCACGAATAAGCGTAGCTACTATTCTTGAACTTAGACGTTCACCATAGCTCACAATAGTATCTTCAGTCTTATGACTGAGGTCGTGGATTAAGAATACACCGTAATAGATAGAATGAAGTTGCTCAAAAAGGCTATCCACTTTATTGAATAGCATCTCACGATCTTGTGGATTGGTAATAATCGCATCAATCATCTTATGATGTCGTGCAACCATAGAATCAAACTCAGTTTTCCAACTTTCATCACCCTTCAAGGCAAGTTGTGAAGTAGCTATGAGCTGATCAGTTATACCACCTAAGGCACTAACAACCACAATAATTGGTTGATGTTTAGCCTCCTTTTCTACAATCTTTTGTAGACTTAAAATACTCGATACAGAACCTACGGATGTTCCACCAAACTTTAATACTTTCATTCCTGATGTTTATTTTGTTATTATTTGGCATCCCCTTTACAATGGGGGAAGTGTCAAACTTAGCCACAAAAATAATAAGAATTATTGCAATAGCCAACGATTTTCTCGATATATTTGAGTAAATTTGTGGCAAAAAGAAGAAGTTATACTATATATGACAGAGGAATATCAGTTACGCGTTTTGCCCCAAGTTGCCTATAACGAGAACAACATGAAGGCATACCTTGCTAAAGAAAAGGGGCTGGATGAGCGTACCATTTATCGTGTTCGGGTATTGAAACGTTCTATTGACGCACGTCATCGAGACATATATGTTAATCTGAAGATTCGTGTTTATATCAACGAATTTCCACAAGACGACCCTTATGTGAAGACTGAATATCAGGACGTAAGCAGTCGTCCTTCGGTCATTGTTGTGGGTGCAGGACCTGCTGGTTTGTTTTCTTCTTTGAAACTTATAGAGTTAGGCTTGCGCCCAATCGTTCTTGAACGTGGAAAGAATGTACGTGATCGTAAACTCGATATGGCTTTAATATCGAAGACGCAAGAGGTTGATCCTGAGTCAAATTACTGCTTTGGTGAAGGTGGTGCTGGAGCGTATTCTGATGGAAAACTTTACACAAGAAGTAAGAAACGTGGACCTGTTGATAAGATTCTAAATGTCTTTTGTCAACATGGTGCATCACCATCTATCCTCGCAGATGCTCACCCACATATTGGTACAGATAAACTTCCACGTGTGATAGAGAATATGCGTAACACAATACTCGACTGTGGCGGTGAGGTTCATTTCCAAACAAAGATGACCTCTTTGATTCTCGATGGCGATAAAGTTGTTGGTGTTGAGGCTGTTGATAATGGTGGAGCTATTAGTGTGAAGCGTGAGTTTCATGGTCCAGTTGTCCTTGCAACGGGTCATTCTGCACGTGACGTCTATCGTTATCTTGCAGATGCAGGGATTGAGATGGAAGCAAAAGGAATTGCTGTTGGTGTACGATTGGAGCATCCTTCTCATCTCATAGACCAAATACAGTACCATAATAAAAATGGAAAGGGTAAATATCTTCCTACGGCAGAATACTCTTTTGTGACACAGGCACAGGGTCGTGGCGTCTATTCTTTCTGTATGTGTCCTGGTGGTTTTGTGATTCCTTCAGCAACGGGTCCAGAGCAAACTGTAACCAATGGTATGAGTCCTGCCAATCGTGGAACGCAATGGTCGAACTCGGGTATGGTTGTTCAATTGAATCCAGAGGACGTTGAAGGCAATGATGTATTGCGTATCTTGCGTTATCAGGAACAATTAGAACGAGACACATGGCAGCAGGGAAATCGTAAACAGACTGCTCCTGCACAGCGTATGGCAGACTTCGTGAACAATCGGCTGTCGTATGACCTCCCTAAATCGAGCTATGCACCGGGACTTATTTCCAGTCCACTTCATTTCTGGATGCCATCATTTATTACAAAACGACTCCAAGAAGCATTCAGAACCTTTGGTAAACAAGCGCATGGCTTCCTTACGAATGAAGCTGTCATGATTGCTTCCGAGACTCGTACCAGTTCGCCTGTGCGTATTCTTCGTGACAGAGAACGCCTCATGCACGTTCGTCTTGAAGGGCTTTTCCCTTGTGCAGAAGGTGCTGGTTATGCTGGTGGAATCGTTAGTGCGGGCA
>CAUTPS010000016.1:0-42728 GCA_963540415.1 uncultured Prevotella sp.
GTATCCGTTTGTTAGAGCAGATGGCAGAGAACCTTTATAAAGAGTGGTTCGTCCGATTCCGATTTCCAGGACACGAGAAAGTAGAAATGGTTAATGGATTACCTAAAGGGTGGGATATTCGTATTAAAGACTTAACTTAATCCGGCAAAACGAAAAGCAGGTACGTTGTAAAACGAAAAGTGATATTTTGATGCAAAACGAAAAGTAACAATTCTCAACACGCACACAACATTAAAAAGGTGGTAAATTCTTGCAAGACTTGGATAATTCTGCAAGATTTTGCCACCTTTTAGATTATACGTTGAGTTCAAACTTTATATCTTCATTACCATTAAGAAGTTCTTTTGTACGCTCTATATTATTTTTATAAATGTGCACATTAGCAAGATTGAGCGTTATAGACTTCAACGGAAGTTCTATTTGCCTTGACATTAAGTAAAGATGATAGATATCTGCTGGAAGACCTAAGTTCGCATCAGAGCTTCTCTGAAAAGCTGATATTACAAGTTCACCTTCATCTATTTGGAACTGTACAAGGCTAAGACATGGTGCTTGATTAGTTTCTGTACCAGTCTCGCCTAAGAATAATACATATTTTTTGCTGCTACGCTTTTCACGATTTATCTTCTCTATTAGTGGAGGCAATTTCTCCAGATATGTAGGATAACTATTGACAAGGAATGAACCACAATAATCCCACCAAGCAATACCTGCCTTACGATACTTTTCAATCTGCCTTTCACCTTTCATGAACAGTTGTAGCTCATCCTTTAGCTTCCTACGTGCTATACTGTGAGTTTCGAAGATGTCGAGTAAGTCTGAAGGAGTAAGTGTTAGCTGTTCGTTCAATAGATACCTAATTTCCCCTTTCTTGTTACACTGCTGTTTTCCAGCATGAATAATCCGGTCTAAAATCTTGCAGTATTTGTTCATCGTTTTATCAGCATTAGAATAGCATTTAACCAGCATTCTTATACAGCATCATATCTGTATAAGTTGAGTTATAATTCATGCGAGCATTGAATTCCACCTTAGTACACTTCTCAAATGGATTACCGATATGCTTATTTCGACCTATCCAGTCACAGAGTTCAAGTATAGACGACTTATTGCTTGTGAAGTAAACAAATGAATGTCCAGCAAGAACTGACAGTACATCGAGGTAATCAGCAAGCTTCCAATACATCTTATAAGTACCAACTTCGGTACTGAGGTAAGGAGGGTCAACCAAAAATACAACATTTGGAGTATCCTTATACTGATTAAAGACTTGTTTATAGTCTGCTGAAACAATTGTTAAACCATCCAAATAGCCATCACAAAGCGGATAATCAGTAGAGCGAATATTGTTATACAACGTTTCTTTGTTCATGTCGTCAATATTCAGACAATACTTCATCGAAAATAAGAGAGAAGACGATATCGTGATGAAGTCCAAATAACCATAACGATCTTGATGTTTAATTAAGCACTCAAAAATCTGTTTGCGTGCTTCTCCAACAATAGGCTTATGCTTAGGCAGCTCACGAACTATCTTTCTAAGCTCTGAGAGTAATTCATTAGTCTGTGACACGTGCTCCAGACGTAGCCTATATCCATCAAAATCATTATACACGACTTTAGAATGTGGTTTCTCGGACTTTGTAATATGCGACAACAAGCCACTGCCTCCGAATAAATCAACAAATGTTGTTCCGTCTGGGAACTGTTCTAATACCTTCTTAAACTCTTTTGCGAACATCCGCTTCTGACCTACGAAGGGGAGCGGAGCTGAATAATTCTTTTTCTTTGTCATGATGCAAAGGTCGTAAGTTTTCCTTTCACAAACATAAGCGTATATACTGATTACACTGCAAACAAATTGCAGTCTGTTTGAAATCGCTTGATAAGGCCATATACTTTACGTTCACTTATAGCGTATTTTACGGCAAGTACTGCCACTATGTAAGACACTTTTTCATGATTTTCCAACATTTGTCTATATTCAGTATATAGATCTATATATTTTGCATCATTCAATCTAACTCCTGCTATATGGAGGTTTCTTAATAGTTCCCTGTTAATTTTTACAATCTCAATTATCTTCATATCTAATAAATTTCGTAAATTTGCAACGCCAATCACTTTTATTATACAATAAAACGCCACAAGAGTGAGCGAGGATATTTGCCCCCGGTCGCGCTCTTGTGGCGTACATTGTTAAAAGTGATTGGCGTTGCTTATTAACAGGCTGGGGGCTTTTCTACCCCCCAAAAAAAGAGCATTTGCTATGGCTATATAATCTTCAGAAAGGTATCCACAAGTAATTTTGACATCTGCTGATACCCTCTATCATTAGGATGCAAAGCGACATCAATTGATAGATCGGTAAGATTACGCTGATTGCAGCCACTTTCGTAGAACCAATCACACACAGGAAAAGATTCTCTGGCTGCAATTTGTTTTATAAGGTCTGCATAATCAGAAAGGCGAATACCATTTTTCTCTGCAAGACTATCATCTGGGAGGAAGCCGCTAAATCCATACGCTCTTCGAGGTGTACATAATATAATTTTTGCATCACCATTTCTCATATAAATAGTATCTATCAACTTGCGATAAATTGCTGCAAATGTTCCGTTGTTTGAGTTTGATATATAATCATCTATTGTGCCTACAGGAGTAGAACGTCCCCAATCGTTTACCCCATGCTCAATAGTGTAATAATCTGCTCTTTGCACTTGTTGTATCGCCGTATTTAACACACCCCCATTTACACCTCCATTGATAAAACTATCAAATGCGATATACTCTTGCACTCGTGTCTGATAGCCAGCTGTGAATTTTGAACTCACATTATTGTTATACCACGTAATGGAAGTGCCTAATGACTGCCATTTGCCTTTTGCAATTACTTTCCCAGTTAAGTTAGAAATATTCTTTTTTAAGCTCTCAACATCATTGTAAATTTGCTTATTCGTTATTCTCTTTTCGTCAGAAATAATATTGTATGCAATTTCCCATCCTTGATGCAACTGCTCACCTTCGTACATACCAACACCTCCTGTGTCTGTAGCCTTTAACCCTCCACATATAGAAAACACAAATAATCTTTCATCTTTTGAAAGCGTAAGTTTTTTTTCAAAAACAATTACGTTCACGCCTTCAACAACGACATAACGACCTATTTCTTTTGTACTATTTGTTTTTATATTTCTTGAGGAAAGAACTACAACATCTATGTTATGACAATACAGTTCTAAGCCTTTTACTTCCGAAACTCTAAAATCGTTACCCCAACCATCTCTTGCAGAGTGTTTAACAATATCTTTCAAAAGGTGATTGACTTTGTGTTCTTGATAATCAACGATATTTTCGAAGTTTTTTGCCAGCGATCTTATAGTCTTGTCTATGGTTTTCTCAAAAGATGTTACGTTATACGTCTTTTTATAACCTGCTACGAATAAATAATCTACATCGCTTATGTCTATCTCCGTATTTTCTTTACTTATTCTCTCAAACATCTTTGCCTTTCTATCTTTAATCAATGAATAAACATCGTATTCATTAGCTTTCCCAATACGCTCTATATTTAATTTTCCAGTGAATCCTGACAAATCAAAAGCAAGTGTTGTAAAATCTGCAGATATAGCGTTGGCTGGCAAACCAGTTGAAAGATGAATTTTTTTATATTTTCCAATTTCCTGCAAAGGGGTGTTTATATACGAACTATCTGACTCCTTTTTGATTGCATCTGTCACCGCTTTCTGCGACATTACCGAGTCTTCGCTGTTACCAACCTCCTGCACAATAGGAAGAGTAACCTTATCACCAACCTTACCCATTAGCAGCCACCCTGGCTTCTGATATGCATAAATATTTCCATTCTCAGAACCATCTGTGTGTGCATCGTCATAGATGCTTACTAACTGACCATATCGGAGAGCCTTGCCGTTAGTTCCGACTGGGTCTGTGTCAGCCTCCATAGCTGACTTAGACTGATAAACCTTTTTAATGCCAAGTCCATCAGTAGACTGTTCCAATGAAGCTATGTATGCTAATGTATCCTCGTGCAGCTTACCAACCTCTTCAGGCGTAATGCTGTCTACTTGACTCTTCTCTTTGAGTTCCTTTGCTCGTTTGAGCAGGCTGTATATTGTATCCATTACTGTGTTTATTTTGGAATGATGAAATATGTATTAATTGGACAGTTCGCTGGAGAAGGAAGACTGGATGCTCCTAAGTTTCCAATGAGCTTACCTTTGCCAGATAGCACCTGTACATGAACAATCTGTGTCTGATCATTATTCGAACTTACTCCGACAACAATAGCCCCTGACATAATAGGTGGAACAACAGCACGTGTTGTTGGGTACTCAAAAACAACTCCAGGACCATCAGTCCATTCGGACTTGTCACTTTGCAGATTTACCTTTATAAGCGTATAACCAGATTCTACTCTTCTTAGAGCTTGCCCCGTGTAACCATTCTTCAGAAACCATCCCACGTTCCGATATTCACTTTCTGGAAGCCTATCTACTAACATCGGAGCTATAAGATCAAAGAGCGTCTTCAGTTCACTGACATCAAAGACACCTTCTGTTTTCTCAAGTGTCAGAAAAGCCTCTGCAGTTTCTCTACAGGCACGTTCCTGGCCATCCTCAAATGTGCGTACATCAGAAGTAGATTTTCTAACACCAACATATAATGGATCATTCCAACTATGAGCAACCAGTGTAGTTTCCTTTATTTCATAAATGATTCCATCAAGCACCAACCAGTTCTTCTTAGTTTGAAAAGTAGTAGTCTTATCCCCTTCATTAAGTTTCTTCAACTCTCCTTGGAAGCGTTCAAGCAGAAAGGCTGATGTGTTAGCACCAAGAGCCTGAAGAAGTGCAGACATCTGATTAGTTGGATTCTCCTGCAATGTTTTGAGATCATCGATGTAGAGAGGTTGTCCTCCCTCACTAAAGAGCATCTTATTCATATTCGTATATTTCTATGCGGAAAGAGCGTCCCGCAGGTTTATAATGATTCAATAGGTTTAATATAGTTGTCAAATTCTGCCCTCCATACTTGTCTTCTGCAGCATCTATTGATGTACATAGGAATGACGGTACATAGACAATGAAAGAAGGCTGCTTAGGGACATCATCATACGCTCTGACATACAGCGAAGGATTACCACTCACATAAACAGGGGTCAGACCTTCACTCTTGAAATGTAAAACAGTCTGTACTCTCTGATCAGCAGAGACGATGTAAATTTGATGCTCTGAAAGAAAGAAGGCATCATTTAGGGTCTTCTCTATATACTGAACACCTGCCGTTATGTTGAGACGATTCAACACATGAGAACGGTAGCTATAGAATCGGTTATACAAGTCCCTTATTCCACGCAGCATCGCTTTGAGTAGTGCTACAAGCACCTTGCTTCTCAATATAGGAGGTAACAGCTGAAAGCCAAGTTTGATGATATCTAACTTATACCACATAGTTCAATGTATTTCTTAGGTTCATAGTAACAAAACTTCCACCAACAGCGGTGTAATTATTACCGTTGATTTCTTTATATATAGTCCCATCCGTGCTGTACTTACAGATATGCAGTTCCACGTCCTGCACACCTTCCACATTCTGTATAGCATCAACCAATTTCGTTTTGTTGAAAGTGCCTCCATAGATAATCTTTCTGACATAGGCGTTCACAGCATCCTCTACAGCATAACTGCCGTCTGCTATTCTTACACCTGTTCTGTCAATCACCAATGGGTCGACGTGTATAGTTGCATTGATACTTATTCTATCTGCAGGCAACGAGCGAACAGAGAGCACAACACCTGCTATTTTAACACGATTCAAATACTGTTTGAATGCTGTTAAAACATCTTCTGAAAGAATGGCCGGCTGCCCTCCTGCTTCAGCAGAAGCAAGAATCTCTACGGAAGTTCCTCTATCGCGTACAGCAACATACTTGACGACTCGCTTCTTCTCAGATACCTGTTCATAGCCATATTGCTGTGTCGCCTCATTAAAGATTAAAGCATCACCATACTGGAACTCTTTTGCAATCTTATAGTACCAAGGTACACTTGCTACTACAGCACGACTGATTTTATCGTCTACATCCGCCTTGAACTGGTCGAACAGAACCTCCAGTACATGGCTACAGGCAGCCACGATGTAAAACAGAATATTCTCGATACTAACCACAGAGAAACTATCATCAAAGGTATCGTTCTCCGATAGTCCGTATCGTTCTCTTACTGTACCATCCGCCATAAAGGCATTTGTCATTGTTTGTTTTATCTCTGCTATACTACGAGCCATATTTTGTTTACTTTAATTGAACTGTGGCGAGAACTCACCACTGAATACCCTTAACTTGACATCCGTCATACCTCTCTCTGTCGCTGGAGATACATCATTAGCCTTGCAATACTGTTGTATTAATCGGTTGTAACTTACGTCAGGAAGTTGCAATCTGCTTCCTGCTGCTAACGTTTCAGCCATACCGATACCGTTCGCAGCAGCCAAAGCAGGCAATGCTTCCAGCGAGCCATACTCCTGTATGGCTATATCAGCCAAGGTCTGACCATCTTTTACTTGAACTTCCATCTTATTACGAAATAAAGAGCTAACATCACAAGGACACCGAATGCGACAAAGCCTGTTTCCATCGCACGTTTTTCAATCCAGCTCAAATTCTTTTCCTTGTAAATAATCTTTGGTTTCTCTTTATATTGTTTATGATCCTTATCGTGTATCGTTATTCGGATTGTGTCATGCACTGTTGTAAGACCTTCTACCTTAGCTCCTGGCAGACTTTCTAATATGTGTGTGAGGATACCGTTATGTATTCTTGCCGTTGAGCGATACAAGGCATTCTGCAAAACTGAAACTGAGTCTTTCGTTGCACGCTCCTGATGATACTCAGGTAATGCAAGTGACACTGGCGTCAAACGTTCCGTAACTCTTATAGTATCGTGACTGACAATGTGCAGCGTGTCGGTGCTAACACTCTCTACAGGCACATAGACTTTATGCGAGCATGCAGAGAAAAGGAAAGCAGTAAGGATAACTGCTAATAATGCTTTAAATGTTTTCATATTGTTGTTGTTAGATGTTTGCGTACTCAGTCTTTGCATCGAAACAAGGGCAAGCCTTAATATATTCGTTAGAGGTAATTCTACCATCGTGGTTCAAGTCTGGCGAGAAGTCACGATGTCCTTGAATTACAGCTATAGGATACTTCTTGTGCAGCATACTAAGCAGTGTGCGAAGACTTGCTTTCTGTGCATCTGTGCGGTTGTCTGCAGGCTTGCCCATTCTGTCTATTCCACCAATATATGCTACATTGATAGAAACGGAATTAAACCCCTTCACGCCATTGCTCACCTTGTCTTCATCAAGCAGCTGGGTGATTCTGCCATCTGGTGCTACGACATAGTGGTATCCAGGATTAACCCATCCTTTACGGAGGAATTCCTGTCGTAGGCTCTCAATAGTCTGTGACTGATGACTTGCAGTGCAGTGTACCGCAATATATTTAATCGTTCTCATTCTTCCTCCTTTCCGTTCTTGGAGTTGACAACTCGGTCGATGTAATTTCTCACATCTCCCCATTTACTCTGAATGTAGATACCCACACCGAAGATTGAGCCGGCATAGACCAAAGTCTGCGACACATACCACAGCACGCTGTCTTTAACATCGCCTCCATTAAAGAAAAAACTCAGAAAAGCCATTGCCACACCACTTGCAAGCAGAAATATGGCTGAGCCGTATTGTATCCATTCCTTCGTGTTTCTTTGCATATTGCTTAAGTTTAATATTGTGCATCTATTTCGATGCTTTTGGTTGTTATTTTTATATTAGTCACAGTTTGTCTGTCCATCTCCAGCTGCTCTCTGATGAGCGTTCTCCAATAAATAGGATCATTGTCAAGCAGCATATCACTGATACCACAGCCTGTCATCGGTCGTTCTTTCAACTCTCCCTTATGTAAGTGAAGAATCAAAGCCTGATTCTGATGCAGTGTGTCACCGATAACCAGACCAGAAATAATCTTTCCGTCTGGTCCTCGATGCGGTTGTATAACCACTTCATAGTCTATCAATGTAATACCTTTCATATCAATGTTTGATAGTTACGTCTTCATAATCAGTTTTCTTAAACTCCTGCGCCTTAGTCAGAGGTGGACCTGTTGGACCATGAGTACCCTGGTGTGTATGGCTATTGACAGCTTTAACCAGTTCATTAAGTCTCTTGGTTAAATCCTCAATATTAATCAGTCCTCCAAGCTTACCTCCATTTATCGTTATAGATTCAACATGATCCACAGCTAAGACGACAAGGCTTGTGTAGTCTCCTGACAGACTCCCAATGATGACAGCAGTACCGACTTTAGGAACTATCAGCATCTCTCCATTATCATCTGTTTCAGATGCACGAAGGCGAACATCTGGTATGAGAAGGCTTCCTATTTCCACATCACAAGTACGACCGCTTACGCTCTTAACGATACCTTGTAGTACAGTCATCTCTTGCTGTGGTGCTACACCTCGCAACCTTTCTCTTAATTCCTTATATTGATCCATATCCTTAGCTTAATCTGAATCCAAGTTCTATTTTTCGTTTACCACCGTCTCTGCTGAAAGTTGTTGTTACTGCTCTTACAAAGTAGCAGCCATCCTTACGTGGATAATCCGCATCATAAAGCCACGCCATATCGCCAGGAACACATTCAGGTATGAGCCACGTCGTGATACTTCCGTCATAGCCGTCAAAACTACGACGTTTAACTTCAAGTTCGCCACGAAGTTTCATACTTGCAGCATCAGAAGTAGGACATTTTATTTCTACCTTCTCACCACCAGTAGCTCCGA
This sequence comes from uncultured Prevotella sp., assembly GCA_963540415.1. Taxonomy (GTDB): domain Bacteria; phylum Bacteroidota; class Bacteroidia; order Bacteroidales; family Bacteroidaceae; genus Prevotella. The sequence goes on from CAUTPS010000016.1 coordinate 8,868, forward strand.
CCTCTACCTCTTTTACTGTTCCGTCAGGAAGAAGAGCTTTAACCACTACACGAACCTTGCGATCAGCTGCTTGTCGATAGGTCAGATTAACCGCCTCCACATTCAGCGCAAAGTTATAAAAGCGGTTCACCCCGACAACCTCACCTGGAGGATGTACGTGTAAAACGCCATTAGAAAGATATATATCTGCACCACATTCCTCCTGCATCTTCTTAAGTACATCATATCCAGTAGCATTGTGAATGACAAACTTAGCATAGATCCAGCTGTAAGAGCATTGAATAGAGTAGTTCTTCCCAATTCCCTGCACCACCTTCTTAAGAAGATCAGCAAGTGAAACTTTCTTCAGTACTTCGTTTTTGAGTTCCTTACGAAAGGTGTACAGATCATCCTCACAAGTCAGCTTAATATTGCCACCATCTGTACTGATTTGTTGCAGCCAGCCAGTGAACTCCTCCTTTAAGCCTTCTTCCTTATATCCAAAGCGAATAATAACCTTATCACCTCTGTGAAGTTTATCTTCAACATCCAAGGCTACATTATACTGCGCACCTGGTAGTGTTATAGTTGCCGTATCAGCAAGTAGTTCGACACTTCGATGCACCTCAACACTGTCAAGCATTCCAACGTGCCAGCCTCCTATCTCTATGTCGTAAGCCATTGTGTACATAAGCCTATCGTTTTAAGTCCTGCTGATTTAAGAGAAGTTTATATATGTCATCACTATATGCCTTCAGCGTATAGTTCTGATTAGAAGAGCCACTTGTGAAAGGAATCTCCCAGCTTTCAATGACAAGATGTGATATACCGAATATTTCCAGCAAAGGGTTTAACGCTGTCACTCGTCCAGCTTCACAGAATGAGCGTAAACGGCTTACGTCTTCCTCAGGATATTTACCATTTTCACCGATAAGGATACCTTCTATACTGATAGTATAATCATCTTGTGACCACCGCTCCTTAATGCTTCCTTTTACAGCACCTTTGTTCACGTGCCTACGCACGATGATATTCTGACCTTGCAGACTAATCATCGGCTCAATTGGCAAAAGCCACTCCTTCGCACCACTTTCTTCAAGACGTAGACGAAGAGGTAGTTGCATTGGTATACCAAGTGCATTAGTGCGAACAGTATCTTCCAACTCCTCATCACTCATTGACTTGATTTCATTATATTCCTCTTCGTCCACCTCTCTAAGCTTATTCACATTGAACAGCCAGTAAGGAGGAATCTTGTTACCTGTAACTCTCAGAGCTATGTTTTCGAGTGCAAATCGTGCTATCTTGTTCATCTGTCTGTACTTGCTGCTATAGCTAACGCTCGGTTCATACTTTGCAGAATAGTTCGCTCAAGTTCCGCAGTGTCAGTCTTATCGTTCATATAAACATTGATATTATCGAAGAATTTTCCGATGTGCATAGTGATGGAAGTGTTGCGAGTGCCACCTGTAGCGAGTTCCTCTGCAGACTTACGACCACCTTTCTTTCCCTTCTTACCTTTCTTTCCCTTCTTGCCTTTGCTTTCACCTTCTCCAAAAACGACGGCACCTGTGCTACCACTTAATCCAGGGGTACTTATCTTATTCTCTTTCTTAGCAGAAGATGTCTTTTTGTCCTTCTGCTGTTCTTGTCGAAGGTGTGTCTGAAAATTCCCTCCAACACCACTCACAAGCTGTTTGGTTCCATTGATAGCCTTGGCAGTACTCTCAACTCCAGACAACTTCTTAAATCCTTCCATCGCAGAGGCTGCTGCTCCTTGAAAGTCTCCAGAGAATAGTTTCTTTAAGGCTTCACCAAGCTTGCCAAGTCCTGCAAGCATCTCATTGAAGCGATTGATGATATAATCCTTGATGATATTACCAAAACCCTTTAATGTGTCCCACATTGTCAGGATAAAAGCACGGAATCCAGCAAACTTATTCCAACAATAGACAACTGCTGCGACTAAAGCAGCGATACCTATGATAATAAGTCCGATAGGGTTTGCATCCATCGCAATATTAAGTAACCACTGAACACCTGTCCATATTTTAGTTGCAGTTGTAACAGCAGTCATCACCCCTTGATAAATAAGAAGAGCTGCAGAATAGGCTTTAGAGATAGCCCAAACAGTCCCAATAACTCCTGCCAGTATAGCAAACTCTGTTCGATATTGAACCACAAAACGTATTCCTGCAACCAAGTGAGAAAACAGTGATTCAATTATAGTAGTAATATGCGGAAGAGCTTCGTTAATCAAGTCCAAAAAATCTCCAATAGGAGACTTTACCTGATTAAACATATTCACTGCACTGGTTTGAACATTATCTATAATATTACTCCACTTACCAGCTACCGTCTGAGATTTCTTATCCATCATGCCGAAGAACTTTCCACCTTCTCCAGTAGCGTGTTGAATTGCCTGCACAACATTTTCAAAAGTAATTTGTCCCTTTGACATTCTATCCTGCAACTTCGCATAAGATTCACCTGTCATCTTTGCAAGTTCCTGAAGCGGATTAAAACCAGCATTGATAAACTGCAGGTTATCCTGTCCAGCCAACTTACCAGCTGCTGACACCTGACCAAGTACTAATGATAGACTTTGCAATTTTTGTTTATCACCACCAGAGATATCTCCTAATTGCTTAAGAAGTGGTAGAACTCTTTCTGTCTCCACTCCGAAGTTAAGCATAGTCTTCGCATTCTCTGTCAGATCTAACTTACCAAATGGAGTTTTTGCTGCAAATCTGGAAATTTCATCAAGCATTCCCTTAGCTTTTGTCTCACTTCCTACTAAGGTTGTAAAGGCAACGGCTGTTTGTTCTGCTTCTGCACCTATCTTAGTAATAGCACCAACAGCACCAGCAACAAGGGCATAAGGGTTGGTAAGGAGTTCCATTCCTGGAATGGACATCAGCGAACTCTTGAGTGTCGAAAATGAAAAAGCCTCACGCAGGCGTGCACCTGTAGTACGTGCCTTACGTGATATATCGTCCAGCTGAGTGGATGTCTGACGTGCAACCGTCAGAACATTACCACCATCTGCTTGTAGTTTGATTAAAAACTTAAGTACGCTGTCCATTAGAGTCCTTTTCTATTTTCCTAATCTCTTTGAGTGCGCTGAGTGTTGATGCCCATTTCTCGTCTGGTAGGAGTTCAGGGTCAATGCTTAGATAGTAGCGCAGCATTGTATCTATGAAGATAATATCCTGGGCGTTGTCAAAGTCATCAACCCCGGCCTCCTCTAAAGTTTTTTTATCTCAGCCTCCTTTACCTTCAAGACCTCATCCATCTTGGCAACTACTGCCATGAAGAGTTCATCATTGGTTTTGATTTCCTCATCACCAGCAACCCAGAGCTGCTTCAACATGACCTCGCTCATCTTGATAGGGTCTTTGATTACGCTGGCATAGCTCAGGTCTTGGCGTGTAGGCTTATGCAACACACAAGACTTGCCCTCTACGCTGATTTCAAACAAATCACCGTGCGTGGCTTTCCACTTATTGATATCTTCTTTTGAATAATTCATATTTTCGATATTTGATTGTTAATAACTCTTCTGGTCAATGTAGATGAATGGCAGAGACTTTTCTTGAAACTTGTCACCTTGCTTCCATTCTGTCTGATCTTCTGTCAACTCCACTCCTTTGAGAATGTCTGTTGTGATAGGATCACCGTTTTCAGGATTTCCGTAAGCCACAACGATATCAAAGCTCATATTGAGGATATTGCCATTAGCAGCACTCTTCAAAGCTTGGTACTCGCTCTGCAGTAATGTCAGTTCACCACTGTAATCTATATTGCCATGCTGAATACCGTGAGGCTTGTTGCCTTTGGCATACAGCAGTTCTTTCTCTTGCTTCGAGCCATATTTCACGCCTCGAAGTCCAGTTACAGGCCTACCTGCAACAACTACGGTCACATCTGACCAGCCGTATTCTTTAGTATTTACCATGTCTATACTGTTGTTACTTGGAAACCAAGGTTGACATCAACATAGCGAGCATAACCGAATGGACGAACCTTCAATGTCATTTCAACCTTTGAGGTCGCAACCACATTCTGTTTTGGATCTATGTAACAAGAACAACCTTCGCCGTTATTACCGGCACTCAATTCTCCTGCAGCGGTCATAGAACGATTAATAGCGTTCTCTACTGTCTGCTGCCAGCTTGTAATAACCCCTGTCTGCATTGTGCCGTCGGAATTGATTTCCAACTCATCCAGCATCATATCCAACAGTGTGTTATAGGCAATACGATAAGCCTTATCAATGACACGACGGTTTGACAAATGCGCATAGTCATCAGTCTCAATACACGCGAGTCGATCGTCGGCAAAGAAATAACCACTGCGTCCAACATACTTTCGTGCTGTGATATAACCCTTATCGTGAATAGAAGAGATAACTTCGCTATCCTCTTCTACCTTCTTCTTGCCAACATAGAGCAGAGTTGTTTTCAATGCTCCATTCTTGACACGACCAATATTACGCTGCACTGGAAGACTTGCTAACCGACCAGCTAAAGTACCGACACATGCACCCTGTGAGTCAGCTTCCGTGTCACCCAACAGAACACCGACACGATTGTACGTTTCGTTGCTAAGGTCTTTCAGCGTTGTACCTGTATAACCACGTCCTTCCAAGATGAAGAATAAAGGAGCATACAGGTCAGTTGTTGACCATTCTGCAGTCTGTTGTGCCTTTGTTAAGGCTGTAAATACGTCTGCATCCAAGCCATCTGTAGCAGAAACTTTTGTTGCATTGTCACGTGCTACGAAGACACCACGTAATACACCATTCTGACTAACAATAAGCTTCTTTACTGCTCCAGTCTGGCGGTCGCAGAGTTCCGTCATACTCTTGGTCTTATCAACTCCGAAGATTACCAGCTTTGTACCATTCTCTGCCTCTGTGTAGAAGTCTGAGATATGCTTGTAAAGTCTGGCGTTATTAGCTGCAGTGATACCGAGTGCCGTCAGACTGTCCATACTCTGAATAGTGTAAGCACGTTCCAGAGCAAACGAGTCATTGACAGCAGTCGCACTACATACCAAGGCGAACAGGCCGTCGGGACTTTCCCCGACGGTGCCCAGTAGGCCATTCATGTATCTAATTCTAATTCTCGGTAACATAACTCACAAGTTAAGCGGTTAAAGATTCTGCGAGAAGGTAGACACCCTTCTTGTCGTAACGACGTACACAGCCACCAGTACGGAGCAAGAACGAGTAGATATCACCATAGTACAGAGGATTATCTGTTGAGTCAAACATCTTGACCTCACCCATAGCACGGCTGACAGAATTCTCGTGCCAAGCAAGAGCTGCTGCAAGTTCATCTGCTACGCCCTGCTTATCCCAGCCAAGCACCTTCTTAGTGCCGTTGTTAAGGCGAAGAACTCGACTTCTCTTCATGATGTTGAAGCCATAGAGGTTTCCAAGGATACCCTTCTGCTGATCTGCAGAGTTAAGGAACATAAACTGATCCTTTTCAGCAAGGTCTGCTAACAAGTCAGCATACATAAACGCGTCAAGCAAGAGGTAACGTCCCTGCTCTGGAACATTGTCTGCATCCATAGCGGTCATAAGCTTACGCACATCTGCCTTACAGATAGTCTTACGCATACCAGTAGCGACAGATGAAGTATGAGCAGCCGTCTTGGATGTACCTGTTGTACTGATGATGTTAGTTGTGGCAACACCCTGACCCCAACGATCAAGCAAATTAAGATGAGCAGCCTCCTGCAACTGAGCACGGTCATTGCTCAAGATAGAATTGCGCTTGTTATAGCTGAGCTCTACCATGTCGATATTTGGAATGTACACTGGGTCAGTTGTCAACTCGTCCATATCGTACTCAAGATCGTTGTCAGCACGTTGCTTGCTTGTAGCAGGCTTCTGTGTGCGGTTCCTCTCTACGTTTGAAGGAGCACCAGCGTTAGGAATGTGTACCTTGTGGTTCTCAACAAACACAGAGTCGTCAACACTCTTAGAAGCAAAGGAATTGTCAGGGTAGAAGTTCTCTACGATGTCGGATTGCCAGATTTCTTTGTTTAATGCCATAGTTTCTTATCTTTTAAATTTGTATTGTATTTCTTACTCTCGGTAATCTACACCGAACTTCTCCTTGAACTTGGCTGCAAAAAGGTCCTTGTTCTGACTCTTCAAGTCACCAAGACGTCCAGCCTTGTCAAGTTCGTCCCAAGTCTTATTGGTGAAACTGTCACCACCAGTACTATCTGGATTGATGTACGAAGCAGCACGAGGCTTAGGCGTCTGCTTGATGCTGTTCAAGAGTTCTTCTGTAGTAGTACGGTCTGCAGCCATAAGCTTAACATAGTGTGCCTTCTGTTCTGCGGTAATACGACCTTCGCTAATCGCCTGGTCGATGATAGCCTCCTGTTCCTTTGCTTCAGATAACTGAAGTTGCTGTTTGTACTCAGCATTGGCTGTTTCAAGCGCATCCACCTTGGTTGCCTTATTTGCCAACTCTCTGACTTTGTTCACAATTGCAGCCTCATCATTGATATTGCTAAATGATGGGATGCTCTTTAATTGGTCTATTAATGCCATGTTTTGATAGTTTTTTGGTTGATTAGTCAACCTGTTATTGAAATATTGATATATCTCTTCATGAGTTTTAGGTGCTGGTTCTCCATCATCCTGCATATCGTACACCCCATCTGCAAGTTTCATTTCAACTGCTTCTTGTGCACTTATCCAGTGGTCAACCTCGTCAAAAAACTTTGCTGACACATCTTCTGGGTTCATTCCACAACGTGTAGCAATCATACCTGCAAGGTTACGTTCAAGTTCCTCCATCACAGTAGCCATTCTACGCAGATCTGAAGCATTGCCACACGTACCTCCACTTACACTATGAAGCATGAGCTTAGCGTACGGACTCATATAGAGTGGCTTACCACAAAGAGCAATAATAGCAGCAATACTGGCAGCAACACCATCAACATATATATTAATGTCTGCCGTGGATGTGCGAAGAGCATTGTAAATGGCTATTCCGCTAAAAACATCACCACCATTGCTATTGATGCGTACATCAATCTTATCATACTGACTTTGCAAGGCAAGTAGTTCACTGACCACTCGTCCGCTGTCTACAGGCTGACCATTACCGACCTCTCCATATAAGAGGATAGCTACAGTTCCATTACCAGGTATAATGTTGAAAAAGTTTGAACTCATTATTTCAATTTTTGATGCAAATATCATGTTTTTTCTGGGAGTGACAAAATCGTAAATTCATAGCGCAAACAGCTGATTTTATGGTGCAAACAGACAGTGCTGTTATAAATAATGGATTTCAAAAAGTCCATAAAATATAAGATATTTGCAAAAGATTTAGGCAATATGACAAAGACGAATATAGACAAAAAAGGTATTGCAAAGTCTCTCTATATGGAGGGAAGTTGCACACAAGAGGAGATAGCTGCAAAAGTCGGAACTACAAGGCAGACTGTCTCTCGCTGGGTACGTGAAGGAGGTTGGGAGGAACTTAAGGCTTCATTTACAATCACACCTGACCAAATTATAGCACAGTTCCAGAGACAGATTATTGAAATCAACAACAATATTCAAAATCGTGAAGAAGGTAAGAGGTTTGCTACAGCACAGGAGGCCGATGCGCTTGCTAAGCTCGCTGGTGCTGTCAAAAAGTTAGAAAGTGATGTTGGTGTTGCAGACTGCATCAGTGTCGCTATGCGCTTTCTGTCTTGGTTACGTCCTCTTGATATTGATGCAGCTAAGCAGTTTAACAACCTCTTTGATGCGTTCATCAAGGACCAAATGGCAAAAGCAAAATGACACAGGAAGAAAGACTTGCATTAAGGAACTGGGAAGAGTTCCATAAATCATTCACCTCTGACATGCCTGTTGAGAATGGGCTGTCAAGACGTGACATTGAACGCAGACGAAAGGAACTGGAACAAGACCCTCTTAAATGGATTCAGTATTTCTTTCCCAAGTATGCTAAATATGAATTTGCACCTTTTCACGTGCGTGCTATCCGTCGTATTATTGAACACGATGAATGGTACGAAGTTCTTTCGTGGAGTCGTGAGCTGGCAAAGTCCACGATTTCTATGTTTGTCTTGATGTATCTTGCACTCACTGGGCGTAAAAGGTTCATTGTGTTAGCTTCGGCAACTATAACTTCAGCAACACGTTTACTTACACCTTTCAGACTTAATTTTGAGAACAACCCACGTATTAAGCAATTTTATGGCATTCAACAGCTTGTAGGGCAATGGACGGAAACAGACTTCACATGTCGCTGTGGTGCTAAGTTCGTTGCACTTGGTGCTGGTAGTGCCCCACGTGGTGCAAGAAATGAAGCTGTTCGCCCTGATGTCATCTATCTTGATGACTATGACACTGATGAAGATTGTCGTAACCCTGAAACGCTTAAAAAGAAGTGGGATTGGTTTGAAGGCGCACTCTATCCAACACGTTCCATCTCTGAGCCGACTCTTGTTCTATGGTGCGGTAACATCATTGCTAAAGACTGTTGTATTGCACGTGCTGGAGCAATAGCAAAGAGCTGGGATATTGTTAACATCCGCGATAAGAGTGGAAAATCTACTTGGCCTGTCAAGAACACAGAAGAGCAGATTGATACTGTTCTTGCAGGAATATCTGCAAGAGCCGTACAAGCAGAGTACTTCAATAACCCTGTTTCAGAAGGTAAGATTTTCCGTAATCTTCCATTTGGAAAGGTTCCTGCTTTGTCTAAGTTTAAGTTCCTTATCGGATATGGAGACCCTGCTTATTCTGACAGCAAAAAGAAAGGTTCGTCTACCAAGTCTCTTTGGCTAATTGGCAAGTATAAAGGTGTCTACTACATTATAAAAGGTTTTTTGGCTCACGAGACAAATGCAAACTTCATTGGCTGGTACTTTGAACTTGATAAATACGTAGGAGGCAAGGTTCCTGTATATTGGTATATAGAGAACAATAAACTGCAAGACCCTTTCTACGAACAGGTGTTCAAGCCGCTACTACGTGAGGAGCAGCAGCGACGAAAAACAACACTTTTTATACGAAGTGATGGACGAAAGAAAGCTGATAAAGCAACACGTATCGAAGCTAACCTTGAACCAATTGATCGTAATTGTCAATGGGTGTTCAATGAAGAGGAAAAAGACAACCCTATGATGCAGGAGCTTATCAACCAGTGCAAACTTTTTGAACTTAACTTGCCATACCCTGCTGATGGACCTGACTCTCTTGAAGGTGGAATCACAATGTTAGATGAGAAGATGGCAGAGGTTGAACCCACTATAACTATCAGTTTTCATACAATGGATGAGCAAAATCCTTATAAGATGTGATTATGAATAACTTTATCAATATAGAAGACTATGATGCAAGTATTCACCGCGAGATACTTGATGCGCTGCTGCGTAAAGAAAGTCCAACTTATGATCCTCAGATAGTTGAGATATGTGAGGATAGAGCGGTAAGTGAAATGCGAGGATATCTGAACAAGATTTATGATTGTAACGCTATCTTTTCAGCAAGAGGGGAAGACAGGCACCCTCTCATTCTTATGTTTGCACTTGATATAGCTATCTATCACATCTTCACACAGCATAACCCTTATAAGATTGCGAAGATACGCCAGGATAGATATGAGCGTGCTATAGAATGGCTGAAAGGCGTAATGGGAGGAGACGTAACGATTGATGGTGCTCCATTGATGCCTGAAGATGAACTTAAGAACAATAGTCGTTGGCAGATACAAGCTGACGGCTTAAGACCAACATTGCAATGAATAGAAAAAAGAAAAACAGCCCTAAGCAAGGCAAAATAATACAAGGTGGAATGCTCGTTCCTCAAGGAATGAGACAGCCAGACATCGTTCTGCAGATGCCAGAGATATTCATGTTTGACATGAATGCGTATATGCAATCTGTTAAGGCTGCAAGGGGAATAGATTTCTCCAATAGGGCACGTCTGTACGATATGTATGACAGTGCTTCTCTTGACCTTCATCTCTCTGGAGTCATTGCAAAACGTATGCGAGGCGTAACGAAGATTCCTATTGAGTTTAGAAGAAATGGTGTACCTGATGATGCAATCAACAATCAGATAAAATCACCCTGGTTCAAACAGCTGAGGAAAGACCTTGTAATGTCAGAGTTCTGGGGCTTCACCCTCGTACAGTTCTATCTCAATGAGGAAGGTAATATCCGTTATGACCTTATCAATCGCAAGCACTATGACCCTATACATCGTAAGCTGCTCAAGTATCAAGGTTCAATGGATGGCGTGCCTATTGATGACTTCCCTGATATGCTTTTCGTTGGGAGTGAACGTGACCTTGGTATTTATGCAGAGCTGCTGCCTGCTGTACTCTACAAGCGTGGAGATATGTCTGACTGGGCACAGTTCTGTAATATATTCGGTATGCCTGTTCGTGAGTACACTTACGATGCAGGAGATGAGGAAGCACGCCGTCGTGTCATTGCTGATGCACGTCGACAGGGTGCAAATGCAGCATACATCCATCCAAAAGAAAGCGAGCTGAAACTTGTAGAGGCTGGTAATAAGACTGGTTCCAGCGACCTTTATAGAACTTTTGCTGAGTACTGGGACTCAAAGATGTCTATACGTGTGCTGGGAAACACGCTCACCACAGACGCTAAGTCAACTGGTACGCAGGCTCTCGGTTCTGTACACAAGGAGGAAGAGGACGAGATGAACTCTGATGATCGCGATTTCATTCTTGATATTCTCAATTATGATATGCGACCTATTTTCGCCTCACTTGGCTTCAATGTGGAAGGTGGTGAATTTGTCTATGCAAAGAAAGACAAGATTAACCCAGCTCAGCAGATAGACATCGTTCAGAAGCTGTCATCAATGGGTCTTCCGATTGATGACGACTATCTCTATGAAACATTCTGCGTTGCTAAGCCTGATAACTACAAACAGCTGAAGGAGGAGAAAGAGGCTACAAAAGCTGCATTCAGAGAGCAACTTGATTTGCAGGGTAATGAGGATGACAAAAAGAAGCAAGACAAAAACACTGATAAAACAGCGTTCAAACAGCATTTGAAAAGTTTTTTCGGACTCGCCCCAGACAAAGGGGCAAACTGATGATTGATACGCTCTATTATGGTGAGCATTGCTCTTGCTTTGGGCATAGTCATTTCCACAACGAAAGCCCAGCTATCTCATTTAATGTTGTGCAGGCTTTTCTACAAAGAATCCATAACAAGCCTGAATTAGCTGAAGGCATTGATCCTGGATTATGGTCGGCTGTTGTTAAAGTTATCAATGAGGCGACTGTGGAGGGACTTACACAGAGCAATACCACAAGTACACACGATGAGGAGTTTTATCGTGCCCTGCGCCATTCTAATGAGATCTTTGCTGCGTTCAAAGTACATTCATTGGCTGGAGAGGTTGCGAAGAACCTGCTAGACAGTGATGGTAAGCTGAAGCCTTTTCGTCAATGGGCTGACGATGTAAAGGGAATTACCTCACATTACGTCGGTGCGTGGATTCGTACAGAGTATGACACTGCTGTTATCCGTGCGCACAACGCTGCAGACTGGCGTGAGTTTGAACGTAACAAGGATATCCTGCCTAACCTACGATGGATGCCGACGACTTCACCAAGCCCTGAAGGGAGTCATCGCAACTATTGGACAGCAAAACTTACCCTGCCCATTGATGATCCTTTCTGGAACGATCATCACCCTGGCGACCGATGGAACTGTAAGTGTTCCCTTGAAGCTACTGACGACCCTGTAAATCGTCCTGCTGATATGAACACCCCTCTGCCACAAAAAGGACTTGAAAACAACCCTGGTAAAGATGGGCACACATTCAACGACACTCATCCGTATTTCCCTGATAAGTGTAGTCAATGTTCTTTTTATAAGCCTGGTGTTAAAGGGCGGATTATGACACTCTTCATGAATAGGAAGAAGGATTGTTATAATTGTCCTTATGTAGATGCTGCCATTCCATCTGAACAAAGAGAACAGAGACGAAATGAATATCTTGAATATAAAGATAACCCTTTATATAAAGATGTGGAGTTTGATGCCAAGAGTTTTGGACTTAAAGCGACACATATTGAGCATAGCTTTGATAAGAAAAAAGGATGGTATGAGACAACTGTTCAAGAGGTTGGCTTTCAGAATGGGCATAAAGTAGTTTTGGAAAAGGAGGATCATACTGTATTATTTAAGAAGAATACAGAAGGAACTTGGGATAATATGTTGTTTGAAATTGCTGGTGCAGAGACGGGTACTTCAAATAACATTAGACAAGCTTTGAAACATTGTGCATCGAAGCCTAATACAGAAGTCGCAGTATTGCTATTCCCAAATGATAATTTTAATTATTCCATCTTTGAAGAAGGATATAATAAATTTTATGGACTGAGAGGAACTTCACAATATCGAAAGTTTAAAGTGATATATTGTCTCAATAAAAAGGGAATATTGCTAACAAAAAAACCAGAGTAAACACTCTGGCTGGAATGGAGGACGTGTCCTAATAGGGATTAAACGCTCCCTCCACACCACAAATGTAGATATTTATTTTCATTCCACAAAATAAAAAACGAGGAAAATTATATTATGGATGCAAAAGAAATAGAAAGGCGTATCTCACGTGTCAAAGACGAGATACAAAAGGAGGTGACAGATAGACTTCCTCGAAAGGTCGGTGTCGTGGCTGCAAACCACTTCAAACAGAATTTTCGAGATGGTGGCTTCACGGATGGAGGAGTTCACCAATGGAAACGTACGAAACGACAGGACGGCAATACGACGGATGCAAAATACTCTCCTCTTACCTCTCGACGCAATCATCTTATGCGTTCAATACAGAGTGAAACATCACCTGGGCAAGTTACCATATCTAACCCTGTTCCTTACGCAGCTGTTCACAACGAGGGTGGTACCATCAACACACATCCTACCATTACCAAGAAGATGCGTCGTATGGCTTGGGCTAAGGTGTATGCGCTATCAGGCGTGAAAGGCAAAGGGAAACTTCCAAAAGACTTACCTTCTGGAGCTAAGATGTGGAAGGCTCTCGCACTCACGAAAAAGACAAAGCTTAATATCACAGCACGCATTCCACGACGTCAGTTCATTGGTGATAGCCGTGAGTTGACAGTAAAGATTAACAAGATGCTTGATGAGAGCTTAGAGAAAATAAAAGAACTTGTAAGTAGAACATAAATATGGAACAGACACTCTGCCAACTGATAGACTTTCTTAAAGAGAAAATGCCGTCGCTTTCAGTAATTGATGAAGACTACGGACAACTTGAAAATATAGAGGACGAGGATACTGATATGTATCCGCTAACGTTCCCTGCAGTACTCATAGAAGAAGCGCAGACTGAATGGAGCGATATAGGGCAGCTTGCACAGAAAGGAACTTGTAGGCTTCGCATCCGTCTTATCATAGACTGCTATGATGACACTCACGCTACGAGTGGAACCACACAGGCTGTCAGAGAGCGTAATGAAATGCGACACCAGTTGCACCAGCTACTACAGGGAACCTGTCTTGGCGCTGATGCTCCACTGATGCGTAAGTCTTCCAAGTTCTTTACTTGGAAGCACGGAATAAAAGTGTATGAAATGATGTACGAGTGTACGGTGTCAGAAATGGTTAAGGAAACAAGGACGGTTCAGAAACCTTCTTTACGCGTGAAGATGGGCGTGAAGGTGTAACACGAAAGCCTGTAAAGAGCGGTGCTTTCATCTGTTTACCATCTACTGTTTCGCCACGTTTAATCATATCACGAATGATATGCAGCACACGGCTTTCAGATAGATAAAACTCTTCATTGGAAAGTATGCGGATAGTATCATCGAAACGGAGGCGTCGTTCCTCTGTCCAGTAGAAGTAACGCTCAAATAGCCTTCTGTTGCGTGCTTCTATCAATTTACTATCCCTTCCTTTACTCATATCTGCAAAATTAACAAATAATCATCTTATTTGCAAGTCTTTACACCTTTTTATCTGCTTACTACAAATAAAAACCGCCCAAATGTGTGTTCGTACACATTAATGGGCGGTTTTATTCTTAAACAGGAGTTAGTTAATGTTTTTTATATTATAACCTACAGAAGCTTGGTTCTACACGTTCCCAGACATTGGTCTTTGGATTCTTCTGATAGAAGTAGTAGTTGATAGCGTTCTTCTGAACCACATTCGCCTCCTTGAAAAGTGTCATAATCTCTGAATACTCACTATCGAACTTATCCTCCAACTCATACAGCTTAGAGATGCTCTTGTAGTCCAAGTCACCAGCCTTATTGCGCTCAAGCAGCGTCATTGCCATCTGATACATTGGATCGTCCGAACCTTTCTCGCTTTGCTTCATATAACGCTTGAGATAGTCGATTAGACGCTCTGCTGCAAGGTCTGCACGCTCGTCAAAGCCTTTCACCTTATTACTTGAAATCTCAAGGCGAAAATCGCCATCAGTAATCGTATAGCTTCGCTGGTCGTTCTTGCGAACCTGACCGTAATCACGCATCACACTTACGAAGCTTTCAACTTCACCCTGTAACCAGTCGTGGAATCCACGCACGTCAGTCACGATACGTGTTAAGCGTTGCCACACATCGTGCATCATTTCAGCACGCAGCCCCTCATAGGTCTCACGGCGTTCAATGCGACTCTGCTTTTCTTCGTCTTGCAGCTCAGCAAGTAGCTTCGCACGCTCTTCCTTGCTTAAATTCTTAATGTTTACCATATTATTCTGTTTTTTGTTTTCGGATGATCATTCTTATTTTTGTGTTCAAAGCATTGAGATCATCCACTGTCAACGCTCTAAATGTTTTTCCTGCTATACGTGGGTCTTTACAAAAGGCATCCACACGGTTCCAGTCTGTCGTATCTATGCCGTATATCTGCAACTGGTGAAGAACTCCGCTACGTGCCTTGCGTAGGATATCGTATTGCTTACGTCTTCGCTCGTCATATCCTGTAATATCCTCCATCTGTCTACACATAGCATCATACTCTTTTGCTGACATCTGATGAAGGTGTACTGTTCTGTTTTGTGTGAACTGATAGATCAGCGTTTCCTTATCAGCACCAGGCATCTTTTTTAGCAGGGTATAAAACCTTGCGTAGTTCCTGTTCGCTCCCATAGCTTTTCCTCCTTCCAGTCTTTATACGCTTTACGACCAGAAGCTACAGCCTCTGTGAGATCATCGCTAAGGTCACTTTGACCGAACAAAGGTATGCCGTGTACACTCACATATAGCTCGCCATTAAATTCCATTACTTGTACGGCTTCACGTGCCTCTGCGTCGAGCCGTGCCTGTCGTTTGTTCTGCATTCTGTCGGCACGTTCCTCATGCCATGTTTGCAATCTCTTCTTGAGTTTGTCTAAAAAAGTTGCCATAATCTTTTTTGTTTTAGTTGACAAGTTTATGGGTTTACAAGTTGACATGTTAATAGTATTGATAACTTGTTTACTCATTCACTCGTCTACTCGTTTACTTACTGATATAATATGTTTGAATTAATTTTCCGTTTCGTTTGATAAGCAGTTGGGTCTGACCTTCTTCTCTCATAAGGTAGGTGCTTATATCGCTTTTCACTGCAATGTCTTTGCGGACATACAACTTAGATATAAACCAGTCTATAAAGTCTTTCAACTGCTTCCATTCCTCTTCAGTATCTTCTATTCCTCGCAAAGAGTATGTATTACTGATAGCCATCTGTAGCTTTAGCAGCCACATCGGTTTGTCGTTTGGACAGACAGACTTGTATCTTAACATTTCCATAACTACTCTTTTGAAGCCTTCCACTCAACTTTTATCAATGCAACAAGTTTACCGCTACCTTTGCATATTGGGCACTCTTTTTTGTATGGTTCTTGATACTCGTCCTCTTGCCAGTGATAGCCATTACCTTGACAGTACGGACATTTGAAGCCTTTGCTTTCTATGACTTCTGTCATTCGACCACCTGGGCTAAGTTTCCCTGGTGTAATCTCAATTATTCGTTTCTCCTTACTCATAGTTTTATTGTAACTCTAATTGAACATTAAAATGATACTCTCTGCACAGCCGTTTCACCTGTACTACATCAAACGGCTCTCTGTCAAAAGCGAAGAAGATTGTGCGTTCTCGTGTAAGTACTCTCACTCCTTTCTTTCGTAGCTTGTACAATAGGTTGTCTCGCTTGTTTGCCATAGCCTTTACTGTTTTGTTTCACCCCAGTATATATCTGCTCGCTCTTTCCATATCGTGTAATAGCCAAGATTGCCAAAATAGCGTCCCTTACTGATTGCTCTGTAACCTTCCACCCATATCTTCAGTGCTGCATCAAACATAACGCTCACTGCCGTGCGACCTGAAGGCTTGTTGCCGTCTGCCTGACTGATAAAAATGAGCAGCTTATCACGATGTCGAGCCTTGAATTCCTGATACTCCTTAAAGCTCATCTGTGTGTATTGAAAACTATCAATAACTATGATACCTGGACTTTTACGCTTCTTAAGACGTGCATCAAGATCTTCCATACTCTCACTGATGAGGATAAACCGCCGTGCAACATCTTGCATACCTGCTTTCATAATTGCATTCTTCATTGTTAGTGAGAAACCCTCCTCTAAGGAGTTATAAGCAATCTTTCCGTACTTTGCCAACTCTTTGCAGAGCTTCATCGTAAAGCTGGTCTTACCGCTTCCGCTTCGTCCCCAGATGAACCATACACCGCCTCGTTCTGGTGCTCCGAAGGCATCTGCCCAGTCGCCTTCAAATGGATAGGTTTCTTTCTTCATACGTAGCATATCGGTTACTGACATTGCTCTATTCATTGTTTTGAGGTTTGAACGTTATTTGAATGGTGTTTTACCGCTGTTTGAGCAGCCATAAGCTTCACTCTATGAATACTCTTCTTTACACGTCGTAGGTCGAACTCGTATTCTTCAGAGTCTTTCACTACTTCCGATATGCGTGCTTTATCCGTTACGCCATTTGCCATACAAACCGCATAGACATCGTGAGCACCAGTCCTCTCCAGCTCAAAGAACTTGCGACCGATACGTGAATGTATCTCGTTGTATCCACACTTGTTGTAACGCAGTCCCATTGTCATACGACGCTTGATATAGCTTGTAGAGAAGAAGACGATACCACACTTATCCTCCAAACGGTTGTACAAGTCAATGAAGTAGTGAAATACACGCTCTGGCAACTTGTCCGCCTCGTCAAAAAGAAGCAGCGGTGCTTTCATCTGATTAAGATCATCAATGATGCGATCGAGCAGCTCTCTAACGCTGTAACCTTCTGTCTTCTGACCGATACGGCGTGCAATCTCACGAATAAAATCGCTCTTCTTCATATCTTCTGAACAGAGAATATAAAACACCTCGCCATGCTCACTTACATACAGCTTAGCTGTGGTTGTCTTTCCGCAGCCTGCTTCACCAACTACCCACGTAACGTTCTTGACTGTTTGAGCATCGTTCATAGCGAACACCATTTCCTGATAGGCTTTTGTTTCCACCACCTGCCAGTCTGTTCCTGCCGTGGTTCCTAACTGCGATGCAAGGTTGCGCCACATATCATCAGATATATTTTCCCATTTACCCTGCAAGATGCTGCTCACAGTTGCGCTACTTGTTCCTGTAAGGCTCTGTGCTGCCTTATTCTGACTTGGATACTTGCTGACGTATTGTCTCAAGCTCTCCTGTATCTGTCCTTTTTCGTTCTTTGTTAGTTTCATATTGTTGTTCTTTTTATTAATTGTTCTTGGTTCAGTGAGGCATTGCCTCGCTGCTTATAATTACCTTATCACTTTCAGTGCATAAGTGACCCACTTTTGATGCGTAAGAGAATGACTTATCATCGGTTTCTTTATAGCTTTCCTGCCGTTGCTGCCATATCAACCACTGCCGTCTCGACCTCCGCCCAGTCCTCAAGGCTCACTTGCTTCGTCTTCCGTCCTATCTTATACTCTTCTGGAGACTTGCTATAGATGCCAGTACGACGTTCAATCTGTCGGCGTTCAGCTGCTGTCATTCCCTTAGGCTTTGGACTACGCAGACCGTGCTGCTCTGGCATTATACCATGAGCCTTTTCAATCTCACGTCCTGCAACTGTTCGCTCAATGCGGTCAGTGGTATTGGCTGCCTGTTCCTGTCTGATGAACGCAGCTTCGCCTTCTGTCTGCTCTTGTATCGCACGATGGATAACAACGTAAGGTTCTGCTACTCGTTCAAATCGCAGACTGCCATCAGCTTCTTTCTTATAGAGCCGAACGCTTCCGAAGTCGTAAGGATCATACTTAACAACAAACCGCTCGTAAGTGTGCTGCCTGCGCCATTCGTGGTCTGGTACGCCCGGCTGGCTCATCACTTCGTATTGTCGCTTCTCCTTCTTAATGGTTACACTGATACCTTGGTCGGTGAAGGTACTCATACGCTTAGCCGTTACCCAGAACATATCCACCATATCGTGTGCCGTAACCTGCTGCGTTTCCTCATTCACGCTGCTGTCGTAGGCTTCCTGTCTACTCTTGCCGTATGCAGGGTGCGCCATTTCGTTCCACTCCTTAGTAGCTTTTGCGTAAGCATCTTTCAGTTCCTCAAGCGTATAGAGTGAGTCTTTATTCTCCTCAATAAATTCAAGGTTCGGACGGCTCGACATCTTCTTTGCCGTAATGTTCTGACCTGTGAATCGCCAATCCTTGTGCAGCACCTGTTGTTGGAACCGACCGAACACCGCCTCAATGGTCTTTGACTCACCGTTATAAGGTTGCGTGGTCCTATGCACGTGGCAAAGCTTCTTAAACAGTCCGTCAGCATCCAGTTTCTTATGTCCGCCTTGGTTATCGTGAACAATCTCGTAGGGCTTGTGCTTGCTTGTCTGAATTGCCATGCGATATGCGTGGTATTGTGCTTCGTAGTCCTCTGTATCGCTGATATGCCAACCAAGCATCACCTCACTCATCGCATCAATGACGACATAGACCTGTGTGGTGCGCACCTTGCCGTTCTCGTCCTGATAGTAGAGGTTAAGCTTTGTACCGTCACCATACCACAGCGCATCACGCTTCGTTGGCAATGCCGTACGGTGCTTACGTCCGAACTTCTGTCGTGCTGCCTGCTCACCATGCACAGCATCGTACCATAGTGGCATTATCGCAGCACTGTTCAGCCATCGTTTCATACCGCTAAGGCTCTTCAGTGGCTTCCAGCCGTTTGCTTCTGCCTGGCAGTTTGCCTCTTCAAAGAGCTGCGCATCGGTGTAGACTGGAACCCTGCAACGCTTCAGTGCGATGAGTAGCTGTCCGAACTCGTCTGTTATCTTCTGCGTGTTCTTATTTCCGACCTTACCGCTGATAAGGCTCTTGTAGCCATCTGCCTTGAAAGCCTTAATCTTTGCCTTCAGTCGCGCTTCATTTTGTGGAAGGGTGTGCTGATACTCTTCACGCATAGCTTCAGAACTCTGATAGATTACCTCCCAAGCCCCTGCAGTGCTGCCGTTCAGACTCTGACGAATAGCTCTACGCTGTGCCATCATCTTCAACAGCTCTTTCAGTACACTTGCATTAATGGTGTACTCTTCAATGAGTTTCTCTGTAAGATGTTCCTGCTTGCCGTTCTTCTCATAGGTGAAGTTTTCAAAGAACTCACGTGCCTCGCTGTCAAGCCGTATGCGGTCACGCATCATTGCTTTCTTCATTCGTTGCTCTGGATCACCGTATCGTTCCATATACCGAGCCTTGTATTTCTGAGGAATGGAACTCCATGCGTAAAGTGCCTGACCGCCCTCTCCACCTCCACGGTGTACGCTGACAATATTTCCACGGCTCACATTCTTCAGTAGTGTACCACCTGTAATAACAGGCTCGCTACCTCCAGTCAGTTCCGTGTATGTTACGCACAATATCTTGTTGAAATACTCCATTCCTTAATTAATTTTATTAACTTTGCAGAAAAATCACAATGGAAAAAATACTCTTTATCTGTAAGTTCTCTATAACTTTTCCCAGATTCGACGCAGATGATCCTGGTCGAAAGGATAAAATTGGTGTGATTTACAATCATCTTGTAAGCTGTGCTCGGCTTTGGTTCGCGCAGATAGGTGAAGATTACAAGATTGAGCAACCTGACTATCCAGACGGATTGATAAATCAGCATCAGCGCACTGATTTGATATACTTATATCGATTATTGGATAAACCTTCTTCAATCGTACATATTGCAAAACTCTGTGAAGGATATGCAGGCATTTTGTCTCTGTGCTTTGATGCCGACATTCAAGTCGATTACCCTTTAGAACTACCTGCACATTGCCAGCCACCTTACAATCTAAGTGAAGGTGACAAGTATGTCCCTCCGATACATTTGAAATAATTGTTCTTTCCATAAGATATTTTTTATAGGCTCATCGCCATTAATTCCACTTCATTCTGTAGCTCCATGAAGGCAGGTATGTTCATATCTTGCTCTCGACGTGTCACAACTCCGTCAACAAAGACACTCACGCTGCCATCCTTGCGATCAACAACTATCTTCACTCGCTCACCGAAGGTCTGTGTCATTGTCTGTTCAGCTTCTTCGTGAGTAGTCTCAACGTCAGCCTGTTTCCAATTAGGAGTTCCATTCAGCTGTGTTAGTGCTGTAAAGCGAATCTTCCTTGCAAGTTCACTGTCGCTTTTGAAGTTCAGAGCCTTCCATACCATTACTGTGGTGCAGTTAAAGACTTCACACAAGTGAGCCTTACCTTTCTTACTTACATAGATTTGTTTTTCCATAATTCCTTTCTTATAATGTTTATCTTGTAGGCGGTGGGGAATCGAACCCCAGTCGCTCCGATGCTTTTAATTCCGTGTCCGCTACCATTCGGACGTAGCCGCCTTTTTGTTATAGTTATCTTACCTTCTCTTCATATACTCTTTCCTCGGTCTCGTTACAAATGATAGCTACTGTTCCACCTTTATAGTCCTCAAAGTAGCTGTGATTTGTACCATTATTGCTCTGAATCCAGTTCAAGCAATATTCATAACTTGACTTAAAGCCCATATTGTTGCTACTCATTTCATCATCAAAATACACATCGTAAGTTTTCATACTTTTATATTTTTAATAAAACATTCTTCTATCACGCCCCTTTTTTGTATCTTTGGACGCTGTTAATAAACTTAACACGCTGCAAAGATACAGAAATTCTGTAAATAAACAAACAAAATTCAGAAAAATATAAATTTAATTTCAGAAATATGGAACTCCACGAGCGCATATTAACAAAAGAGGAAATAAACAAACGGTTTCATACAGCCGTAAATGCAATTCTAATGAATGATCTTATATCCAGCAAGACAGGCTTGGCAGAATCTTTAGGAATGACTCCTTCTAAGCTTTCAGAAATTCTGAATGGAAGAATGAATGCCTCTGCAGAAACGCTGGCAAGAATGTGTGACTTTTATGAAATCTCACCAGAATGGCTATTCTTATCTCGTGGTAATAAAGTGTTCCGAACAACTGCAAAGCCCAAAATTTGGATAGATGACGAAGACTTAATTCTACAGTACTCAGATCTAAATAATGAGGTAAAAACAGAAACGGATAAGTCACACGTAGCAGCACAACCGAGTACATCAAGCATCCAAACAGCAAAGCATGTTGAAAACCCACAGAAGGGGATACCTCTTATACCATTTAGCGCAATGGCGGGTGCATTAAAGGGAGAAGTTTCTGTACTCGAATACGAGTGCGAACACTATGTGATACCTGCTTTCAGAAATGCCGACTTCCTTATTCCTGTCAGTGGAGACTCAATGATTCCTACCTATAAGTCTGGTGACATAGTAGCATGTCAGCGCATACCTATGTCTTCATTATTCTTTCAATGGAATAGACCATACGTGTTGGACACGGAGCAGGGTGCCATCATCAAGCGTATCAAGCCAGGGTCTGACGAACAACACATACGTATTATATCTGACAACCCCGACTATGATGCATTTGAACTACCACTCACAGAGATCTACTCCGTGGGACTCGTTATAGGCATTATACGCCTTGAATAGCACTAAAAAGGGACACACGCACAAAATTACACCTATTTTGAGCCTAAATAAGTCGGGAAAGCCTGTAAATACAATGGTTTCGGATAAAAAGCGGTATAGTTAAAAATGACATTATACCCCTCACTATGCGGAATAAATGGGGGGTGTAAATGATAAAAAATGGGTTCTATCCGCTTTTTTTCGTCTTTATTAGGGGGGTGAATGTGGTCAAAAATATATAAAAAGTGTCCACCCTAATGTCCACCCTTGTTACACATTTCGTTTTATCATGTCCACCCAATCGTCCACCCAAGTGTCCACCCAAACCCATTTTTTACCTTAAAAACACACCTTTACAACCCAATAAAATAAAGAAAACGGCTTTCAACCGTTCAAAAACGTATTGAAAGCCGTTCAACTATTGTTCAATCAGCGTTTTAGCTGTTCATACATACCCTTATTTTGTCACCTTTGAGCGTATAAGCTCACCAGCTCTGATACAAGCCTTTTTGTTCAAAACAACCCCTCCCTTGCTCAATCCTACACGCTCCAGCGAGCTTTTCTTAATACCTATCTCCTCAGCCGTCAGAAGACTGTAAATCGCAGGAATTGAACCAAAGTAATAATTCTTCCTCCCTTTCATCAATTGTACGTGTATTACCTTTGTCATAGTTCTCTCTTTTTGTTTGCAAATATACAAAATAGTTACTATATACGATATTTTAAGTATATAATATTTTACTAAATGAGTAAAATAAAAGGTAAGCTGTAAATAACCTGCCTTATCAATTTATACATAAAACAACCTTGTCAAAGCTATTTGCTTCGCCTTTGTCGCCGTCAAAACTCCTTACACTATTAAGTACACATATTCAGGCTTAAAACGTCCCAAATCGCCCCATTTACCCTCCTATGTAACATTATTCTCTCAAACACCGTTCAAACGCTCGTCGAATGTAACGCAAATGTAACACGCTTGTAACATTTCGTTTTACGCTCCGTTCACCCTCTAATATTCGGTAACTCTCTGATAAACAAACAATCTAATCACGTCCACCCAAACATCGTATTTACACATTTCGTTTTACCCCCCTTATAACACAATTAAAGTCTGGCTACGCTTTTAAAAGCAGTTGGTTTGTTGATGAGGGAGAAGCTATTGCCAAGATTAAAGATATTGGAGAAACTATAATGGATACCTCTTCATTCTCATATGTCAGCAAAGATAATTGTATAAAGGCTGAGAAATTCTTGTTAACAGAAGGAGATTTGACCATTGCATTAACTGGTGCAACTATCGGAAAGATTAGCATTGTACCTAAACACAAAGGCAAAATATACACTAATCAACGCCTTGGAAAGTTCTTTTTAGGTAAGAGCCCCATAGAGAAACTGCCTTTTTTGTATTGCCTTTTTAAACAAAAAGCTATGGTCTCAAATATTATAAATCTATCTAATTCAAGCAGTGCTCAACCGAATATCAGCCCAGAACAAATTGAAAGTATTAAGATACTGGGAGACAAGGAAGTAATAAATAGCTTTAATAAAGTATGCAAACACATATTCTCTATGATACTTTCAATACACTCACAAAACCAACTCCTCACTCGCCAACGTGACTTACTTCTTCCCCGTTTGATGAGTGGCAAACTTGAAGTTAAATCTTAACAAAATAGTCTATTATGAAATCGTTTATCAGCGAAGACGACATAGAGCAGACCCTTTGTACCCGACTATCACAACCAGAGTTTGGATGGAAGCGCATTGAGTGTGACCCGAGTGTGGAAGCACAAGATGACGTTAGCAAGACGGGGCGTCGCAATTCATCAGAGTGTATCTTGCCAGCGGTGTTCCTAACTGCCTTAGAACGACTTAACCCACAGATTGACAAGAGCATCTTAGCGCAGGTAGTAGCCGACTTCCGTAAGGACTATACGGGTACGGACATGATGGACACGAACTATAAGTTCTATAACTATCTGCGCAATGGCATCAATGTAAAGGTAAAGAAGAATGGCAAAGACGACTTTGACATCGTTCGGCTGATAGACTTTGACAATGTTGAGAACAACGACTTCCACTGTGTTAACCAGATGTGGATAAAGGGTAGGATTCGTTATCGTCGCCCCGATGTCCTCTTGTTTGTCAATGGACTTCCAATGGTCTTCATCGAGTTGAAGAACTCTACGGTAAAGATAAAGGAAGCCTATGAGAAGAATCTCGTTAGCTACCGAGAAGATATACCCAACATCTTTGCACTAAACCAGATATGCGTACTCTCAAATGGTATGCAGACGAAGTTGGGTGCTTGGAACTCTAAGTATGAATTCTTCTTCGACTGGCTAAAGGTCAACGACGAACATGAGAAACTCGACCGTGAACACATAGCCGAGTATGGTCTTTCAATCATCAACCTCATTGACGGTCTTTTCCGCAAGGAACGCCTGTTAGATTATATCGAAAACTTTATCTTCTTTGACAACAAGCGTGTGAAGATTATCGCTAAGAACCACCAATACTTAGGTGTAAACAACCTTATGCAGAGTGTTGCACGACGAGAGGAATTGAAAGGAAAGTTAGGTGTATTTTGGCATACGCAGGGTTCGGGTAAGAGCTATTCGATGGTGATGTTTGTAAGAAAGGTAAGGCGCAAGCTAAAGGGCAACTTCACCTTCCTCGTCATCACCGACAGAGACGACCTCGACACACAGATACATAAGACCTTCGTGCGCAGTGAGGTCATTGGCGAGAAAGAAGAGTGCCAGCCAAAGAATGCAGCCCAGCTACGGGCGTTCCTTAGTGGTAATAAACCGATGGTGTTCACGCTGATACATAAGTTTCAGTATGATAAGACGAAGAAATATCCCCTCCTCTCCGAGCGTAACGACATCTTTGTCTTAGTAGACGAAGCACATAGAACACAGTATAAGCAGTTGGCAGAGAACATGCACACGGGGCTACCTAATGCCAACTACATCGCCTTTACAGGAACCCCACTGTTAGGTTCAAAGCGACTAACCAACCAATGGTTTGGCGACTATGTGTCAGAATATAACTTTGCACAAGCGATTGAAGACGGTAGTACGGTGCGCCTGTACTATAGCCGTCGAGTGCCAGAGGTGGGATTAGAGAACAACTGGCTTGACTCTGACATCGACAAGATTGTCGAAGAAGAGGAACTCAACGACAGAGAAAGAGAACTCTTAGAGAACTCCTCCTCACGTATCTTAGAGGTCATCAAGCGTGACGGACGTCTTGACCGTATTGCACAAGACATTGCCCATCACTTCCCAAGACGAGGTTTCTTAGGAAAGGGTATGGTTGTCAGTGTCGATAAATACACGGCAGTGAAGATGTATGACAAGGTGCAACACTACTGGGGAGAAGAAAAGAAAGCCCTCGTTAAGGAGCGCAATGCTGCCAAGACAAAGGAAGAACGTGACGAGTTGACGGCACGATTAGACTATATGAATAAGGTGGAGATGGCTGTGGTCATCAGTGAAGAGGCTGACGAAGTAGAGAAGTTCAAAGCACAAGGATTAGACATCACCGTTCATCGCAACAAGATGAACGAGATAAAAGAGGGAAAAGACATCGAAGACCGCTTTAAGGATAAGGACGACCCGCTGAGTTTAGTCTTTGTCTGTGCGATGTGGCTCACAGGTTTTGATGTTCCTTCGCTCTCAACCCTTTATCTTGACAAGCCGATGAAGGGCCACACACTGATGCAAGCTATTGCACGTGCCAACCGTGTATTCCCCAGTAAGAGCTGTGGTATCGTGGTAGACTATGTCAATGTGTTTAAGTATATGCAGCAGGCACTGTCTGACTATGCCTCAAATGGTGAGGAAGGTGCGGAGTTCCCAGCAAAAGATATTACGCAGTTAATCGCAACCATTGACGGATGTATTGAGGAGTGCGACTCCTTCTTACAAGATTTAGGGATAAGGTTGGATAAGATTATCGCCGATGGTGACACACTTGACAAATTAGAGTCCTTACGGTTAGCATACGACAAGATTCTTGAGAAGGACGAGAGTAAAAACAGATTTAAGGTGATGAGTAACCTCATGATGAATCTGTATGATGCTGCTAAACCTGAAATCTTTGAACTTGGATGGAAGAACGAGAAGTTCTCTCCACTGAGTTATCTCAACGGACTGTTCTGTAACAGAATAGATGATGAGAAACTAAGACGGGCAAAAGAGAAGATGAGCTACACACTGGACGATAGCGTTACGGTGATGGTTGCAGAAGACAAGCCACAATATAGTATTCATCAAAGTAAGGTGATTGACTTGAGTAAATTAGATACAGACAGTATTCGCAAGTCTATCAATGCAACCCCTTACAAGTCAATGGAGATTGATAACCTCCGAGCATTTATAGAAGCAGCATTGGAACAGCTGATTAATAAGAACTGTACGAGAATGCCATTCTCCCAAAGATACAAGAATATCATTGACACCTATAATGCAGGTGGTACGGAGAATGAGGACTACTATGAGAAGTTGTTGC
Organism: uncultured Prevotella sp.; assembly: GCA_963540415.1. Lineage (GTDB taxonomy): Bacteria > Bacteroidota > Bacteroidia > Bacteroidales > Bacteroidaceae > Prevotella. The sequence goes on from CAUTPS010000016.1 coordinate 35,406, forward strand.
AGCTGATTGACGAACTCAAGAAAGAGCAGGGACGGTCGGCAGATATGGGATTAAAAGAGGAAGAACTTGAAATCTACGACCTTCTCATCCAAGGTAGGAAGCTAACAAAGGATGAAGAGAAGGAAGTTATCCTTGCTTCTAAAAATCTCTATAACAAGTTGGTGGAGGAAAAAGAAAGATTGTTGGTGGTTGACTGGTATAAAGACCCACAACCAAAGACAAAGGTGTTGGGACTGATACAACGGTCGCTCGATAAGGATCTGCCAAAGACCTATGATAGGGAGGTGTTTTCGAACAAGACAAACCTGCTGCTAAATCACTTTGTTGATATGGCAGTACAGGGTTATGGTTGGATATCATAATAGTTGGCTCTATGTCTTCTCATAATAGTTGGTTCTATACCTTCCCATTAATTAAGATAAACGAACAGCCTACAGATATCTGTACATAGCAATGCCTTGCTTTCCTTCCATAAATTGATTATCTTTGCAACAGAAAAGTTCAAACCACAAAGTTCATTTCGACTCTTATTCCACAATCTAAAGATTTTGAAGAAAGGAACACCAAGCTAACTAAAAGAGAAATAGAGATACAAACTTTACCCATATATCTCTATTTCTTTTTATGAATAAACACGAAGATTCTGTTTATATGCTTATCCATTCTTTACATCAACTATCTTTGTTGGAGCCTGCTCCTTATTGCGACGATTGACAACAGTGACTACACTCTGCGCAAGACTGAGGAACGACTGACCTGTAATGGTGTCAACCTGTGACGCTGCAGGTGTTCCGTTATCACCATTCTCGCAAATGCTCTGTACAATTGGAATCTGAGCAAGTAGCGGACATCCAAGTTCTTGTGCTAAGTTCTTGCAACCGTCTTTTCCAAAGATATAGTATTTATTCTCAGGAAGTTCAGCTGGAGTAAACCATGCCATATTCTCAACCAAACCGAGAATTGGGATATTCACTTTGTCATTACGATACATATCAATACCCTTACGTGCATCTGCCAATGCAACATTCTGAGGAGTTGACACGATTACTGCACCCGTAATAGCAAGTGTCTGCATGAGTGTCAGGTGAATATCGCTGGTTCCTGGTGGTGTATCAAGGATAAAGTAATCGAGTTCGCCCCAATCAGCATCAGCAATAAGCTGCTTAAGAGCTGAGGTTGCCATACTTCCTCGCCAAAGGGTTGCTGTGTCTGGATTGACAAAGAAACCGATAGAAAGCAACTTCACACCATACTTCTCTACTGGCTCGATAAGCTGACGTCCATCCTTTTCTACTCCGTATGGACGAGCGTCTTCTACACCAAACATCTTTGGCATACTTGGACCGAAGATATCGGTATCGAGCAAACCTACCTTATAACCAAGGCGTGCCAAGGCTATAGCAAGGTTAGCTGAGACGGTACTCTTTCCTACCCCACCCTTTCCTGAACTAACAGCAATGATATTCTTTACCTGAGGCAACAACTTACCCACCTCTGGGCGTGGCGCATTCTTGAACTCTGTTGTAATGGTTACTTCAACTTCCTTACCAACAGAATAGTGAATCTGAGCCTCAGCAGCCTTAATAGTAGACTTGAGGAATGGATCGGTCTCACGTGGGAAAATAAGCGTGAAACTTACTTTATTACCATTGATGCTGGGTGTATCTGCCAACATCTCACTTTCAATAATATTCTTTTTTGTTCCTGGATAAATTACTTTCTCCAGTGCATCTGTAATGAGTTTGGGATATAATGTCATTGTTTTATTATTTTATAATCTTTGGAGAATGAAGCTATCTCACTGCTATAAAAGCTTATATTCCTTCTTATTAGAATTTCACTTACTTCTTTAAGTTAACAAAAAGAATGCCACAAAATAATCGGACACATTAGTTACCGTTATTTTGCGAGTTCTCCCATTCTTCCCATTCCTTTGCAACAGCTTTCCAGTCGGTCATCTCTCCCGCTTCAATGGCTTGCTGCTCACGTGCAGCCTCATCACGCGCCTTATCACGCGCACGCTTTGCCTTCATATCAGCAATAGTGGCATCATCAAGAATCTGAATAGCTCCTCGTTGGATAGCATCCTGTAACTCTTCCTCACCGAAAGCCTTTCCGGGCTCATTAAAGTCAGAGATATTAAACTCATAGATAGTACGGAGATCATGACGAACCAATTTCTGTTTCGCCCGATTACCCGCATTCTTCAGTCGGAGTAGCTTTGCTATTTCTTTTATCTCGTCTTCTGCGAATTTATTTCTTCCCATGTTTTGATTCTTATTCAGATGCCATTGATGGCTTTCGTGTCTGCGAAGATAGCAACAAAATCCCAATACTGCAAGTTTTTTCTTAAGGAATACATTGCGCAATGTATGATAAATTGGCTTCATTCGTTAAACTCAAATTTGTCATCAGACCACAAATGTATAGTTTTTATTACTATGATGTTGTTTCTTAACATTTTTATTTTCTTATCGCATCTCCGTCACTCTTTGTACTGTTGACATCTCCATGATATTTCGTTTAACTCTGCACCTCTATGTTTCCATGTGCCTTATTAGATAAGAACTTTAGCCTATCATTCTATCTTAGGAAGCAACCTCTTTTTATCCAACCCACCTATATTTGTAAAATTATTTCAAACACTTAATTATCAATACATACTCTTTAAGCTTCTTAAAGACGCCTAATTAGCTTCCAATAGGTGCCCTTTAGAAGGCTTACTAACGCCCTTTTGAAGTCCAATTAAGCGCCTTTTAAAACGCTTCATTATAACAAACTGACTTACTGATAGTTACAAACCCTCTTGATATACTTATTTTTCCCTTCATTTTAAGGATCTTATTCAAAAACATGTAAGTATTTTTCGCAACACAACACACACCCAACAACCTACCCTTTTCAAGGTATCAACTCATTAAGTTACGAACAATGTTATAGATTGACTGACCGATAGTTGGCATGGTAGGTTTTCTTTTCTATTGATTCCTTGCCACTATCCACAACAATCTCGCATGAAAAACACTTTGGGGCAGTAATAAACAGGGACGTCAGAGCGTTATTGTTGACAGAATAGGTTACGACAAAAGACGGTCATACGACCTATATGAAATTCGATTATGGGACGAAGACAACCTATACCTACGATAAACAGTGGGAACGTCTGCAGGTGATGAACCTTACAGCAGGCGGTCAGACTGCAATGGAGAACTGATATTAATCCAGAGTAGATTAGCATAATTCTCTAAAAAATAGTAGTAATAAAGAAAACAGATAAGAAATTATGAGGCAAGCTGTATCGATAATTGTCCTATATGCTTTGATAAATATTCTATCATTTTTATTCAATATAATTTCTTTTTCTACTGATGGGAAGATAGATATTGGCTTCCCTTTTATTTTTATCCATTTAACGAATGCAAAGTATAATTCTACTTTTCCATACAATAAATTACTCATAGATCCTTTTTTATGGGATATTATTTTTTTATTTACGATAGTTTGTTTATATTTGTGCTGCCTAAAATTTATCAAAAGGATTCGTGATTGAGAAGAACCTAAGAATGAAAAATAAATGATGACCTACGATGCGGTGAGCAACCTCACGGCATAGTTGAGAAAGTCTATCGCTAAGAAGGAGTTTGCATACGCATGAGTATGATAATTTGAACACCCTTATCCATGCAAACGGTAAGGCGAACTGTTATACATCCAACACTGCTGGCGAACGCATCATGAAGAAATGCAAATATTAGGAGATAAATATGAGTCGCAGGCGTAGAGAAAGTCAGATGTCTTCTTCCCTGCATTTACTGAGTTTAAGCAAACAGTTTATGATTATAGCACATCAGCTGAGAAAGAACATCATGATTTAATACAAAAGTACCCTAATCTGCAGGGAACTAAGTTGTATAGAGCAACTAAATCCGGGTTAATTGAACAAAATAGTAATTAAAAAAAATATTTGATCATGTCAATCTATGTGAGATATGGAAAGAAAAGAAATTAAAACAATAAAATGTCTGTGCCTAATTATCATTGTTTTCCTCTGTGGTTGTAAAGAAAAACATGTCCCCAAACGAACCAGTTCTGGGAACAATCGTACATGGGAAATTATTGATGCCAACAAACACTTCTATTATATGAAACCTTCAATAGCGATTAGCCCCACTATAAAGACAGATAGTACAGTTATATATTTATACAATGATGGGACATTGCATTCTATTGATACACATATAAAAATAAAGAAAGATGGTTGGGTAAACGACGGGAAAAAATACCATTTTAATGAAATTTCACATCATATAGAAAAATGTGTTACTTATACGAACAACAAGTTGGATGGCCCAACTATTTACTATTATGATAATGGCTTAGTAGAACATATAGAGCAATACTCAGAAGGTGAAAAATGTGGCACATGGAAGTATTTTAACAATCAAGGTGAACTTATTCGCAATGTTTATTATTAGAAATTCAATATAGAGGTCAACAAGGAAATGGAGAAAGGTTTGATAGACAGTGCATTCTGCCACACTATGCTATATACTATCTGATAAAAGCGAACGGTAAGGCTAAGCGTGCATCGTATGATATGGTGATGTCGTTCAGACGGATGAGTGAACCGCTGACCAAGTTTCAGAAGGTGGACTCAACGACAACTGCGAAGTCTTATAACTTTGCTTATAAGTACGAGGACAGCAACCATCCGACAGTTCCAACGCAGATTGGTCATGACCATTACACGTATGATGCCAAGTGCAATGAAAAAGTAGGCCTTAAACTTTGATTTGTAAAATTAGTTTTTTATATTTGCAGAAACTAATAATTTAAAATACAAACAAATAGAATAATTACTCTTTTGACGGATAGGATGTAAACTCTCTGTCACCTATAAAACCTCGAAGACTAACCTCTTTGTATCTATGGACAGCATCGTTCCGCCTCTATCTACTAATGTGGCTTTAACGCTGAAAAACGATTACCCATGAGTTTTCTGTACATCTGCACAAATATTCTGAAGTATTGGATACTTTTAAGAAGAATGGAAGCTATAAAGCTGCACACAATTTATGGAATAGTACATCGGCTGAGAAAGAACATCATGATTTAATACAAAAGTACCCTAATTTGCAGGGAACTAAGTTGTATAGAGCAACTAAATCCGAGTTAATTGAACAAAATAGTAATTTTAAAAAACATTTGATCATGACTTTAAGGAATACAAAAAGAATTATTAATTATTGTGTGTTGATTATAGGGCTTGGCGTGTGGGGATCATGTAATTCTAAATCTCAACATGTTTTACTCCCTGTAGATAATGTCAAATCTTATAAAATATGTGAGAATAATGACACAACAACAATTATCGAAGAAAGAGAAGAAGAGTCTCGAGAAGTAATTAAATTTTATAAAGAGGGCAGTGAAATTTTTACTTCCGACTATGGTGGACGCAAAGAATTACTGATGTCCACAACAGAGATGCTGGATACTGTATATTCAGGAAACACTTATTGTAGGGAGCATCGAATTCTGATAAAAAAAGAAAATTCCAATCTGTTTTCTACATCTATATATCATATTATTATACACCCTGTATTGGTATTAACGATTTATTATGACCATTCATATAATATAAAAGCTATTCGTAATTGGTTTGCATTTACGACTTATGAATCGGAACACATTAGTATCCCATTAATATCGGGACCAGTTAAATATTAATCAAATACCCCCGGAAAGAGACGACAATTGAGTTCTCTCTTGCAAAAGACTATATTTCAATTAATTCAAAGAGCTATTAGTCCTCTTTAACGGGATAGTAGTGATCGGAACATGAAGAGCTCTTTTGACAATGGACTCAGACTCTGGCATCCTAACACGACACCAGGCACCAGCCTTGGGTGCGCCACTCTCCATATTATCTACTGGAAAGAAAACATTGATATTCCCGAGAGTGCTACATTTTTTGAATGGGTAGGGAACTTAGAATAGAACATTAAGTATGTTTCAATAATAATAAGAAATGGTATGAGAAACAGAATAATTAAATTGTTTGTTGTAGTTATAGCGTTATTATGTTCTTTATCGCAACATGCGTTAGGGCAAAGACGAGATGGTTTTGTAGACTTATATGCAGTGAAGAAGCACATACTACTTCCCGATGAATATGATGTGTTTAAATGTAAACAGATATCTGACTATTTAGTTTCTTTGTATTTATGTGAAACAAAAAATGATTGTTTAATCAATCTTTCAACTGGATATGAGTTCTCATATTACGCAATAGGGAAGGTTGATTTTAAATCCTATTGGCTACTTTTATATGGTCAAACGGATGGATACACGATTAATATTTATCTTGCATCATATTCAAAAAAAGACAATCGAATAATTGCTAAACTTAGAATCAGTGAAGATGTTACTGGTGAAAAGGTAATGTGGTATAAACTAAATCCCGATAAAACAATTTCAATTTATCGAAATTATGAAATAGGTGGAGAAGTTGTTATGAAAAAAGAAACTTATCGGCTCAATTGCACATTTTCGCGAGCAGACAAAGTCTTGTCAAAAAAAACACATAAACCGCTTATAACAATAGATGATATAGAAGGGTGCAGACGATGACTTATCCTGACGATGAAGTGGTGACCTATCAATACAATGCTGCCGGACAGGTGGAGAGCATGACGAGCAATAAACAGGGACATCAAAACGTTATTGTTGACAGGATAGGTTACGACAAAGAGGGTCACACGGTCTATACGAAGCTAATTGGAGGCAAATAAGTTTACAAGATAGTCTTACCATTAATAGCTATATCCCATAAATATCAGTTCCCCCTTTTCCATTCAAGGACAAATGCCGATTGCATACTGTTTTCGATTTTGCTGTCATTCCCGTCACTCCCTTTTTGCTTTTAATATATTGATTATAACCCCATTATGCGAAGTGTTAAAAGTGACAGCAAATAAAATTAAAACTTAATTAGGGGTTTTGATGGTTTTCGCTTGGTTACATTTACGCGCACAACGCACCCTATCTTTCCCCGTTTTCCCATAATCTAAAGACACATTTACAAAATAAAGTTGTATATTTGCCTTTGAAAGTGGTATGCGCGGTTTGTCTTTCTTTTCCAAAAAAAGACTAATCCTGAAAATATAGCCACAACATAACACAAAACACTGAGTGTCTGCAGGCATTTAGCCTTACAGTGGATGTCGGGTTGTGGTGTAGGAAAACTTCTCCTCAATGCTGTGATGAGCGGCAAAGGAGGGGAATAATGTCCCAGGCTAACATACATTTCCTACCCATACATTA
>CAUTPS010000017.1:0-42638 GCA_963540415.1 uncultured Prevotella sp.
GACATCTCAATATATAAAATTTTCGCACAAGAAAAAATGCTGCGGAATTAAGGCTCTATGTCAATTTTACAAAATATTACTTATTTGCAGCAGCCTTCTCAGCCTTGAGACGTTTATGTTCTTCCAGCATCTTTGCAGCACGCTCATGGGCGATACGAGCGGGCTCGCTTGTAGCCTCATCTTCAGGACGGATACGCATAGTGTTGGCAAGACTGACAAGATCCTTCACAGCTTCTCCACCTGCAATAAGTCCAGCCACAGCTGGTACCCACGCATTAGAGCTTGGAATAGTATGACGGTCAGTGCACTTACGCATATCCTTATCAGGACAGATACAGTGAAAACGACAAGAGATTTCAGGCTGTTCTATACTCTCAAGCGGTTCTTCAGGACTGTATACTACCTTAAGATGCTTAATCTTTGTCTTACGGAGTTTCTTTCGAATCACCTTCGCCAATGGGTCGTTGATCGTCTTGAAGATGTCTGTCACGCGGAACTGTGTGGCATCCATTTTATAAGCAGCACCCATACAAGAAAGCAATGGGATGTTCATTTCATGACAACGATAGATAAGATCAAGCTTAGCTGTGACAGTATCAATACAATCAATGACATAATCATAATGAGAGAAGTCGAACTGATCGGCATTATCAGGCAAATAGAATGTCTGATATTTACGCACGATACATCGTGGATTGATTGAATGAATGCGCTCTTCCGCAACATCTACTTTGTGCTTTCCCACTGTTCGAGTAGTAGCAAGGAGTTGTCGGTTGACATTCGTTAGACAAACACGGTCGTCATCAATAACATCAATAGCTCCCACGCCACTGCGTGCCAACACCTCTACTGCATATCCGCCAACACCTCCAACACCAAAGACAGCGACACGACTACCATTAAGCGTATCGATAGCGGGCTTACCAAGAAGGAGTTGGGTTCTTGAAAATTGATTCTGCATTGTTTTATTATTATCCTTTATTTAGACTGAAAAGATAGTGCAAACGAAAACAAAAGAGAGCTTGTTCTCATTTTGTTGAGTGCAGCTTATCTTATACAAAAGTACGATAAAAAATTAAGAAAAAAGAGGCAATTCTATTTTACTAAACGTATTGATAGGGGTTCAACCGTAATCAGATGACGCTTATAGAGGTCGCCAACAGCTCGTTTATACACCTTCTTTGACACCTGGAAACGACGTTTAATATCCTCTGCTTCACTCTTATCACCAAGATCACATACTCCACCATTATCCTTCAAATACTGAAGCAGAACCTCTGCAAATCCTTCTGTATGCTGTTGTCCTGTTGGTTGAAGTGTACAATCTATCTTACCATCACGACGAACCGTAGAGATGTAACCCTTCAAGCGGTCACCAGTATGGACATACTGGAACACTTGATCCTCATAGATAAGTCCAGGATACTGATTGTCAACAATGACTTTGAAGCCAAGATCAGTCTTCTGCCATATCAGTAGGTCAACTTCCTGCCCATGCTTATAGCCTCGTGGCTGTTCGTCAAGATAGTGCTCAACCTTTGCAGAGGCAACAAGGCGATAACTCTCTTCGTCAAGATGAACATAAACAATATAGCTATTGCCAATGACCATGCGCTTCTTTTGCTCACGGAAAGGGCAAAAGAGGTCTTTCATCACACCCCAAGACAGGAACGCACCATACTCATTCACCCACGAACACTCCAAGTAAGCGAAGTCGCCTACCTGCGCCAAAGGTTCCTCAGTAGTAGCAATCGGGCGTTCATCTTGATCAAGATAGACAAACACCTCTAATTCATCCCCTATCTCTGTTCCCTCTGGTACATACTTCTGAGGCATGAGTATCTCACCAGCGGGTCCACCATCAAGGTAGACTCCGAACGGATCACCATTGCCTTCACGCAAGGCAATCTTCAGTACTGTGAGCGTATTGTATGCTCCAAGTTTTATTTTAGACATATACTCTATATTTAATTATCTGAAGCCAGAATGACATAAAGACATATTTTCTTCAATGACATATTTTCTTATCGAGCTTACGCTCGATTTCCTTTTTAAACATGAGGATTATAAACTCTATACTTACGCTTAATCTCTAAACGTTCAGCTGATCCGAAATTTATAAGCAGACCATTATCTACCCCAGCTACTGAAAGGTAGTTTACCAATTGAATCGCATGTGCAGGAAGTAACTGAGCAACTGCTTTTAGTTCGATGATTACACATCCTTCCACAACAATATCTGCTCTGAAATCACCAATAATATGTCCTTTATACAGAACAGGCATTTCTACTTCTTCCTCTACTTTCAGTCCCGCTTCTCTAAGTTCTATCAGCAATGCTTTTTTGTAAACACTCTCTAAATACCCAGCTACAAAATAGCTCCGAACCTCATAGGCTTTATTGATTATCAGCTTTATAATCTCTTCAGTATTCATCAGGTTATTAGTAATTATTAAGTTTATCGTCTACCAACATACTCTATAAAGAATATGTCATTAAAAAATATGTCTTTATGTCATTCTGTCTTTCAACAAACATCATTCTGTCTCTTGACAAACGTCATTCTGTATCAAGCCATCTTTAAGATGTATCGTTCTGTCTGTTATCTGTGCAAGACCCTCGTCGTGTGTAACTATGACGAAAGTCTGACCAAACTTATCACGGAGATCGAAGAAGAGCTGATGTAACTCCTGCTTGTTTTTCGAATCCAAACTCCCCGAAGGCTCATCAGCAAGGATGACTGCAGGGTTGTTCACCAACGCACGAGCTACAGCTACACGCTGCTTCTCACCACCAGAAAGTTCGTTAGGCTTATGATTAGCACGGTCGCTCAAGCCCATAAATTCCAACAGTTCTTCGGCACGCTGACGTGCATCCTTATTCTTCTTGCCAGCAATATAAGCAGGAATCATAATATTCTCAAGAGCTGTAAACTCAGGAAGAAGCTGATGAAACTGGAAGACAAAGCCTAAGTGCTGGTTGCGGAAATCACTCAACTTACCAGCTGACAGGCTGCCCACGTCAATACCATCCACAACAACAGAGCCACTATCTGGTTTGTCCAGCGTTCCAAGTATCTGTAACAAGGTGGTTTTACCAGCTCCAGATGGACCAACAATACTGACAACCTCTCCCTTTTCAATACGAAGGTCAATACCCTTCAACACTTGAAGCGAGCCAAAGCTTTTAGTTATGTTCTTAATATCTATCATATTCTATTCTTTTATTGGGGCTATTGGGCTTATTAGCCATATTAGTCTAATTGGACTTATTAGCCTAATAACCTCTTACACCTTATTATGAATCCACTCTCTTACAGCCTCATAAGCACTGCGTTCCTCCGTATGCTGTGGCTGAGCGAAGGTCATATCATCCATCTCACTACCATACTGATCTGGGAAGATAATCATGATTGTCTTACCTTTAATAAACTTATTCAGTTCTTCAGGAAGTCTTTCCATTGCCGACTTATAAGATATCGTACCCTTACGTGCTGTCACTATGACAAAGAGGTGGTCCTCTCGAACCTGCGCACCAAGCGTTGGCAATTCCTTCCAATGCTCCATCTCCTCATATTCAGCCCTAACACTTGGAAAGCGATTACGAATAAACTCATTAACAAGTTGCAGCGTTTCATTACGTCCATGGAATGCTATACGACACTCCAAGTTGCCTGCCATACGCGCCAATCGTTCCAACCAACGGTAAAAGCCTGGTTCAAACTCTGCACGAGAAGGGATTGCCACTTGTATTCTTCGGATTGTATTCAGCGGTTGTAAGATACGTGTCACGATAATCTGACGGCTCAATCCATTATATAGACTTCGTGTAAACTCTCCCCAGAAGCTACGGCTAATCTCCTTATGAAAATGTAATCCCATCAGGATCTCTGATGCCTGAAACTCCTTAAAAGCATGTTTAATACCATTGGCAATATTGGCAGCAATACGCACCTGCGTCACCATCGGAACATCAGAGGCACTTGCCAAATGGCAGAGATGGTCCAACAAACGCTGTCCCTCCGCCTGATTATGGCGCATATTCACGTCATCATAAACCACATTCAACGCCACCAACTCTCGTTTCAAACGTGGGTTGCGCATCAATGTAGCCATGGTTACAAGGTTATCAGAATACTCTGGGTACTTCACTGGAATAAGAATCTTTTCATCATCGAGATTCTTCATCATATCATGTCCCTCTTTCTCCTGCAGACGAAGCCGTTGTGCTGCCCGCTCTGTGATGACAGTTGAGATGATACAGGTGAAGAGAATCATTATCACAATTCCATTCAAAACCTCGTCACCAAAGAGGTATTCACCTGGTGCCACCTCTAATCTACGCCCTACCATCACCATCGCAATAGCACCAGCTGCATGGGCACTGGTCAAACCAAACATCATATGACCTGCCAACCATGACATACGGAAGATACGAGCTGCCAAGTAAGCCGCTACAGCCTTACCCAAAGTACCGAAGAAGACGATACAGAATACAACCCAAAGTATCTTACTTCCTGCAAAAAGCAAGCGTACATTAATCAGCATACCCACACCGATAAGGAAGTAAGGGATAAAGAGTGCATTACCTGTAAACTCTATACGGTTCATCAATGGAGATACCTTTGGCACAAATCTATTCAATATCAAACCTGACATGAACGCTCCAAAGATTCCTTCTAACCCCACTGCATCCGACAATGCTGCCGAGAGAAACACCACTGCAAGGATAAAGATAAACTGCATCACAGCGTCTGAATATCGACGAAGGAACCAACGTGTCACACGTGGTATCACCATAATCAAGCCCACACAATAAGCCACAAATTTCAGAATGAATAGTAGCCAAAAGAGTATACCGCCATTGCCATGAAACGAATTGACGATGGAAGCCATGACTATCAAAGCCATAAAGAGAGCCATCATAGACGAACCCACACTCAGCGTGGAACTCGTATGTCGCGTCAATCCGTATCGTCCTACTATCGGATAGGCTATCAACGTATTAGAAGCCATGATTGCCGCAAGCAGAAGCGATGCCAAAGGAAGATAGCCCAATAGACTGACACCCATAAAATAGGTCATTGCAAAGGGGATAAGAAAGGTCAACATACCAAAGACCATCACCCTATTACGATTTTTCTTCAGTCCTTCCATATCCATCTCCAGACCTGCAAGGAACATGATATAAAACAGTCCTACACGTCCAAAGAGTTCAAACGAAGCATCACGACCAAGGATATTCAGTCCATATTTTCCGACAAGGACACCCGCCAATACCATACCGATGATATGTGGAATACGTAGTCGTCCCATGATAATAGGCGAAAGCAATATCATCAGCAGAACAACAAAGAAAATCAATGTCGGGTCGGTTATCGGGAAATATTGAGATAAATTCAGCATACGTATCTATAAAATTACCGTCTGCAAAGTTACATAAAATCGCTGTAATATTTGCAGGAAATCGGAAGTTTAACGCAATTCGGCTTGATTATTAGGGCTATACGGTGTAAATCGCAGCAAATCCGCCACCTGCCACGAGGCAGGAAAATGCGGATTATTGAAACAGAAATGTTTTCAAATCGTTACCCGAAAGCAGGATAATTACCTCCGCTAAAGAGGAGAAAAACAGCGGTTTTCCGTGCATCCGTTGCTGTTGCTCTATTGCTCTATATTTTGCATAGCAGGGTTAGGCTCTTTCATGTTTAATTTTGCAACCAAAAAGAAAAGACAATGGCAAGAAGCACATTCAAGGTGCTGTTCTATGTGAACGGCAGCAAGGAGAAAGACGGCATCGTCCCCATCATGGGACGGGTTACAATCAACGGCACGGTGGCTCAGTTCAGCTGCAAGCGCACCATCCCAAAGGAGTTGTGGGATGTGAAAGGCAACAGGGCGAAAGGCAAGAGCAGGGAAGCCATCGCCACCAACCTCTCGCTCGACAACATCAAGGCGCAAATCATCAAGCACTATCAGCGTCTTTCCGACCGTGAGGCGTTCGTCACGGCGGAGATGGTGCGCAACGCCTATCAGGGGCTGGGCAGCGAGTACGACACCCTGATGAAAGCGTTCGACAGGGACTGCGCCTCTCTGTTCAAGCGTGTGGGTAAGGACAGGAGCATGGGAACATACAAGGTGATGCTCAGGGCGAGGAACAACACGGCGAGGTTTATCCGCCACAAGTACAACCGCAGCGACATGTCGATGCTGGAACTCACCCCCGACTTCATCAGGGACTTCGCCGTGTACCTCAGCACGGTGAAAGGAAACAGGAACGCCACGATATGGATAAACTGCATGTGGCTCAAAGGCGTGGTGATGCGTGCGCACTTCAACGGCAAGATACCGAGAAACCCGTTCGCGCAGTTTCATATCAGCCCGAACACGAAGGAGCGTGCGTTCCTCACGGAGGACGAGTTGAAGACACTGGTTTCGCACGAGTTCAAGGACAGCCATTCCGCCTTCGTGCGTGATTTGTTTGTCTTCGCCTCCTTCACCGCCCTTTCCTTCGTGGACTTGAAGGAACTCACCACCGATGAGATTGTGGAGGTGAACGGCGAGAAGTGGATACTTGCAAAAAGGCACAAGACACAGGTGCCGTACCAAGTGAAACTGCTCGATATACCCTTGCAAATCATCGACAGATACCGACCGTTCCAGAAGGACAACTCCATATTCGGGGACATCAACTACTGGACGGTCTGCAAGAAGCTCAAAAAAGTCATCAGCGAGTGCGGGATAACAAAGGACATCTCCTTCCATTGCGCAAGGCACGGCTTTGCGACATTGGCTCTGAGCAAGGGCATGCCGATTGAGAGCGTGAGCCGTGTACTCGGACACACGAACATCGTAACCACACAACTCTATGCGAAGATAACCACCGAGAAACTCGACACCGACCTCTCCATGCTCGGCAGCAAGCTCAACGCCTCATTTGGCAATATTAAGATGGCATGACAATGAAAGGGAAAGACATAAGCAGCAATGCCCGTCGAATAATCACGATAGACGAGCACGGGAACATCGTCATACCCAACGGCGAAATATGGATGGGCGAGTTTGAGATTGCCGACCTGTTTGGCGTGTTCGGACATACCATCCACACGCTGGTCAAGAAGATATACAGGGATGGACTGCTGCACCCCTGCACGGCAGAGAGGAACATCAGGGTGGCGGAGGGTCGCTGGCTTGATGCGTACAGCCTTGAAATGGTCATAGCCCTTGCGTTCCGTATCAGGTCGCAAAGGGCAAAAAGGCTTTGGGAGCATGTCATCGCAATGCTGAACGAACGGCACGAAAGGTTTGTCATGCTCCTTCCTGCACGGGCAGGCAGTCCCTGCTGAAACGCCTTGACAGAGGTTTATAGAGGTTTATCCCCTTGTGTCGATGGGGAAATAAACCTTTTTCTTTTTGGGTGGTTGAAGGGCAGGGATAACAGTTAGGGACGAGTCGTATAGGACTGCCGAGAAAAGAAAAACATACCGAACACAACTTCTTTTATTTTGATGAATTGATGAATATTGATATAATATGATTGAATATCAAGCGATTGCAAGTTCATCAACATATCATCAGACGCTTGCGAACGATGAAAGAAAAAGGCATTTTCCCTTTTTCAGCAACCCTCGACAAATCCTGCAAAATTATCCTCCTGTTCCCCTCAATTATTGCTCCGCACCTCCCTGCTTTCCCCTGTTTTTATTCCATTCCGTTTTTCTTTCACCGTTCCGCGCCATTCTTCACAAGTAGTTTTCCGAACGATGTCCGTAACTTTGCACGATGCTATATATCAACCATTTAAGCAAGAAAGAAATGGATAAGAAAAACAATGACGGGCTGCTGGAAGATATGCCCGAAAAAAGAAAAAAGGACGGAGCTTTCGTCCGTGTGGGCACAACGCTCTACAAACTTGCAGACATGCCTCTTGTCGGAGGCGGTTTTGTAAGGAAGCGCATCGTGTGGAACAACGAGACGCTCCGTCAGGACTACGGCAGGGACTATCTGGCGACCGTCCCGAAGTATGACGGTTTTTGCACCGTCCCCGACCATGTGAACTATCAGCCCGTAGTAGGCAGTTTCCTCAACCTCTACGAGCCGACGGGGCATCATCCGAAGCAAGGTGTGTTTCCCCATATCGAGGCATTGGCAAGGCACATCTTCGGGGAGCAGTACGAACTTGGCATGGACTACCTGCAACTACTCTACCTGCAGCCCATAGAGAAACTGCCCATCCTGCTGCTCGTATCAGAGGAGCGCAACACGGGCAAGAGCACGTTCCTCAACTTCCTCAAAGCCCTCTTCGGGGGCAATGTAACCTTCAACACCAACGAGGACTTCCGAAGTCAGTTCAACTCGGACTGGGCAGGGAAACTGCTCATCCTCGTGGACGAGGTGCTTCTCGACCGCAGGGAGGACAGCGAGCGGCTCAAGAACCTCAGCACCACCCTTTCCTACAAGGTGGAGGCGAAGGGCAAGGACAGGGATGAGATTTCATTCTTCGCCAAGTTCGTACTATGCTCCAACAACGAACGTCTACCCGTCATAATCGACACAGGAGAGACACGCTATTGGGTGAGGAAGGTGGGGAGGATAGAAAAGGACGACACGGACTTCCTGCAAAGGGTAAAGGAGGAAATACCCGCCTTCCTCTATTTTCTCCAGCACCGCACGCTCTCCACGAAGAAAGAGAGCCGCATGTGGTTCAGTCCCGAACTCATCCACACGCAAGCCCTGAGCAGGATTATACGGAGCAACCGTAACAGGACGGAGGTGGAGATGGCGGAAACCTGCCTTGAAGTCATGGACTGCATGAAAGCGTCCGCTTTCTCTTTCTGCATCAACGACATGCTCCTTCTGCTGAACTGCGCAGGCTGCAGGACGGACAGGACGCAGGTAAGGCGTATTGTGCAGGATATATGGAAACTCACTCCTGCCGAAAACACGCTCACCTATACGACCTGCCAACCGAGCTATGACAACATGCGCCCATACACGGAGGTAAGGCGCACGGGGCGTTTCTACACCGTCGGCAGGAAGCAGTTGGAGGAAATGCAGGGATAGGGGGAGTGGAAATGATGAAACTCAGCTTTGACAAGCGGCTTGATGAGGACATAATGAAAGCATATTGTACTGATTTCCAGATTATTGAAACAAGATTCATCAATTCATCAGAATTTTCATCACTCCGACTTCGGTGGGAAACGGCAGTGGCATTACAGGCGGAAACGGAACAGGCAAGACACGCTGATATAAGCAACAGAAAAAGGCAGTCACGGCAAGCCGTGCATTCTGTATTTCCAAGCATGCAGGGTATTCAGATATTCGGGTGCAGTCCAAGTATGCCTTCGGAGAAACAAGTCCAATCGGCAGCACCGATGGAGAAGCCGTGGGGACTTCAGAATACAAGGGAAAGAAGTGGCTGGGGCAAATGCCCACGTGGTAAGCACGGTACGGATATTTTCAAAAGAGAAAATACCGTAGCTTATTAGGGGATTTTCCTCACGCTTCACTCCGTGTCCGCTGAAAATCTCCCAATAAGCCAACGGGGTTGCACCCCTCTGGACACCCCTGCCGAGCCTGTCGGCATAAAGAAACGAGCAAGCCGAAAGGAAGTCTTTCCTCCTTTCAACGATTGTCCACCGACCGTATCTAAGGACATCAAGGCAACGAAAACAAGATAATGACAACATCTAAAAAAGACAAAAGGATATGGGATATTGCGTATTGCATTTGGAAAAGGCAAAGGGAGCCGACAGCGGAATGTCGGCTCACATCGAGCGCACCATCGTGCCGAAGAACATAGACCCTACGAGAACGCACCTCAACCGTGAGTTAATCAGGTTTCCCGACGGTGTGTGCAACCGCACGGCTGCCATACGCCACCGCCTTGACACGGCAGGGCTGAAACGCAAGATAGGGAAGAACCAAGTACAGGCAATCCGCATCGTGCTGAGCGGAACGCACGAGGATATGGAACGAATGGAAAACGAAAGGAGGCTCGGAGAGTGGTGCGATGACAGCGTGGCGTGGCTGAGAGAGACCTACGGGGCGGACAACCTCGTGTCGGCAGTCCTGCACATGGACGAGGAAACACCGCACATCCATGCCACCGTAGTGCCGATAGTGCAGGGTGAGCGCAGGAAGCAGAAAAAGGAAGAGAAGGCAAAGCGCAGGTACAGGACGAAAGCGACAGCCCCACGCCTCTGCGCAGACGAGGTGATGAGCCGTGCCAACCTCATCAGGTATCAGGACACCTACGCCGAACACATGGCGAAGTACGAGCTGAAAAGGGGTGTCAGGGGCTCGACAGCCAAGCACCTCTCCACGCATGAGTATTACCGCAATCTCATCACGCAGGGCGAGGACATACAGGAGAACATCGCCAACCTGCTGGCAAGGGAGGCGGAAGCACGGTGCATCATCGAGGAGGCGGAGCAAGCCAAAATGGAACTCGCACGCATCAAGGCGGAGAAAAAAACGGTGGAACTGAAAAACTCAGCTACCAAGACCGCCACAGCAGCACTCAACGGCATCAACTCCCTGTTGGGCGGTAATAAAGTGAGCAGGCTTGAAAGCGAGAACAGGCAGTTGCATGGTGAGGTGGCGGAACTGAAAGAGAGCATCGGACAGATGCGCACGGATATGCAGAAAATGAAGGAAAGCCACGTCGCCGAGCGGTTGCGGGCATCGGAGCAGCATCAGCGTGAAATCGGCAATCTCAGGCGCATCATCGACAAGGCAAAGGAATGGTTTCCCATGCTTGCCGAGTTTTTCCGTATTGAAAGGCTTTGCCGTTCGGTCGGATTGTCAGAGAGACACACGGACGAACTCCTGCAAGGCAAAGTACTCGTTGTTACGGGGAAACTGCATTCTGATGAGTACAGGCGTTCGTTCGCCGTTGAGAAGGCACGCTTGCAGGTGGGCAGGGAGGAAAGGGATGGCAAGACCGTACTCGACCTGCTCGTGGACAGAGTGCCGATTGCCCGTTGGTTTAAGGAGCAGTGGGAGAAATTCAGACATTTGTCCGTCCATTCCTCCCAAGAGAACAGGAGCAAGGGAGTGAGGCTGTAACCGTGCCTCCGCATGCTCCACTTCCTTTCCTGCATCTCACTCCATGACTTTCTCAGGCAAGGTTGCTTCCTTATAAGTCATTTCCGCCATGATATGCTCTTCCATGTCGTGTTCGTCAAGAAAGACGGGACAGATGAATTTCTCTTCATTCGGAAGAAGTCCGAGCCTGCCTAATCTCCCGAGTTTTTCCAAAGCCTCTTTCTTGTTTTTCCCTGTCAAGGTGAAATCACGGACAATTCCCTGTTTCTTGCTTTGCAGGCGCAAGTTCGTCGGAACGCCGTCTTTCATGACAATCTCATATACGCCCGAGAGAACGGCAGGACTGACATACCGATAGAGAGTGGGCTTGTAACGGCACAGATAAAAAGAATGCGCTGCGTTCTGGACAAGGAAAAGTCCCGAAACTCCGCTTCCTATTGACCATACAGGGTCTGAGCCTTCGTGAATTTCCAGTAACAGATAAGGCGGGAGGACTTTAACGGTCAGTTGCTGTCTTTCCTTTGTGAGGTTGTCGGTCAGTGAGACCTGAAATTCTCCCACTTGCAGGGCTTGGATTGAAAGAACACCTACATGCCCTGCCTGTTCGGGAGTTCTCGCATAGGCAATTCTAGCATAGTCCTTAAACGCATTGGAATTGCTTATCTGCAAGTCTCCACTGCCACTCGTGATGAACACACGGAGCGTAGAGCCTTGCATGATTTCCCTATAAGGTTTATCCAATTGAAAAGAAGATTTCCTGTCCTCGTCTTGGGGATTGGAACAGGACGCGCATGCCAGCAGGAATGCCAAGAACAATAAAACAAAACAAGTTTTACGGTGTGCCATATTTACATCTTTTTTAGTCGTACCTCGCAAATATACGAATTTTCCCGCCATTCCGCAAACGAAAGAGCGGAAACTTTGGGTTGCACTCGTCCATATCGCATTGCCATATAATCATTTATAGGTATTTTTCATGGTAACGAATGAAACATGCGGTCTTATTCCATGATTATTGCTACCTTTGTCGTTGAAACCATAACACCCCTAAAATAAGATGCAGTCAAGACAACTTAACCGAAGACAGTATTTCAACGAACTCGCAACCACAAGCGAGAAGTATTTCATTCCTTACATCAAGCGGTACAGGCAGGTAGGGAAAGGCACGAAAGTGTTGGAGATAGGCTGCGGGGACGGTGGAAACCTCCTGCCTTTCTCACGCATGGGCTGCGATGTAGTGGGCGTGGATATGGCAGAGGGACGAATAAGGGACGCAAGGAAGTTTTTCCAAGAGAACGGAGCAAAAGGGCGTTTCATCGCCTCCGATGTGTTCCTGTTGAAGGAACTCAGGCATCAGTTCGACCTGATTGTCTGCCATGATGTGATAGAGCATATCGACGACAAGGAGGAATTTATGCACAAGTGTAAACAGTTGTTAAAAACCCGGGGGGGTAATTTTCATGTCCTTTCCTGCTTGGCAGATGCCTTTCGGTGGGCATCAGCAGATATGCCGAAGCCGCTTCCTCTCGCACCTGCCTTTCTTTCACCTGCTTCCGACGAGATTGTATGAGCGGATATTGAGGGCTCGGAAGGAAGACGAGGGATGCGTCAGAGAACTGTTGAACATCAAGAAGACCAAATGCCCGATAGAGTTGTTTGAGAGGACGATGAGAAAGGAAGGCTTTGAAGCCATTGACAGGACTTTCTATTTCATCAATCCGCATTACGAGGTGAAATTCCACCTGCGTCCCCGAAGGCTGTACGCCGTGATAGGGGCAATTCCATATATCCGCAATTTCTTCACAACATCGTGTTTCTACTTCTTGAAATCGGCAGGGGAATAATTTTTTCCTTGCCTTGAAAAAATAAAGCAAAGAGTAGAATTGTTCGGGAATAATCATTATCTTTGTCGGAGATAAAGAGTTCTTTGCAAGCAAAACAAAGCAGTACACAGCAAATGGAACGGTTGCCAAATCGTTACCCCAAAATCAGCCAATCGCACAAGGTGCCCTTGTATAAAGGATTGTCGCTATTCTATCCAAAGTTACGAAAAAACTTTGGCAACCACCTAATAATACCTCTCTAATAAGGGTTCTTTCGTTGAAGCTATAGGAAAAACATCCACTCATTTAGCGAAAGAATCGAGGTTACTCATTTAACAAGAACATAGCTAAGACGCTCAACTTCCTTCTATATTATCGTCCTCCGACACAGAAAACCTTTTCATCTAAATCTGTCAAAAACACAGAAAAGACTCTGAAAAATCATTACATTAACTCGATTAAACTTCCTTCAAAATCAAGTAAAAAGCCACATAGAAAGCGACTTTACAACCAACAGAGAATCAAATAGTTATAAAGGAGCAAAGTAAAAGGTACTTAATTGGACTTCAAAAGGGCGTTAGTAAGGGGCTTAAAGGGCACCTCTTGCAAGTCAATTAGGCGTCTTTAAGAAGCCAAAAGAGCATGTATTGGTTTTAAGTCACGCGAAAATAGTTTACAAACACAAAAGGTATGAGAACAAGTGGTATTGTCTTTAAAAAGTGTATAAACCTTTATTCTATTCCTATCTATGTCTTTAATGGAAGAATCCTAATAAACCTATATAATCCTCACAAAATGACAGAAAACAACGATACACAACAGATTATATCTATCAAAACAGAAAAAAGACTAACATACCGTTGTTTGTCTTAGGGAAAAATAGTATATTTGCAACTACGAATAGGTTCGTAAACAATTAAAGATAAAAGATATGAAAGTAGCAATTGTTGGTGCCAGTGGTGCCGTAGGTCAGGAATTCCTGCGCATCTTAGCTGATAGAAATTTCCCAATAGACGACCTCGTTCTCTTTGGTTCAGAGCGTTCAGCGGGTAAGAAATACACATTCAAGGGTAAGGAATACGAAGTAAAACTGCTCCAGCATAACGATGATTTCAAGGATGTAGACATCGCCTTCACAAGTGCGGGTGGTGGTACATCAGCCGAGTTTGCCGAGACCATCACCAAATATGGTGCTGTGATGATTGACAACTCAAGCCAGTTCCGTCAGGATAATGACGTACCATTGGTTGTTCCTGAAATCAATGCAGAGGATGCTTTAAACCGTCCACGTGGCATCATTGCCAACCCTAACTGTACTACCATTATGATGGTTGTCGTATTAAATCCTATCGATAAGCTCAGCCATATCAAAAAAATACATGTCAGCAGCTATCAGAGTGCTTCTGGTGCAGGTGCTGCTGCTATGGCAGAGTTACAACAGCAGTACAAGGAACTTGTTGAGACTGGCGAAGTGAAGACCATCGAGAAGTTCCCACATCAGTTGGCATACAATGTCATTCCACAGATTGACAAGATGACAGAGAACGACTATACAAAGGAAGAGGTGAAGATGTTTAACGAGACGCGTAAGATTATGCACTCTGATGTTCGCACTTCTGCTACCTGCGTTCGTGTGTCTTCTCTCCGTAGTCATTCAGAGGCAGTATGGTTCGAGACCGAACGTCCACTCTCTGTTGAGGAGATTCGTGAGGCTTTGAAGGTTGCCCCTGGTGTTACGGTTGTTGACGATCCACAGAACTATGTCTACCCTATGCCACTCGAGAGTGCTGGTCACGATGACATCTATGTGGGTCGTATCCGTAAGGACCTTGCCGATGACAATGGTAATACACTCTGGCTCACTGGTGACCAAATCCGTAAGGGTGCTGCATTGAATGCGGTACAGATTGCGGAGTATTTGATTAAGGTTGGGGATGTAAAATAGGAAGAAAGAAAAAGAAAAGAATAGCAGGCTCCTCCCCCAACCCCTCCCTCGTAGGAAGGGGAGTGATTACCGAAAAAGGATAAAGGTTTGCTAAACATAAAGAAAGAGCGTATCGAGAAGATTAAAGACTCCTTGATACGCTCTTTTAATTTAGTTTCTTTACCCCACTCTTCGACTAAATAGTCAACGACTAAAGAATAATGAAGAGAGAAGATTATTTGTGATTAGCGCTCAAACTGCTCAATGCTTAAGCCACCATCTGTCAACTTTTCTAATTCAGGAACAATGCGCGTAAAATGTTCTGAACGAGCATGACGAGTCAAACAAGCCTTGTCCGCCCATGATTCACAGAAAAGGAAGACACCTGGTTGGGTTGTGCTCTCAAACAAATCATAACCCTTATTTCCTTCGTCTTTGCGTGAAAGTTCTACTAATTCATCTGTAAGAGCCTTCACTTGGGCAGTTGTTACACCAGCCTTTACCTTGAAAAAAGCATTTAATCTAATCATATCTTCTATGTTAATAGTTAACTAACGCTTACTTATTCTTCTTATAGTAAGCTACGGCAGCAGCTATATTCTCCTTCACAGCACGTGATGTATAGGTAGCTCCTGTTACACCATCAAGACTCTCTGCCTTTGCAGCTTTTGACACTTTCATACCATTAAACTTTGGGAATAATCCTTGCTTCACCTTATCATAGAACTTAGGACCCTCACGATTTGGCAAAGCCTCAACCTTGATAACCTTATTATTCTTGATATAAACCTCTACTGGTGTTGCACCCTTAAATCCCTTTACATTTTGACAGAGGCTGGTCGTATTGACAACGTAGGTGCCATCTGCCTGCTTATACATCACCTTATCCTGCTGCACTGCAGCAAAAGCAACTCCTGTAGTTAGTACTGCTACGGCTGCTACTGATAGGAATTGTTTTTTTAACATAACCTATTACCTTTATTTTTAACTGATAAATTCGACTGCAAATGTACGAAAAAGTATAAGAGTGATGATTGCTTTTTGTATTTTTTAAGAGTTGCTTATTAGCCTTATTGGGTCAATAAGGCTAATAAGACTAATAGTGCCCTCCTCACTATTTTCCCAACTTTCTTCTCTCTTTAGTAAATTTATTTGTACATTTGTTCCCATAAACAATCAATACCAACGATGAAATATATACTACTACCTAAACCAGATACCATTCATCAACTACCCTTCTACTTTGCAGTAGAAGAATATGTAGCACGGCATTATACCGATGACGACTACTTTATGGGCTGGCGTGTGAACCCCACAGTTATGTTAGGACGCAATCAGTTGATTGATAATGAAGTCAATACAGACTACTGTAAAGAACACAAGATTGATATTTTCAGACGGAAAAGTGGTGGAGGATGTATCTATGCCGACAAGGGTTGCATACAATTTTCTTATATTTCACGTGCCGTCAATGCCAACGAAGCCTTTGCTGCTTATATGCAACGAATGGCAGACTTACTAAAAGGACTGAAGATTGACGCACAGTTATCGGGTCGAAATGATATTCTTATTGACGGAACAAAGGTATCGGGTTGTGCTTTCTATCAACTGTCTAACCGTAGTGTTCTGCACAACTCCCTACTCTTTGACACCCAACTTGACCACCTGTCTAATGCACTCACTCCTGCAAAAGAGAAACTACAAAGCAAGGGTGTAGCGTCTGTCAGACAAAGAGTGACGAATGTTGCGACCTATACACAGTTAGATATCTTGGCTTTTATGGACTATGTACGACAGGAAATGTGTGGTACTGAGGTCCTCGAACTAACGGAAGAAGACATGAAAGGAGTTGCAGAGATAGAGAAAGAACTATCTTCTGATGACTTTGTTTATGGTAAAAATCCAAAATACTCTCTTGTTCGAAAGCATCGTTTTGAAGGTGTCGGAACGCTTGAAGCCCATATTGAACTAAAGAATAACATCATTGGAAGCATCAATATGGTGGGTGATTACTTCCTTCTTGGCGATATCGACCATGATTTCCTCAGCCTACTAAAAGCCTGTGAGTTCACGAGAGAGGCGGTAGAAGAGAGGTTGGAAAACATAGATCTATCCACTATTATCCGTGGTTTGAAGCTGCGACAGTTTCTCCGCCTGCTCTTCGGTCGTGAACCACACGTGATGAAACCGGACTGGTTAAAGATTGACCTCACATCGAAGAAGTCGACTGGTGAGACGGCTGGTATCCTTGCCAAGCATCATATGAACACTATCTGTACGAGTGGACTCTGCCCAAATCGCTCAGAATGTTGGATGGCTCGTACGGCAACTTTGATGATTGGCGGTGATATCTGTACACGAAAGTGCCGTTTCTGTAACACGTTAAGTGGCAGACCCAGACTGCTCAACCCTGACGAGCCACGTCGTGTAGCTGAGTCAGTGAAAGCCCTTAAGCTGCGTTATGCCGTTATTACTTCCGTTGACCGTGATGACCTACCCGACTATGGTGCAGCCCACTGGATAAAGACTATCGAAGAGATACGCCGTTTGAACCCTGATACAAAGATAGAACTGCTCATTCCAGACTTTATGGGAAAGGCAGATCTCATACGTCAAGTCATGGTAACACGCCCCCACGTAGCAGGACACAACATGGAGACAGTGCGTCGCCTCACGCCATCCGTACGCTCCGTGGCACGCTATGAACGCAGTTTAGAAGTACTACGAGAGATTGCCAACTGTGGCATCACAGCCAAGACAGGATTTATGCTCGGCTTAGGTGAAACCCATGACGAAATCTTAGAGACCATGGACGATATTCTTTCAACAGGTTGCCAACGCCTCACACTTGGTCAATATCTCCAACCTACTGCCGAACACCTACCCGTTAAAGCCTATATTACACCCGAAATGTTTGCTGAATATAAGCGGATAGCATTAGAGAAAGGTTTTAAGCATGTTGTCAGTGGACCGCTTGTCCGTTCGTCTTATCATGCTGCTGAAGGAGTTTAAGCCATAGCTTACACAATGAAGGGAACAAAGGATCTATGACAAATGAGATAGTATTGGGCTTATTAGCCCAATAAGCCCAATAAGCCCAATAAGCCTAATAAGCCCAATTACTCCTATCATCATTACAAAAAGAGGGTGTGTCAAAATTGATACATCCTCTTTTTATTCTTCCTTTACCCTATCTACCATATAATTCGTTATTTACTGCAGCTATGCTGCTAATTTCATATAAAATGATTTGTTGGGCTTTAAATAGCCTCTATAAACTTGTATAGAGCATCTGAAAGTGACTAAAAGTACCTCCATAATAGCTTTTAGTTCCTTAAGATTAGTTTTTCTGCACATTTTCCCTATGTTAAAGGCAATGGCAAAGAAGGCAAAGTCCATATTGACCTTGTCTTTTCCAAAATGTCTAAATCGCTTGTAGGCTTTGTTATATTTTGTTTGTCCAAAAACAGCTTCAGGTTCTATGCACCTTCGTCCTCGATGCTTGATGCCTTCTTTAGAGGTCAGTAGTTCCCGTGCTTTTTGTTTATATTGCTGTAGTTGGTGGTTTACTTCTATAACTCTGTTTCCTCTTGCCTTGAAGCATGAACCTCTCAACGGACAGCCCTCACAGCGTTCTGCCTGATAACGTACGCTGTAAGTAACGAACCCATTAGAGGTTAGGGAACGCTTCATGCCTATACGCCTCATATGCTGTCCCATTGGGCAGACGTAGAAATCCTGTTCCTTATTATAATAAAGGCTTGCAGGACTGAATGGGTTAGGTGTATAGCGTGGACGCTGTTCTTTATGGAAGTAGTTATACTTCACATAGGCTTCTATATTATGTACGTCCATGAACAGATAATTCTCCTCGGAGCCATACCCCGAATCGGCTACGACTGTCTTAGCATAACGATGATAGCGTGAGTTGAAGGACTCCAAGAAAGAGGGAAGTGTGAGCGTATCCGTACGGTTAGCATAGAGTGCAAAGTCGGTGATAAACTGGTTCTCAGTTGCTATCTGCAGATTATATCCTGGCTTAGTCTGTCCGTTGCGCATAGCATCCTCCTTCATGTGCATAAACGTGGCATCAGGGTCGGTCTTGCTATAAGAGTTTCTTTCTCCCATTATCTCAAGGTGTTGGTCATACTCTTGGAGTTTATTACGTTTCTTCTCAAGCTCCTTAAGTTGTTTTTTCTTGGTTCTAATAGCCTGCTTTTCTTCTTTTGTCTTAGGTTCAGGAATTGATTTCAAGGACTTGTTCAATTCCTCGGATATCTCATCGAGCAGAGCTGCAGTGAACTCAACACCTTCTTTCTTAGTGGCATTATCCTGCGCAATGACATCGTCAACCTGAAGCAAGAGTGTGCGTATTTGTTCCTGCAACTTGGCGCGGTTCTTTTCCACGGTTCTTTTCCAAACGAAAGTATACTTGTTGGCTTTCGATTCTATCTTTGTACCGTCAATATATTCAACATCAAGGCTTATCAGACCTTTGGCTGCAAGTAACAATACAACTTGTGTGAAGATATTGTTAATTTCCTTTTTCACACGATTACGAAAACGATTGATGGTAATAAAGTCAGGCTGCTCATATCCTGCCAGATAGATGAAATGAATGTCACGCTTGAGAAGCGACTCTATACGACGGCAAGAATAGATATTATTCATATAGGCATAAAGAATCACCTTGAGCATCATTTGTGGATGATACGGCTTGCGACCACTGGGCTTATAAAGCTTATAGACATTATCCAACATAAGGTTATCCACCAAGACGTCTAAAAGACGAACTGGGTCATCTTCTGCGATATCCTTATCGATTCTTTGAGGAAAAAGAATCATTTTCTTGTGTATGTAAGAACGAAAGTGTACCTTTGTCATAATGAGATTTTTTGTATGCCTAAAGGTACAAAAACTTTAGGAAATAACAAAGCCCTGGCTTGAGAAAGTCGGGGCTTTGTCCATAAAAAAGAGGATGTGTACATTTTGACACACCCTCTTGCATTTAAGAAATATCTTAATTCGACTTATCTTATTCAGTAATCTGAACCGTTGCACGACGGTTGAAAGAGATTGGAGACAAGGTCTCTACTCCACCCTTACCAACAGTCGTAATCTTATTGTTCTCAACACCCATCTTAACAAGTTCACCAGCAACAACAGTAGCGCGACGTTCAGACAATTTCTGATTATAAGCAGTAGAACCTGTTGCGCTATCTGCATAACCTGTCACAAGGAGGTTGTTATTATTATCCTTAGCATACTTCGCCAACGCCTGTACGTTTACGAGGTCTTTCTGAGAAGCAATCGTAGACTGGTTGATCTCGAAGAAGACTGAAACAGGAGTTGTCACCAACTGCTTCACAGACTCTGACACGGTCTCAACAGGCTTCTGATTTGCTAATTCATTGCGAAGACGTGCATTCTCTTCCTCTGCATCCTGAAGGCGTGCATTCAGTGCATCGAGAGCCGCCTGATGCTGTGTGTTGATAGCTTCCATATCTGGACTCTTCTTCCAAGTACCCTTACCAATATTGAAGTTCAAACCAATTTCCGCATAAAGGTTATTGTCGTGTGACTCCCAACCACGACGCTCATTGTTTGCGTATGCAGCTCCATCGAGGTCGCCCTCATAACGGTTCCATCCTGCTTCAAGATAGACACGCATTCCTTTGCTCACCTTCCAAGAAGACTGAAGACCTGCGCTCAGTCCCATTGCATAACGGTTAGCCGACATGGAACGTCCAACACCTGCACCAGCAAAAGAAATCAGATTCCAAACACGGTTCTCATTGTAACCGCAAAGGAGGTTGCTCAAATTGAACATCACCTGCTCCTGCGCAATCCAATACTTGTTGCTGTTATCAAGCTGAGAAGTAGGATTGCTGTCAGCACCGACACGCTTACCCCAAATACCTTGTATCTTTGTACGAAGACCGATACTCGGTGTGAACCACTTACCAATAGCGAAAGCTGCGCCCGGCTTTGAACGGAAGTCCTTCAAAGGGCTGATTGCTGCATCACGCCCATGCTCTTGGTTAGAATACCATGCGTTCCAGTCTGCACCAAGTTGTACGAACCAATTGCTCCAAAACGAGTTGGTAGCAACACTATACTTCTCAGTGAGAACTTCATCTTGGGCAAAACTGGTCATAGACACACCAGCCAATGCCAAAACTATCAATAACTTTTTCATAATCTTATTATTTAACGATCTTAACCAATTCTTCTCCTTGATTACTGACTGTGTTTACCAGCAATCCTAAGTCTGTTCGCAAAGATAATAATTAAAATCTATCATAATCAGTTTTTTCCGAAAAATACTATTTATTTAACGTTGAACATTAATGTAAGTTACTGCTGTATTATAAAGATAAGGTAGCACATTCTTCTTACTCAGTCGTTTTTAAAAAGAAAGAATATCATATTGAGTTAATAAAACTAACAACAAGTTGACTCCATTTTAGCGATATTTAGAAAGATTCCTACCGTCAGCACCATTGGTGTTAACCGACAGCACAACATGTGCTAAGCACCAGCACGACATGTGCGGGACATCAACACGTAGGCTAAAGATAGGAAGAAAGGGACATTATACTCATCATTATGAAGAGAGTAAAATACTAATGAATAAACAGTTTACCTATTAACACAAACAATAAGCCCTATTAGTCCGATTGGGCTAATAAGGCTTATAAGACAAACAGTCATAAAAGAGACTATCAACTATCGAAAAGATGTTCAATATCCTGCTGCTTCATTATCGCAATTACTGGTTCGCCAGAAGGAGTGTAATTGACATTACTACAAGCAAAGAGTTCGTTGACAATATTATCCATCTCCATACTACTCAGCACCTGACCTTGTGGTATGGCTGCATTACGTGCAAGACTCAATGCCAAAGCTTGATCGATTTCTTCCTTCGCACTCGTTCCGCTCTCCATTGCCGAAGCTACCATGTCATTGATAAGGGCTACAACATTCAGTCCTTCTATACCTGCAGGGACTCCATTAACAGCATAACTACCACCACCAAGGCTATCGAGTTGGAAGCCCATCTCAGCCATTTCAGGTAGAATATGGTCGAGAACCACTTGGTCAGAAACGGAGAACTGAACCATCTCAGGGAAGAGTACTTTCTGGGAATGTACTTTATGTTCAGACAACTGGCGCAGATACTCCTCATAGAGAATACGAATATGTGCGCGATGCTGGTCGATAATCATAAGTCCCGACTTCACAGCTGTCATGATATAACAGCCCTTATACTGATAATGCGATGGTGCCTTGTCTTCTATCAACGACTCTGCTACTGGTTGTGTAGCTGCTGAAGGGATGATAGTCCCTTCTTCAACGGTATCGCTTACAGAACTCAAGCTACTGCTTATCATCTCATCCTCACGCTGTTCAAAAAGTTTTGACTGACGAATTTCACCACCAGTACCTAAGTCAGCATAGAGTTCTTCCCATCCATCTGGAACAGAAGGCTTAGCAGGTTGAGATGTCTGCTTGAAAGGGTTATAAGCAGGATTGAAGTCTACCTTTGGTGCGGACATTCCGACATTGGGATTGAACACAGGAATATCAGGTTTCCCCTCCGTATCAAAGTCAATAGCAGGAATATCATTAAAGCGTCCTACAGCCTCCTTTACAGCTGCAAGTAGAATCTGCCAAATAGCCTGTTCGTTCTCAAACTTTATCTCAGTCTTTGTCGGATGAATATTCACATCGATATTCTCTGCAGGTACATCGAAGTAAAGGAAATAGGGAACCTGTTCTCCTTGAGGTATTAATCGGTCAAAAGCCGTGATGACTGCCTTATGAAAATAAGGATGTTTCATATAGCGATCATTGACGAAGAAATACTGATGAGGTGCTTTCTTACGTGCAGACTCTGGCTTACCAACAAAGCCGTGGATATGACAAAGACTCGTATCAACGTCTATTGGTAAGAGATCTTGGTTAAGTCGCTTACCGAACACCTCAACAATACGCTGACGATAGCTACAAGAACGAAGACTAAACAGCTCCGTTCCATTACTATGCAGCGTAAAAGAAATCTGTGGATAAACCAATACGATGCGCTCAAAGGCAGTAATGATATTATTGAGTTCGGTAGTATTCGACTTCAAAAACTTGCGTCGAGCAGGTACGTTGAAGAAGAGATTTTCTACCAAGAAATTACTTCCCACAGGACAAGAACAAGGCTCCTGACCCATAAAGCGACTGCCAGCAATAGACAGGTGTGTACCCAAATCCTCACTCTCCATACGGGTCTTTAACTCTATCTGAGCCACTGCAGCAATAGAAGCCAATGCCTCTCCACGGAAACCCATCGTACGAAGAGAGAAGAGGTCATCAGCCTTACGAATCTTAGAAGTGGCATGACGCTCGAAAGATAGGCGTGCATCCGTCTCTGACATACCCTTTCCATCGTCGATTACCTGAATAGAAGTGCGACCAGCATCTACCACCAACACATCAATATGCGTCGCTCCAGCATCTATGGCATTCTCCACCAACTCCTTAATAACAGAGGCAGGACGTTGAATAACCTCACCAGCTGCAATCTGGTTGGCTACACTGTCTGGTAAAAGTTGTATGATATCACTCATGAAGGATTCTATAAAGCAATGAATAAAAATAAGGTAAGAAGGGCAATGACACCTGCTGAAAGAATCAACGACACCCACATTGCCGTAAAACGATTACCTCTATGGCGCAACACTTCAGGCTTCAGCGAACCACTGATTTTGCGCTGTAGTTCCTCCCGATACTTACCCTCAGGCACCTCTTCACCATTCAACTCATGCCGAGCACGCTGCTCTATATCATTGAGCAGTTCCTTACGTTCGTCCACATACATATATTCATGATGGAAACGACGGGGGCGTGATGATTGGAAGAATAGCATTATTTATTGTGGAGTATTACTTAATAAAACGTCAAATGGGTCTGTATATAAGACCCAAAGACGTCATTCTATTTGCTGACGAGGTGGTAAAGATACGCGCGAATTACGTACAGTTGCACTCGTCTTACGTGGTGCAAGTCGGAATATATCATTCTTATCCTTAGGTCGTGCATCATCGAAAAGTTCAAAGCGAGGCAGTGTCAACTTGTCTGGTGGTATCTGTGTCATCGGACTAATAACGCCATTCGACTTCGACATCCATATCTTCTGTAGCTTTCGAACAGGTGAGATAAACATCCTGAGGGTATCGGTCTCGGTATAATTGTGTCCAATGAGCGTACTATCCTTATCGGTATGATAGTAGACTACTTCCACATTTCCCCACGCATCAACACGACGAACAGCACCATTGACAAAGTCAGCACGCATGTCATTAGAGGATATCTGGTTGTAGTATTTGGGTTCAGGAAGCTTTTCAATAGAGAAAGCATTGCCATACACAAACGCCTGACGGATGGTTGAGTCGTTCATATATGCCTTAATAGAATCGCCCACCAACTGACGTGTACCACTCCACACGATTGGATAATCATACATCGTTAGACAAGAATCCTTGGTGTTAGCTACCATAAAACCACATACCGCCTGCACGTCCGTACGATAGGCACGAACATTATTCACACCATATATCTCACGATACATCTGTGGAGTATTCATATGAAATCCCTTCATACTAATAGTATCAGCATGAACAAAGAGCGTATCACCTTGTGAGAAATCCTTTGCTACCGGGCCAGGATTACCACCAAAGGCTATCGCTGCGGAATCAGTATAATGAAGATAATCACCATAGAAAGCATGCTTACCCTTATAATCAATGTAGTAAACGTTGCCTTCGCCAGTTCCCTCATGTGTATTACTATTGTAGGTAAGATCACGACCAGTAATGGTGCGCTGCTTTAACTTGTCGACAATCTTCACATTTCCACGTCCTGCACTATAACCAGTCTTGGCATTGTAAGTCACTTCATCACCTGTAATAACACGCTGTGCCTTACGGTCATCTATCTTAACATTACCACGTGCGTTGCTATGACCAGTCTTCTCGTTATAGAACACATCCTGACCGATGATAGTGCGGTTGTTTGCCTTATCGACAATCTTCACATTACCATGACCTTCTGCTTCTCCTGTTGAACTGTTATAGACAATATTATCGCCTTCAACATCCTGCTTTGGGGAAGTGATAGTAGAACGTCCATTAAGCTCCATCTGGTCGGTCTTGCTATTATAAGTACCATCATTGGTATGTATAACTTCACCCTTAGCAGTCTTGATAACCGACTTACCAATAACATGAATAAGACCCGTTTCAGTGTTACCATGCGCCTCTGGTGTTGTAATACGATACTTCGGCGTAAACATCACAACGTTACCAAAGAAGTTGACATCATGCGTTTCCGTATTGTAATCACCCTGATCAGCAACCACCGTGTTACCATTGTAAACCAATGTACCACGTCCTCCGAAGTAGTTAGCTACCTTAGAGGCTATGTTATAGTCCAAGCTATCACAACGGAGAGAGCGACCAGGTTCTCTTACTACCACCTTACCGCGTGCATGTACCATTTGTCCAAAGCCATCATAATGTAAACGTTGGCAGTCAAGAGTCACTCCGCCTGGGCGAGTAATATGTACACGGCTGAAAGCTTTGAACCAATTAGACTTCTCATTGAAATAAGCACTATCGCACTTAAGTGTCATACCCTTATATCGGAAACGAACATCGCCTTTAGCAATCATCACATCAGGCATTTCCAACTGGTTATGACGCAGATTGTCGGCATGGTCAATATAGAACTTATCTCCCTTCTTCTCCGTTGCATTCTGTGCTCGGAGCGACTGGGATTGCCATAGCCCAAACAGGCATAGAATCATAGTAATCAAGATTCTATGCCCGCAAAATATGTTTTTATACTTGTTGTTTATTGTCATTTAAGCCAACCTTCGTATTGGAATTTACAACTTCTATAACGAGGATTAATCCTCACATAGGTCTCCTTTACCTTCTTTACAACCCAATCATGCAGTACTTCCTTTCTGCGTTTAGCTGTAACAATCTCGCGCATAGCCTGGAAGTCTTCTGTTATCGTAGCTCGATGTTCTGGTACACGTGCTTTCAACTTCACGATAGCACAAACAACCTTACCACGAGCATTAACCATTTGGAATGGCATAGAGACCTCGCCAACCTTCATCGTATCAACAACACGAGCCACCTCCGTTGGCAGTTCCTTCATCTTAAAGCGTGAAGTGCGAGTGTTCTCTACAGAGTTAACCATCAATCCATGGTTATTCTTCGTATCTTTATCATCTGAGAGATAAGCCGTTGCATCCTCGAATGTAAACTTACCACTCTTGATATCCTTACCAATAGAATCCAAACGCTCCTTAGCTGCATCGATAGAAGCTATTGAAACATTTGGCTTCAAGAGGATATGACGGACATTAACCTTATCACCACGACGGTCAATAAGTTGGATAATGTGGTAGCCAAACTCACTCTCAACAACCTTTGAAATCTTCTTTGGGTCAGTAAGATTAAAGGCTGCAGCAGCAAATGCAGGGTCGAGTACACCACGTCCCATATAACCTAACTCGCCACCTTGACGAGCAGAACCTGGGTCTTCTGAGTAGAGACGTGCCAATGTAGCAAAAGAAGTCTCGCCCTTCGTCACACGGTCAGTATAGTCACGCAGTTGATTCTTAATACGATTTATCTCCTCTGTCTCAATCTTTGGAGTCTGCGTAAGTATCTCTACTTCAACCGTTGTTGGAATCATTGGAATACTATCCACAGGCAACTTCTTAAAGTATTCGCGTACCTCAGCAGGAGAAACAGCCACGTCATTAACCAGATTCTGCTGCACCTTCTGTACAAGCAAACGGTTCTTATAATCGTCATGCAGGTCTTGGCGAATCTGAGTCATACTCTTATTCTGGAACGCCTCGAGCTTCTCCTTTGAGCCAATCTGTGGAAGAGAAATCCAGTAATTAATCTGATCATCTATACCACGTGCAATCTCTGACTCACTCACCTCAACACTGTCGAGGGCTGCCTGATGGAGGAAAAGCTTTTGAACAGCTATCTGTTCAGGTAGAATACATTCAGGGTCGCCATCCCACTTCATGCCTTCAGCCTCGCTTTGCAGTCTCATTATTTCAACTTCAGACTTCAAGATAGGTTCATCACCGACTACCCAAATAACCTCATCAACAACACTATTTGGCTTATCTACGGCAGCTGTCTCAGTCTTTACAGAGTCTGACAGAGCAACAGGACCGCTTGCACGGAATGCACCAGCATGCAAACCCATTGCTGTAAGAACTGTTCCTGCAAGCAGGACTATTGTCTTTCCTTTATTTATTTTCATTGAAATGCTGTATTATCTTAATGCTTATTGACTGTTGAAAGAACCTTCTTATCAACAACTACTTTATACTTTTTGCGCAATGCTTCTACCCATGCCTTCTCAAGTTCCTCCTGATAGTTGGAAACAACAAGATCGCGCACATCTTCCATACCTTCAGGAGCCTTTATCTTCTTACCGAACACGGCATCAATAGGATATCCATTAACTGGTTTCACAGTCGTCTTCGCACCGAAAACATCACGGTCTACCAACGCATTATCCCCCTTTCGGAAGATACCTTTCTCCACACGAATACGGATAGTATTGTCAGCATTGAACTTATCACGCAGTTTCTCTGCCCACTGATTGAAAGGAACATTCCTCACACATGCCTTCACAGCCTCAACATCTTCCTTTGTTTTCACGTGATAGGCAATACCCTTAAAACGTGGTTCAGTCCACTTATATTGTTTTTTATGCTTACGGAAATAAGCTTCAAGTGCCTTTTCATCCTTAGCAGCCTTATCCCAAACCTCACGGTTACTCATTTCAATCATCAGTAAACCATCATGATACTCACGGATAAGATTTTTCATGCTTGCATCTTTCTCCTCCAAAGAATCGAGTTTTCTGTCGAGCAGTTGATTCTGTGTGACCGTCTTGCCCTCACTCTCTACAATAGAATCGAGTTTCTGATTAATAATCTGCTCACGCAAACCTTGCATCTCGATATACTGCATGATATCTGGACGAAGTGTTTCATAAGTTGGGAAACTCTCACGACCACCCATCTTAATGATATGATAACCAAAAGGAGAAAGTACAGGAGCACTTATCTCACCTGGCTTCAAAGCAAACAGAGCCTTCTCAAACTCAGGTACTGTCTGTCCTTTCTGAAGATGTAACAACTGCCCACCGTTCATGGCAGAGTTAACATCTGTGGAATATTTCTTAGCAAGTTCAGCAAAATCTGCTCCACCGCGAAGAGCGTTATAGATAGAGTCTGCCAACTGCTTTGCTGCTTCTGCAGCTTCCTTATCAGCATTCTGATACAAACCAATGAGGATATGTGCGCAGTTCCACATACCACCATTTGCCTCTACCTGCTGCTGTGCTTCACGATAAAGTTTATGTCCTTCCGCCTCAACGTCAGCATCTGTGATGAAAGTTGGGCGCACCTGCTGGTTACGATAGCTGAGGAACTCCTTTTTAAAAGAGCTGAGCGTATCAAGATGCGCATCGAGTGCAGCCTGTACCTTCAGTTTGTAATTGATAAAGAGGTCAACATACTCATCCACACTCTTCTTATCAATCACACCATCAGCGTTATTCTTATTATACGAATACTCAAATTCCGAACGGCTCACCGGCTGTCCGTTAATAGTCATTATCGTTGGGTCAGTCTGTCCATATGCCATTGTCGTTGAAAGCAAGAGGACTGACAGAATTACTTTGAATTTCATTATTATTCTTTTAACGCAGGGACCCTCTCCCCTGAGAAACAGGAAAGAGGGCGAATGATTTATCGTCTTTTATATTATTCTGGACGCGAATAGTTTGGCGCCTCACTGGTAATTGAAATATCATGTGGATGACTCTCCAATACACCAGCATTAGTAATACGAGTAAACTTAGCATTATGCAAGTCTTTGATAGAAGCCGCACCACAATATCCCATACCTGAGCGAAGGCCACCGACAAGCTGATAGATAACTTCCTGAACAGTTCCCTTGTAAGGAACACGACCAGCAATACCCTCTGGGACAAGTTTCTTAACATCGCCTACATCATTCTGGAAGTAACGGTCACGTGATCCATTCTTCTGCTCCATTGCCTCCAATGAGCCCATACCACGATAGCTCTTGAACTTACGTCCGTTGAAGATAATTGTGTCACCAGGTGACTCTTCTGTACCAGCAACCAATGAACCTACCATCACGCTACTGCCACCTGCTGCCAATGCCTTAACAACATCGCCTGAATAACGTAAACCACCATCAGCAATCAATGGCACGCCTGTACCCTCCAACGCCTTGCAAACATCATAGATTGCGCTCAACTGTGGTACGCCAACACCTGCAACAACACGTGTTGTACAGATAGAACCAGGACCAATACCTACCTTAACAGCATCAGCACCATTGTCAACTAAGAACTTTGCAGCCTCACCTGTCGCAATGTTACCCACAACGACATCAAGGTTAGGGAAGGCAGCCTTCACATCATGAAGCTTGCCAATCACACCAGCAGAGTGTCCGTGAGCAGTATCAATAACGATAGCATCAACACCAGCAGCAACAAGTGCCTGTGCGCGTTCCATTGTATCAGCAGTCACACCAACACCAGCAGCAACACGAAGACGACCCTTCTCGTCCTTACATGCCATTGGCTTATCCTTGGCTTTGGTAATATCTTTGTAAGTAATCAAACCAACGAGACGATTCTCACGGTCGACTACTGGTAATTTCTCAATCTTATTTTCCTGCAAAATGTGAGCAGCTGCAGTAAGGTCTGTCTGCTGATGCGTTGTAACAAGATTCTCCTTGGTCATCACATCGTCAATGAGCTTATCCAAATGACGCTCAAAACGAAGGTCACGATTGGTAACAATACCCACGAGATGATTCTCCTCATCTACTACAGGAATACCACCGATATGGTAGTCTGCCATCATCTCAAGTGCATCTTTCACTGTACGACCCTTACGAATAGTAACTGGATCATAAATCATACCATTCTCAGCTCGCTTCACAATAGCCACCTGACGTGCCTGGTCTTCGATGCTCATATTCTTATGAATCACACCGATACCACCTTCACGCGCAATCGCTATCGCCATAGAACTCTCCGTAACGGTGTCCATAGCTGCTGTAACGAAAGGCACATTAAGATCAATGTTACGTGAAAACTTGGTTTTCAAGACTACCTCTTTAGGCAGTACTTCTGAATAAGCCGGAATTAAAAGGACGTCATCGTAGGTTAAGCCGTCCATCGTGATTTTGTCTGCAACAAATGATGACATAATTGTATTTTAGAAATTTATTGCATGCAAATTTAGCAATTTAAAATCAAACAGACTGGCTTTTTCCAGTTTTTCTCACACCTTATTAAAAGTATTTAATATTTATTCCTCAACATACTCCCTACTTTTCGCCAATGACTATAAACTAACAAGCACAAAATCATACTTTACAAAAGCCAACATATCGACAATAACATCCTTATTATCAATCAATAATAAGCATATATAGATTATATCAATGAGTGAATAGAATTTATCTGTTGTGCCAGTTTGATAAACTCACTAACTTTGCAAACGAAAACAAGAAACAACTTAAAAACATATTCAAGATGAAAAGATTAGAAGTATTAGGATTAAATGAAAAGAAAGTAGAAAACGTAGTAAATGAACTTTCAGTTTTATTAGCAGATTTTCAGGTATTCTACAGCAACCTCCGCAACTTCCATTGGAACGTGAAGGGACATGGTTTCTTTGTATTGCATAGCAAGTATGAGGAAATTTACAACGATGCTGCAGAGAAGGTTGATGAGGTAGCAGAGCGTATCCTTCAGTTGGGTAGTACCCCAGAGAGTCGTTTCAGTGTATATCTGCAAACTTCAGAAATCAAAGAAGCTGACGTTGTTAGTTGCAGTAAAGAGGCTGTTGATTTACTCCTCGATTACTACAAGACACTGATTGCTCGCGAGCGTAGAATCATCGAGGTTGCTTCTGAGGCACACGATGACACAACTGTTTCATTGATGAATGACTTCCTCGTTGGCCAGGAAAAAACAGTTTGGATGCTCGTTGCTGTTAGCTCACAGAATTGCGCAGAATAATACAAAAACATTGAATAAATAGCCAAGAGGCTGAATCAGAAGTAAGAAATGCACGCCATAGGCATTTGTCAGAAGGCTTAATTGAAGAATTGACTAAACTCGTACCACCCTTCATTAACCACTGACCACGTTCTGATTCAGCCTCTTTCTTAATTTATTTACATAAAAAGGGAAGAGTCTTTTTTATAACTTTCCTATAAACAACAGTTCCTACTCCTATCCAACTGGCACCAAAAAATCCACAAATACCACCTACGGCACCTCCTATGATTACTCCAGGAATAGCACCAACACCTCCAAACCATGCTCCTATCGCCGTATCAACCTTTGCTCCCAATGTCGCACCAAATACGCCAGATACGAATACACTGGTTAAGTTCATTTCATGTCTGATTATATCTGCGGGATATCCTCCATAGAGTCTACGGAAGGAATATGGTAAATTTCTGAATCATCTACCTTCCAAAAATCTAATTCATAGAGCGTATCATTAGATTCTATTAAAAGATAAACCGCTACTTCAACATTATCAACATCATGAAACTTGCAACATGAAAGAACTCTACTTTGTCTTCGAGTATATTTCTGGTCATTTTTTAAAAGCCCAATACTGCCTATCTTCTCTTTTGTGAGAGGATAAGCGATAAATTTATGTTCCCAATTACTTTCTAATTGGAATTGAGCTTTGGACGCTAGAAAGGCAATAAGAGCTACTTCCTCTGGAAAAATTTTTCTTTTATATTCCATGAATCCGACCTATATTATAAATATATTCACCATTCTCCAACCTTTTGAATACAGTATATTGAAGTTTGTCACCTGACACATTTATTATTCTATTCACTGGTTACCTACAGGAATATTACTTATACGTTTCAAATCATTTATAACGGAGCTTTGTATAAACACTTCCTATATTAGTTAACCCTCTTCAGCTTACAGTATTCCTTATTATAACCATAACGACTCTAACTTTCCACCTTTAATAAACATATGATTAGTCCGCACACATCGTGCTGATACTCCGCACATAACGTGTTGTTGGTAAACACCAATGGTGCTAAGCATTAAATACCCTGCAAAATACGACTGAAGCAAAGCCAACTTATTACTTTTCACCTGTGTAACTATCCTACCACCAAGGCAAAACGAAGTCCTAAAGCATTCGCTATCTGCATAAAAGTAGAAAGTTGCATATCACAGTTTCCGCGCTCTATATTCGAGATGTACTCTCGCTTCTTACCTATCTTATCAGCCAACTGTTGCTGGGTCATCTTCTGCTGCTTGCGCTGTTCCTTAAGCAGTTCTGCATAATAGTAAGCCTTGGCACGTGCCTCAAACTCTTCACGTTCAGGCGATCCAGGCTCCCCATATTTCTCTGTTAAGCGTTCAGAAGAGCTGCGTAACTTTGCTAACTTATTTTCATCTAACTTTATCATGATTCATTCCTCAATATAATTTTCCAACAATCTATAAGCCTTGCTTATCTCACGTTTATATTGTTTCGTATCTTTCTTCAAAAAAGAATTAAGATACAAGATCTTTGTTGCTTGCATAAAACTGGAAGCATTCACCGCAAACAGAATTGTGCGATACTCATTACTACCCAAGGATATACGTGCCTCATAAAGGTCTGTATTCTCTAAATGCTT
The DNA here is from genome assembly GCA_963540415.1 of uncultured Prevotella sp. Lineage (GTDB taxonomy): Bacteria > Bacteroidota > Bacteroidia > Bacteroidales > Bacteroidaceae > Prevotella. The sequence continues at coordinate 32,621 of CAUTPS010000017.1, forward strand.
CACATAATTCTTCTTTATGACATCCTGTGTCTTGATAATATGTTCCACATAATCGTATTTCTCTTTAGTTTTTGAATCCAAGCCTGCATAATAGGCTTCATACTCTGGCGAGTAGATGATTTCTCTTACAACTTTATCCATAGGCAAAGGTAACAAATAGATTACATATATCCAAATAAATGGAATGAATTAATTACATTATTAAGATTTATAAAGGGATTATAGTTAACAATAAATAGATTATGACTCAGAGGTTTGTTTTCAGTTTGTAGATTAAGAGGATTTAGATTATAGACTGTAGGGATACACGAACCGTGTATCCCTACAGATAAAGAGCTATACACCCATTAATAATGATGTATTGTATTAGTTAGCCATCTCTGACAAGAACTTAATGCGTACAAGCCGAATTTCTTCTTCGCTATAGTCGCTATCTAATTCTTCCTTTGCAGCATCGAGACTATCTGTCTCGCTATCCATAAAGTAGTCGTAGATATCATCTATCTGGTCCTCATCATACACATCCTCAAGGAAGTAGTCTATATTGAGTTTTGTTCCACTATAAACAATCTCTTCAATCTTTGTCAGTAGGTCATCAAAATCGAGTCCCTCTGCTGTAGCAATATCATCAAGCGGTAACTTTCGATCGATACTCTGGATAATCTTCACCTTCTGCATAGACTTCTTTGCAACAGTTCTAACGCGTAGTTCTTCTGGTCGCTCAATGTTATTTTCTTCGCAATGTCGCTTTATCAACTCACAAAACTCTTTACCATAACGCTTCGCTTTACCAGCACCAACGCCTTGAATATTCTGTAATTCTTGTTCATTGATAGGATACATCATCGCCATCTGCTCCAAAGAAACATCTTGGAAGATAACATAAGGGGGTATCTCTAACTTATGCGCAATCTTCTTACGAAGGTTCTTTAGCATGGAGAAGAGTTCTGGATCAAGGACTGCCGTACCCATCATTGGCTCATCATCCTCGTCTTCCTCCTTAAATTCGGTATCCATGACTATCATAAACGATTCTGGCGACTTTAAGAAACGTTTACCAGCAGCGGTTAGTTTTAACAGACCGTAGTTCTCTACATCTTTCTTAAGATAACCAGCCAAGAGTGCCTGACGCACGACTGGATTCCAAATCTTTGGATTCTCATCCTCACCTTCTCCAAATTCGTCTAACTCATCATGCTTATGATCTTTCTGATCATCGGTAGCTCTGCCACGTACGAAGTCGATAACATATTCCTGCCGGAAGTTCTCCTTCAATGTCTTCACTGCATTAAGAACAATAAGGAGTTGCTTCTGTGCCTCTATCTTCGTCTTTGGATGCAGACAATTGTCACACATAGCACAGTTACACTTTGGATAGTCCTCACCAAAGTAATGTAACAACATCTTCCGACGGCAGACAGATGATTCTGCATAAGCTTCTGTCTCTTGCAACAACTGACGCCCGATATCTTGTTCTGCAACAGGCTTTCCCTCCATAAACTTCTCCAGTTTATTAAGGTCTTTCTTAGAATAGAACACAACACAGATACCTTCCTCACCATCACGTCCAGCACGTCCTGTTTCCTGGTAATAGCCTTCAAGACTCTTCGGAATATCATAGTGTATCACAAAGCGTACATCTGGCTTGTCAATACCCATACCGAAGGCTATCGTTGCCACAATGATATCTAACTCTTCCATGAGGAAGTCGTCCTGCGTCTTAGAGCGTGTCTCGGAATCAAGTCCTGCATGATAAGGAGCAGCCTTGATATCATTAGCTTGCAAGATAGCCGCCAACTCTTCCACCTTCTTACGTGAAAGACAATAGATAATACCACTCTTACCAGTATGCTGTTTGATAAACTTGATAATCTGCTTATTCGTATCGTCATCACTCTTCTTCGGACGTACCTCATAATAAAGGTTCGGACGATTGAAAGAGCTTTTGAACTCAGCACAATCCTCAATACCTAAGCTACGCACAATGTCCGTACGCACCTTATCGGTAGCCGTTGCTGTGAGTGCAATAACAGGAGCAGTGCCAATCGTTTCGATAGCACAACGAATCTTACGATACTCTGGTCGAAAATCATGTCCCCACTCCGAGATACAGTGTGCCTCATCAATGGCGTAGAAACTAATCTTGACAGACTTCAAGAATTCCATATTCTCTTCCTTATTCAAGGACTCTGGAGCAACGTAGAGCAGTTTTGTACGACCAGAAACGATGTCTGCACGTACCTGATCGATTTCAGCTTTCTTCAAGGAAGAGTTGAGATAATGTGCTACACCATCCTCCTCGCTAATTCCATTGATAACGTCCACTTGGTTCTTCATCAATGCAATGAGCGGAGAAACGACAATCGCCGTCCCCTCCATAATCAATGAAGGGAGTTGATAGCAAAGACTCTTCCCACCACCGGTAGGCATCAGTACGAAAGTATCGTGTCCGTCAAGAAGATTACGGATAATAGCCTCCTGATCGCCTTTGAATTTATCAAAGCCAAAATAGTGTTTTAGTTTTTCGGTAAGATTGACTTCTTGTATCATGTTAATAGCTGGGTATATTCCGATTCTTTACGGTTTCTGTAGAAATTACACAGCCTACTGACGCGAAGGATTCCTCACATCAGTAGGCTGTATATATAGGTTTTATGAGACTGTATTCGATTTCTGAATATGAGCCTTGTCAAGTTGTTGACGAACATATTCCTCCGTCACCTCAAATGACTTTATGCGTCGTGAAGGTACGTCGAACATAGCATCCATCATCACAGCTTCAACGATAGAACGCAATCCACGGGCTCCAAGCTTATACTCTACACCCTTGTCTACGATATAATCAAGTGCCTCTTCGGTGAAAGTTAGCTCAATACCATCCATCTTGAACAACTTAATATACTGCTTCACGATAGAGTTCTTTGGTTCAACAAGAATCTTACGCAATGCCTCACGGTCAAGCGGATTAAGATAGGTAAGCACTGGCAAACGACCAATAATCTCAGGAATAAGGCCGAATGACTTCAAGTCTTGAGGAAGAACATACTTCATCAAGTCGTTCTTATCTATCTTCGCAACGTTCTGCACAGAGTTGTAACCAACCGTGTGTGTATTCATTCGCTGTGCTATCTTACGCTCAATACCATCAAATGCACCACCGCAAATAAAGAGGATGTTACGAGTATCAACGTGAATGTAATCCTGATCAGGATGCTTACGACCACCCTTTGGCGGTACGTTAACCATTGTTCCCTCCAAGAGTTTCAGCAAGCCCTGCTGTACACCCTCACCGCTTACATCACGAGTAATGCTTGGATTATCACTCTTACGTGCAATCTTATCAATCTCATCGATGAAGACAATACCACGCTCAGCCGCAGGAACGTCATAATTAGCAACCTGCAAAAGGCGTGAGAGAATACTCTCAACGTCCTCACCTACGTATCCAGCTTCCGTGAATACGGTTGCATCAACAATCGTGAAAGGCACATCAAGGAGTTTAGCTATGGTGCGAGCAAGCAATGTCTTACCCGTACCCGTAGAGCCAACCATGATGATATTGCTCTTCTCAATCTCTACACCATCATCGTCCTTTGGCTGTTGTAAACGCTTATAATGGTTATAAACAGCCACAGCAAGATAGCGTTTCGCCTCATCCTGACCAATGATATATTCGTCAAGATACTGCTTAATTTCCTTTGGTTTAGGAACCTTCTTGAGTTTGAAAGCCTCACCATCGCCACTCTGATTCTGTGCCAATGCACCTGTCTGCATGACGATATTATAAGCCTGCTGTGCACATTCCTCACAGATATAGCCGTTCAAGCCTGTGATAAGGAGTTTTACTTCCTTCTCACCCCGACCACAAAAACTACATTTCTTTTGGGGCATTATTATCCTTTACTTTACTTCTTCCGAAGCGTTATTTACTGGTTTTCTCATCAAAACCTCATCAATCATACCGTACTCCTTAGCTTCTTCTGAAGTCATCCAGTAGTTACGATCACTGTCATTCCAAACCTTATCGAATGGTTGATGAGAATGTTCGCTGATGATGTTATAGAGTTCTTTCTTGAACTTCTGAATCTCACGTGCCTCAATCTCAATGTCAGATGCCTGACCTTGTACACCACCCAATGGCTGGTGAATCATCACACGACTATGTTTCAAGGCAGAACGCTTGCCCTCCTTACCCGCAACGAGCAATACGGCAGCCATAGATGCAGCCATACCTGTACAGAGTGTAGCAACATCACTGGAGATAAATTGCATGGTATCATAGATACCTAAGCCCGCAGTAACGCTTCCACCAGGAGAGTTAATATAAATAGATATATCCTTACCTGGGTCAACAGAATCCAAGTAAAGCAGCTGTGCCTGAATTGTATTGGCTGAATAGTCATCTACCTGTGTCCCGAGGAAGATGATTCTTTCCATCATCAGACGTGAGAAGACATCCATCTGAGTCACATTCAACTGACGCTCCTCAAGGATATATGGGTTAAGATACTGTGCCTGTGCTCTCATTACGTCATCAAGCACCATACCATTCATCCCAAGATGCCCTGTAGCATACCTTCTAAAATCGTTCATTGTTTTCCTTTCTTATAATTTATATATGACAAAAAATAGAGGTTATCGACCTCCCTTATCATTGTCATCTATACAAACACCATGCCACTCAGAGCGACATTCGCCTGCATATCTAAAGCAAAGATAAGCAAAAAAATCGATAACCCCTATATATAAAGGAAGATTTTTCTAAAAATATTACTCGCTTACAAGTTTGTTGAATTCCTCAAGACTTACTGTCTTTACGTTCAATTTAACAACCTCCTTGATAGCCTCAGCAAGCTTACGATCAAGAGCTGCCTCAACGAATGAATCTACATTCTCACGCTTCTTCAGCATCTCATCAGCATAACCATTCAAGTAATCCTCTGGTACGTTGGTCATACCATACTGAGCAAACTGTGCACGTGCCATCTGACGAGCGCTCTCGCGAACATCGTTATCATCAACCTTGATACCATGATCCTTAGCCAACTGCTCCTTAATCAGGTGCCATGTCAACTCCTTGATGCTCTGTGCATAGTTCTTCTCTACAAACTCCTCACCCTTATCTGGGTTGTTTGCCAACATAATGCGCTTCAAAATAGCGTCTGGGTAAGTCAGTTCGCCAACCTTCTTCTCGCAGTAAGCGCGAAGGTCCTGAATGAATTTGTAGTTAGAATCACCCTTCAACTGCTCTGCCAAACCATCAGCAATTGCCTTACGGAAAGCTGCCTCATCCTTAATATCAGCATCCTCACCATAAACATTCTTCCAAAGCTCAGCGTTATTCTCAGCCTTAACGAAGCGTGAAATCTCTGTAATCTGATAAGAGAAGTTACCCTTATGCTCAGCAACCTCCTCCTTCTTAATCTTCAAGAGTGAAGAAACCTCGATATCGTTATCAGGATAAGCTGCTGTTGGGTTAAAGATAATGATGTCACCAAGCTTAGCACCATCGAAGAGCTTCTTCTGATCCTCAACCTTGATGTACTGTGGCATCAATGATGCGCCCTCAACGGTGATACCACCCTCGAGTGTATTTCCATTCTCATCCAACTCACGGAGGTCACCCTTCAACAAGTCACGCTGCTCTGGATCGAACACCTCAGCCTTATCATAATGACCAGAACGACTCTGGAACATCTCAACCTGCTGATCGATCAACTTGTCATCAACAGCAATCTCGTAGTAATCAATCTTGTTCTTGCCATTCAGTTCAATCTTGAACTCTGGAGCAATAGCAATGTCAAACTTGAACTCGTAAGGAGCTGGTTTCTCCAAGTCTACTGCCTCTTGAGACTCAGAACCCATTGGCTGACCCAACATCTGAATATTGTTATCAGCAATATATTTCTGGAGGCTCTCACCAAGAATCTTATTGATAGCATCCATCTTTACCTGTGGACCATACTGACGCTTAATCAGACCCATAGGCACCTGACCCTGACGGAAACCAGGAACGTTGGCACGCTTGCGATAATCCTTGAGAGTTTTCTCTACCTCATCCTTGTAATCAGCTTCCTCAACGGTGATGGTCATCAAGCCATTCACTTTGTCGGGATTCTCAAATGAAATTTTCATCTTTGATGTTATATATTTATGTTTATTATTATTTATCAAAAGTATAAGTTCACAAGAGGGCGCAATTACCCCTTATAGACTTTGAAGTGCAAAGATACTTAAAAAATCGCATAACCTTATAATATATAAGTGGAAATTTGTTTTTTTAACCAAGATAATTGGCTACAGAAGGCTATAATTGGGTTTATTCTTTAACCAACAAAGCTGCTTACAAGCAACTCTTAGATTGAGTTTTACTGTATGCAGCTTTTTATTTTCAGCTTTCTTTTATACAAGAAAGGCTTTGTTGTCGAATTATTTTCATGAAAAAAAATATTTATGGTCGTGAAGAAAAATATTTCTTTTCATGAAAATAATTATTTATCTTCACGAAAATAATTCTCAACTTACTTACGCTTGCATAAACAAAGGCGCAAAGAATGCTTTATCTTTGCGCCTTTCTGACGGCTAATATAGCCTATCTAAAAGAGAGGATATATTCCTCTTATAAACCATTCGCCTCTTCCTGTGCACGTTTACGCTGGTCGAGTAACTGGAAGTCTTTCTTCTGCAGAACGAAGTCTGTACCGAGATATTTCTCCTTCACTATCTTATTGGCTGCCAACTCCTCTGGGGTTCCCTTGAAGAGGATGCGACCCTCAAAAAGAAGATAGGCGCGGTCGGTAATATTTAACGTCTCATGCACATTGTGGTCGGTGATAAGGATACCGATATTACGGAACTTCAAACGCCATACAATGTGCTGAATATCCTCTACAGCAATAGGGTCTACGCCCGCAAAAGGCTCATCAAGCATGATAAACTTTGGGTCGATAGCCAAACAGCGAGCTATCTCACAACGACGACGCTCACCACCAGAAAGTCGGTCTCCAAGATTCTTACGTACCTTCTCTAATCGGAATTCGCGAATCAGACTCTCCATCTTATCAATGCGCTCCTGCTTTGACAGCTTTGTCATCTCCAAGACACTCATAATATTATCTTCCACACTCATCTTACGGAAGACACTTGCCTCCTGTGGAAGATAGCCAATACCAGCACGCGCACGCTTATAAACAGGAAAGTTAGTAATCTCCTGATCATCAATATATACATGTCCTTCATTGGGGACCACCAATCCTGTTGTCATATAAAACGACGTGGTTTTTCCCGCACCATTTGGTCCGAGCAATCCTACAATCTCACCCTGTTTCACATTGATGCTCACACCATTGGCTACAGTACGCTTTCCGTATCGCTTCACTAATTTATCTGTACGAAGAATACTTCCCTCGCCTTCTGGGCGCACAACAATATTATCTGATTCTGACATAGTTTTCTCTTTTAAGCTATTGCTGCAAAATTACGAAATAAAAAGCAGATAGCAATCATAAAGACGTGAAAAGAAACAAAAGAACAATACAGATAAATCTATAGCTATGCGTCTAAGCTTCTATTAAAAGACGTTCTCACGGAGGTTCTCTGCCCTAATTGTTTAGTGTCTATTCCCTATTCTTCACCAGAAATATACCTTAACAATTCCTGCTCGAATGCCATCGTCCATGCTTCATTGCTAAGTGCTGCTGATATTGAATTAAGGACTTGACACTGCTCACGCGAAATAGTCCTACGTTCGTGATGATATGCCCATGGGGCTAACATAAGGAGTCGCCCTTCACAACAAGCATCAAAATACTGCCCAGGCGGCTTATAAAGGGGAGGGAAGCCGTTTTCTAACAAGACTATAAGCGGGAGTTTCTCCTCCAATGCTGCACGTGCTATTTCCTTTTCTCCAGCCGATATACAGGGGCTAACAAGTACTCCTCCCTCTCGTCCTCGTACAAGGAAGTATTCCTTTTGTAAGGCTATAAGGCGTAGGTTTTCTGGTGTCTTGTTGTTATGACAACGTACCTGCAGTCTTATTGGGTGCTCTAATAACCACTGATTTCCTATAGCCGAGAAAGTTCTTTCACCCACCTTCAAACTATTCACAACACGAAAGAGTTTCGGATTATCCCGCTTCATCGCCAGCCGTCGAGGGTTATCAGCAATATATCTGAACATATTCTCTAACTGTCCCTTCCCTCTTAGCACGCTGTCATGATAGCCCGGAGCAAAGAGCATACCATGCTCTGAGTGCTTGCAACCTTGCTGCTTAGCTCCTTTCCCGCATCGTCCACCCTGTTCCTGCTTCTGAGGCATTGCCTCAGAACTCCCCAACACCAGCCGCCGATACGCCCGATTACAGCCAACCTTGAACCCATTGATAACCTTCCCCAGGTGACCGGCCATCTCATGTGTCACAAAGAGGATGCCGTGTATATGGTCTGGCATAACCTGAAAAGCAAGCACACTCACCTCTGGATAATGCTTAGGAATCTCTCGCCAACAACGCGCAACCTCACTCCCCAGCTCCGTTGGTTCTATATAGGCGGATGCTACAGCTGTAGTTCGACGCATAAGCCTTCCCAACAGCGGCTGTCTTCCTTCCGTACAGAGCGTTATCATATAGATACTCCGCCCTTGATAGTCATGCCCTTTAAGCCTCCGTAGCAGCGAGGCCACACGCGCACGACGCCAACCTACCCCTTCCACATATATTGCTGGATTACTTTTCATAGCTTTCAACTCATAGTTTGTCATGCACAAAGATACGAATATAATCCAAAAAGAACCATCCCACAACAGCAAAGTTACTATCTACAGAAAAAGAAAGCACCCTTCTTGACTATTAAATAATGTCTTTCTTTTCTCTTTCTGTGATATTTTGGTTAAATTTGCATTTTGAACATCAAATAGAAAGAACATGCTTTTATTCAAATGGCTGACAACATTCGGTAATTATCTTATATTAATGGGACGCTCATTCAGTCGTCCTGAACGAATGAGAATGTTCCTTAAGCGATATGTTAAAGAGATGTCCCAGTTGGGTGTAGACTCAATCGGTATCGTATTACTCATCTCTTTCTTTATTGGAGCAGTTATATGTATACAGATTAAACTTAACGTGCAGAGCCCTTGGATGCCACATTGGGTATCGGGTTATGTGACGAGAGAGATCATGCTTTTGGAGTTCTCCAGCAGTATCATGTGTCTGATTCTATCAGGTAAGGTTGGGTCAAACATTGCTTCAGAGTTAGGAACCATGCGTGTGACGCAGCAGATAGATGCCTTAGAGATTATGGGTATCAACTCTGCCAGCTACCTCATCTTGCCTAAGATTATGGGACTCATCACAATCATGCCATTCCTTGTTATCTTTTCTGCAGCAACAGGTATCATTGGAGCATACGCCACAGCCTACCTTGCACATATCATCACACCAGTAGATTTGACTGCTGGTTTGCAACATGATTTCAATCCGTGGTTTATGTGGATGAGTATCATCAAGGGATTCTTCTTTGCCTTTATCATTTCAAGTGTATCGTCTTATATGGGCTATACGGTGAAGGGTGGAAGTGTTGAAGTCGGTAAAGCATCTACAGATGCTGTAGTCTGCTCAAGCGTACTGATTCTCTTCAGTGACGTTTTCCTCACACAGATGTTGAGTTAAACCTCCCCCAACCCCTCCAAAGGAGGGGAGATTAGAGAGAAAAAATCAACTCCTGAAAGTTAATACAAACTAATTAATAAGCCCATCTTCCCCCACAAGTAAGCAGATTGGGCTCCCCTCCTTTCGGAGGGGTCGGGGGAGGCTCTATGATTGAAGTAAAACATCTATTCAAATCATTCGGCGACAAGGAAGTGCTGAAGGATATAAACATCGTTTTTGAAGACGGAAAAACAAACCTCATCATCGGACAGAGTGGTGCAGGTAAGACCGTTCTCATGCGTTCGCTCACTGGACTCCTTGACCCAACCAAGGGTGAAGTACTTTATGACGGACGTAACTTTGTCAACATGA
>CAUTPS010000018.1:0-41680 GCA_963540415.1 uncultured Prevotella sp.
ATGTGATAGTAGTCCGCACATGTCGTGCTGATGCTCCGCACATATGGTGCTAATGATAAGCACCATTGGTGCGAAGTACTAAATACCATGCTATCTATTACCGATATGAAATCAACTTATTGTAATAAACAAGCTATTCTACCAACGGCGAACCAAAATTATATGACTCAAAACATATATATCCAAGACAAATACAAAACTGGGACACACAAAATATTGTGCATCCCAGCATTATAAACCATCAAAGAATACTATACTTTACACCTATATATATTCTACTTCGAACCTAAGGAGAAATTAATAGGTAACGTATACTTTGTAGCAACCTTCTTATTACCATTTCTACCAGGATTCCACGCAGGCATCTTTGACACTACACGAAGGGCTTCCTTATCAAGAGAAGGACTAACAGAACGTACAATCTCTGGCTGAATAACCTCACCCTTAGCCGTTATGACAAACTGTACCATAACACGTCCTTGCTCTTTTCTACTTACTGCGTCTTTCGGATAACGAAGATTCTTTGATAGCCATTGATATAAATTACCTTTAAATGTAGGCATGACTTCTGTAACTATAAATACTCGTTCAGACTCTTTCGTTGGCTTCTTTTGAAGTTCAACACTTGTCGTAAGCTTTGTTACATTACGTGCAATAGTCTCGATATTACTTACCGCCAATAGCATTGCAACCAATGGAATATAAAGCGCATACTTTGCTCTAAGAATTCCCTTTGTTTCTTTTTTGTTCATCATTTTGATTCGTTTTTTAATAGGTAAAACATTAAAATTATTTGTTATTGTAGCTACATTCTTCCTATATGTTAGTCCAAGCAAATGGTACTGATACTCTTTATTATCCTTACCATTAGCAAGTACGTTGTTATCAGCAAGATATTCAAGATTTAATCGCACTTCACGTTTGAGCAACCAAACGAAAGGATTAAACCAAAAGATAATACAAAATAGTTCTGCAAAGATTATGTCTATTGAATGGAGTTGCTGGCAATGTGTCAATTCATGCATCATTATCTCCTCAATCTCATCGCTCTTATGCCTCTCTGGATTGATAAATATCCAATTGAAGAAAGAGAAAGGACCTTCGTCATTAGTTAACAAATAAACCTCTGTATCATGTAGATACGCAGTTTGACTATTGTTCTTTAGCAATATAATAGAAACCAACTGCCACAAAAAACGTAGTAGTAAAACAAAGGTAACAACACTATAAACTATCAACACTGCCAACTCCCATAGTAAGACTTCACCACCCTGCGAGGAAGTAGACACAGCTGGTAAAACGACTGTTGCATATTCATTGGCAATGGATGTCATCCCTTCGCTGTTGCTTAGCCATACTGAAAAATCCATTACTGGTACCAATATGGCAACAAAATACATTCCGATAAGCGTAGCCCTACGCCATGAAAAGAAGGTATCTCCTGTGAACATCAACTTATAAAAGCTGAAAAGTAAGATAAGGGCTATATTCAATTTCAATAAATACATTATCATAATCGTCAAAAGGTTAAGTCATTGTTATTGGAGAAAAGGAAAAATACGTATTTATCGGCTACTCCTCTTTCCCCTTTTCAATCTCATTTATAATATCTTTTAGCTCTTCTGGTGAGATGTTATCCTCCTTTGCAAAAAAGGAAACCATTTCACGGAAGGAACTCTTAAAGTACTTATCAACGAAGCCTTTCATGAAATCTGCTTTATACTTCGACTGTTCTATCTTCGGAACAAAGTGATAGGTCAGTCCATGCTGCTCAGCGAATACATATCCCTTACGCTTCAGATTGTTCATGATTGAAGCCACTGTAGTATAAGGAGGTTTAGGATCTTCCAACTCTTGCAGCACGTCTTTGATAGTGCAGTTTTTTAAACTCCATACCTGCAACATTATTTCTTCTTCTTGTTTAGTTAGTTTCTCCATAAATTATATATCTAAAAGTTCACGCCACAAAGCTACGAATAATTCGTAAGAAAGTCAAGCATTAGATAGTAAAATAAAGTTAATTAGATAATATTTCACATTATATTTCAATATAATACGAAATATTAGTAAGACCACATGATAAGTGAAATGTCAGCTTTTACATTAGGTTTACCCTGTAAATACTAAAGTTGTTCCTTTGGAATTATCACCCTCTATTAATAAGAAAGTTATGGTTTTTATTCAACATCTCTTGTCTTTATGCTTGTAAAAGTGTACATTTGTACTTACATATAAAGTTTAAGACAAAATGATTAGAAAACTATATACCTTCCTTGCTGTGGCAGCCTTAATGTTGAGTAGCTGTAAAAAAGGATCACAAGATAAACCGAAAGCAGACAGTCATGACATTAAGACTATCCCGACAGAGATAACTGACAAAGGCGATCAGGCTGTTAAGAATGCAAACAAAAGGGATGCTGGCTTCATCAGTAACAGAGTAAACGAGGTTACACTGACGATTCCTTGTTTGGGAGTTGTCAACATGGACAACCTTGACCTACTGCCACCTCCTAACGAGATAAGCAAGAAGGATTCTACCATTATTAAACAACTAAATAATGGAGAGGTATTCTTATTACAGCCAGGAACTAAAGGTATTATGCTAACGGACGCAGGCTCAAAGCTATTAGTTCGCTTCCAAATGGGCGAATTATGGGTTTGGAAGTCGGCTACGAAATAAGTACGTCCGTTCTATCGGTCCTCGATAGAAATCCTTTACCACTTCCTATCATTAGCTAAGCCTAACTATCAGGCTAACTCTTAACCTAAAATATACAAATAAATCACCTTATCAAAAGATGAAAAGAAGCCTTTTTCTTGTTTTCTTATTGCTGACATTTATAGTTCATCTATATGCTATCACAGTAAACAACCCTGTTGATTACGTAAGTACTTTAGTGGGTTCAGCGTCAAAACCAGAGCTTTCAACGGGTAACACTTACCCCGCTATTGCCCTACCATGGGGCATGAACTTCTGGACTCCACAGACAGGAAAGATGGGAGATGGCTGGACTTACATCTACGGAGCCGATAAGATTCGTGGAATCAAGCAGACACACCAACCCAGTCCGTGGATTAACGACTACGGACAGTTCTCTGTCATGCCCGTCGTAGGTAAGAAAGTCTTTGACGAGGAAGGACGTGCCAGCTGGTTCTCGCACAAAGCTGAGACTGCTACTCCTTATTATTATAAGGTTTATTTAGCTGACCACGACGTCACTGCAGAGGTGAGTCCTACCAGTCGTGCAGCTACAATGCGCATCACCTATCCACAAACAGAAGAAGCTTATTTCGTTGTAGATGCCTTTGACAAGGGTTCTTCCGTAACGATTATGCCTGACAAACGTACTATCATAGGCTATACAACCAAGAATAGCGGAGGTGTACCAGCAAACTTCAAGAACTATTTTGTGCTTCGCTTCGACCACGATTTCTCTTTCGTTGGCTGTATTGAAGATGGGAAACTATCAGAGGGCAAGACTTCTGCAACCTGCAATCATGCCATGGCTGTTGTCGGATTCCACACGAAACGAGGCGAACAAGTTAATGTGCAGGTAGCCTCATCGTTTATTAGTGACGAACAAACACAGCGCAATCTCAAGGAAGTGGAGGGAAAGACATTCGACGATGTAAAGTCAGAAGGTAGAAAAGAATGGAACAATATCTTAGGACGTATCGAAGTGGAGGACGATAATATCGACCATCTTCGCACTTTCTATAGTTGCCTCTATCGCTCTGTACTGTTCCCACGCTCGTTCTATGAGCTCGACGAACAGGGTAATCCTATCCATTATAGTCCATATAATGGCAAAGTACTACCGGGCTATCTCTTTACCGACACAGGTTTCTGGGACACTTTCCGTTCGCTTTTTCCATTGCTCAATCTCGTCTATCCTTCAATGAATGAGAAGATGCAAGCGGGCTTAGTCAATGCCTATAAGGAGAGTGGATTCCTTCCAGAGTGGGCAAGCCCGGGGCATCGTGATTGTATGGTGGGTAACAACTCAGCTTCAGTCGTTGCAGATGCTTACATCAAGGGCTTGCGTGGCTACGACATTGAAACACTTTGGAAGGCTGTTGTACATGGTGCTAATGCTGTTCACCCAATCGTTAGCTCTACTGGACGAAAAGGCTTTGACTATTATAATCGCTTAGGTTACGTTCCCTATGACGTGGGAATCAACGAGAGTGTTGCCCGTACCTTAGAGTATGCCTACGATGATTGGTGTATCTATCAGTTAGGACTAAAACTCGGAAAGAGTGCTAAGGAACTCAAACCTTTCAAACTCCGAGCAATGAACTATCAGAAGGTTTTCGACAAGGAAACGGGTCTGATGCGTGGACGTAATGAGGATGGTAGTTTTCAGTCACCATTTAATCCTTTCAAATGGGGTGATGCTTTCACTGAGGGAAACAGTTGGCATTACACGTGGAGCGTATTCCATGACCCTGCAGGATTGGCAAAGTTGATGGGAGGATATGATAAGTTTAATGCAATGTTAGACAGTGTCTTCCAACTTCCTCCTATCTTTGACGATAGCTATTATGGCTTTACAATTCACGAAATACGTGAGATGCAAATCATGAACATGGGTAATTACGCACATGGAAACCAGCCTATCCAGCACATGATTTACCTCTATGACTACAGCGGACAGCCTTGGAAGGCGCAGTATTGGGTGCGTGAGGTGATGGACCGACTCTATACTGCTCAGCCCGACGGCTATTGTGGCGACGAAGATAATGGTCAGACATCAGCTTGGTATGTCTTCTCTGCTCTCGGCTTCTACCCTGTTTGCCCTGGCAGTACACAATATATGATTGGTACTCCCTACTTCCGTAAAGTCAAGATACAGTTGGAGAATGGTAAGACTGTCACAATTCGGGCTAAAAAGAATAACAAAGACAACCGCTTCATTCAGCATATCACGATGAATGGGCAGCCTTATCCACATTATTATCTTGAACATGAAAAACTCATGTCAGGCGCTGAAATAGACTTTACGTTGGGCGATAAACCTGTAAAATAGAAAGTTATTATACGCTTTTAATATCTAATTTAACAGAATTTATTTCTTTACAAGCAAATCTGTTAAATTAGATATCTTTATATCATATAACTCTATAAAATAACTTAAAACATCCAGAAGCATCATTGATTTTAAATTTTGTTTACGTATATTTGCAACATATTAATCCAATAATAAATATATAACGAATGAAAAGATTGCATTTTTCTTACCGCGCTTTGTGCGCAGGTTTAGTATTAGGTGGACTGTTTACATTTTCCAGTTCAAATGCTGCTAACAATGAAGTGAAGGATAATAACAACGTAGTAGCTGCAGCACCTACCAACAACACACGGATTGTAGGTACATGGGAGTTGACAAACAAGGGCAGCTATGCTATTGTTCGTAATCCAAGAACACGTAAGCAATATAAGGTAGGCTTCACAATTGACAGACACGATGACTACAAGTTCCGCCCTGTTGACTTCGCTACAGGCAAGCCTGTTAATCTTCGTACCCTTGTTGGTCATGACGATAACGACCTCGATGATGAGTTGCATCGCTTCGAATTCTATCGTAATGGTACGATGAGTGTTATCGAAAGAGAAGACAACGGCAGTTGGAAGCGTGACGACGACCCTGCTACATACGGTTTCCGTCGTGATGGTTTCTTTATGAAGATAGATGGTAAGATGCGCAAGAATCTCCAAATTAGATTCATAAACAACAATGAGTTTGAGCTAATTCAGACCAAATTCGATGACAGCGACTTGAGAAGAGTAGTCGTTAAGAAGGTTATGAGATATGTTCGTGTTACAAGAAGATAAGACATAACAAATCCAAACATATAATATTTACCCCAGTTAACAGTAGCTTAACCCTACGTAAAGCTCTGTTAATTGGGGTTTCTTTTTTTTCTTCAAGATAAGGAGTGATAAAGTAAACCCCTATTACATAATAAATCACACGAAGAAATAAAGCAGACGAAGTTAAAAGTAACATCCGAAAACACCCCTGTAGACAACATATTTTAGTCTAAAAGGCAAAGAAATATATTGACAAAAAGATTAAAGAAAAGGTAGGAAAATGGATTAAAAGTGACTTATTTCATCACCTTTGTAAGTTATTTGCTATCAAGTAGTTGCAAATTAAGATTTCAAAAGGTGCTTAATAAGGCTTCAAAAGGGCGTTAGTAAGAGGCTTAAAGAGCATCTTTTAGAAGCCTAAAGGGCGTTAATTGCAAGCCTTTTTATGGTCTTTACAAAATCAGTTTATGAAAAATTAGGACAAAGAGGGGTACTCGGAAACTTGAAATGGTTAGGTTTTCTTTTGCATTTAGAAGCTTAACAAATAGCACACAGAGAAAAGGAGATAACTGAGAATTGTCAAAACAAAGCGATAGAAGTTACCGAAGCAACGTCGATGCTTGAAACAACGGAGGTTGTTTGCGAGTTTTATGTACAATGCATGAATTCCTATAAGGTATCAAGAATCTGTACGCATCATCTCTGTCTCTCTTTAAGTCATCACCAACTCCATGATTTTGCGTTTAGATCCTTCCGCTCTATTTCTCCGTGTGACTTATTACGTAATAGCTTCACTTTACTACTCCAACTTCTGAAAGAACCAAAAATATAGCTCAAAAAGCCCCAAAATACAGTTTTTTTGTGTAAGTTTGTACAGCATTTTAAAACTGAGTTAAAAACAACATAACACAAACAACAAAATATGAAACGTAAAACATGGCGTAAAAACCATAAATGGATTGGTATCATCATAACATTCTTCTTAGTAATGTTCTGCCTTTCTGGTATTGTTCTCAATCATCGTCAACTCTTTGCTAACATTAATGTAAGTCGTGGGGTATTGCCTAATCAATATAAATTCAACCAATGGAACAACGGATTACTACGTGGAACACTACGCTACAAAGATAATAAAAACAAAGACAAAGTGTTCATATATGGCGCAGCGGGTGTCATTCAAACTGATACAACTGCTTCTCACTTCACGGAATACAACCAAGGTCTACCTGCTGGTGCTGACTATCGACAGATGCGAGGAATGGCAAAGACACCACAAAATGATCTCTTTGCAGTTAGCGTCATGGACTTATATAAACTGGGGAAGAACGCTTCTTGGCAAAAAATTGATTTACCAAAGGAAGAGGATGACGAACTACTAACAGACATCACTACCCATGGTGACACGCTCATCGTACTTTCGCGCTCTCATCTTTACTATGCTACAGCCCCTTATAAGAAGTTTACTTGTCTCACATTACAAGCTGGTGAGGGGAATGAAGGGAAGGTGTCACTGTTCCGACAAATATGGTTATTGCATAGTGGCGCACTGTTTGGAACCGTAGGAAAGCTCATTGTAGACGGAATTGGAGTCGTCTTAATTATCCTTTGTTTGACAGGTATATGGTATTGGATTCGCCATAAGGCAACTTCAATGGTCGTTTGGCATACAAAGATTGGGCATTACACATTCGCCTTAACGCTATTTATCGCAATAACGGGATGGGCTTTACGTCCCCCACTGATGATTATCCTCGCCACAAACAATACGAAACCATTGCCTGGTACGACCTTAGACAATGATAATCCTTGGAATGATAAACTAAGAATGATTCGATATGATGAGCAAGCTCACGATTGGCTCATCTCGACTTCGGAAGGTTTCTACGCTCTTAAGAATCTCTCTTCTAAGCCAACACCTATCACCACAGCACCCCCAGTGAGTGTTATGGGTCAAAATGTTTGGCAACATGCAGACAACAAATCATGGATAGTAGGCTCCTTCGATGGTCTGTTCTACTGGGATCGTAAGAATAACGTCGTACTTTACTACAATGATGCTATGGTCTCTACTCCCCGCATACCAGGCACTGCACCAGACGAACAGACAATCTCTGGCTATAGTTCTGATTTCACAAACAAGGAATGTATAGCAACCTATTTCCAAGGTTCATCCTTCGTAAAACAGCCAGAAGAATTGAAAGATAAGCCCATGTCGCTTTGGAGTCTTGCTTTAGAGGTACACACAGGTAGAATCTACGCAGGTGCATTAGGCTCCTTCCTCTTCATTTTCGTCATCGGCATCCTCATCATCTTCACCCTTGTGTCTGGTAAAAAGGCGTAGAGATAGAATTTATCCGTAGTAACTTGGAGTGTACTGAAGAGTTTTAGTATTTGCCATATTCATGTATTGCAAATAGTCTTCAGCACTCTTATGAATTAATTTACAAATTACATCATTTTAAATAATGCTGCAACATACATGTAATTTCCCTATACAATGCTTTTAGACTCTACCACAAACATGGTATTTTTCAGATAATTAGGGCGTAAAAAGCATGATAAATAGGTCTTTTGAAGCATTATTTGAAATAAATACAATATAATTCTTTGTGGTTTGAAGATTAATATATATCTTTGCCGACAAATCCAAATAATAGGGATAAAATAGATTAAAGAAATAGGATAAGACTAAACTTAATCTATAAATTGCGGGATAATTCCACAAGCACAAAGTATAAAATCAAGACATAAAGTCAATAAAAAACAGATTATGAATAAAGTAAAATTATTATTAGATTTCGTTCTTAATACCGCAGCATCGCTGAAGGGTACAGGTATTCATTTGATACGTATAGCCATCTTTATCATCTTCGTATGGATTGGTGGTTTGAAGTTCTGGAACTATGAGGCAGAGGGTATTGTACCTTTCGTTGCTAACAGTCCGTTTATGAGCTTCTTCTATACAAAGCAAGCACCTGAATATAAGGATTATAAACTCAAAGAGGGTGAGTTTGATAAGGTTAAGCATGACTGGCATGAGGCAAACAACACTTATACATTCTCACACGGCTTGGGTATTGCAATCATGTCATTTGGTATCTTGACATTATTGGGTATTTGGTTCCCAAAGATTGGTTTTGTAGGCTCTGGACTGGTCATTATCATGACATTCGGAACGCTATCCTTCCTTGTCACGACACCTGAAGTTTGGGTTCCAGACTTAGGTAGTGGTGAACATGGATTCCCGCTACTAACTGGTGCAGGTCGACTTGTCATCAAGGACGTATGTATTTTAGCAGGTGCCGTTGTTGTATTAGCAGACTGTGCACAGCGAATCTTGAAAAATAATAAGAGATAAACGATTATAAGAAAGGGAATGTAACGATACATTCCCTTTTCTTATCTATTAACAGAAGAACCACCTAAGTCGGTTAAGATTGCATACTGTGGCTTACATAACATAGGCTTACATCTACCTTGACCACATATAACAAAGCGATATACCCTTAACACCATTGGTGTTTACCCTTAGCACATTATGTGCGAAGCATCAGCACAACGTGTGCGCAGCATCGACACAACGATAGAAAATCATAAATGAGGCTCATTATGAGTACTATAAGATATGGAAAAGCACTAAAGAAAGACTTATGTTAGAAATATATACCACTGTGTACCAAAATAGAATAGATATTCATTTAATAAGAAAACACATCCGAAGCATCATTTTTCTGCAAACAATATAAAATATTATATCACATTTCCGGAGTATTTCGATATCTTTGCAGACAAAGTAGAATCTAATGACTACAAAATATAACATAGGGATAAAGAAGCATTTTCTTAGTAGCTGCCTTTGCTTGATATTATTATTTATCATCACAAGCTGTAAGGAAACAACTACTTCACGGTCGTTATCTGAGCAGGAATTTCACTATGATGACCGCTTGTCAACACTATCTATAGATAAAAAAGGATACTGGATTGGCGGTGAGACGGGTGTTATATGGCATGTTGACGGGCAAAACAGAAAGCGTTTTTACACTGGACTTGACCGCATCTATGACATTGAACGCGACCCCAACCAGACTAATCAGATATGGATAGCATCACGTAATGCCGGTTTACAGTTATGGAACATGGCTGCCGACACGCTTGTCCACAAGGCGACCTTTGAGATTCCAAGCAAAGGTAACCGATACTCTCCATATAATATTGATATAGCAGACGGTACACTCTTTGTTGCCACTTCTCAAGGACTTTTCTCTATGCCGCTTAATCAACAGCAGCAAGGATTAAAGCCCCTTTACCCTATTCATAAAGAAAAGGCAGGTCAGTACTATGAACCTTTCTTAGTAAATAATCTCTGTCATGTTGGAAATAAGTGGCTTTTTGCAGCAACACAAGCTGGTGTTATAAGCATAAACCTCCAAACAAAGAAGACAGAACTGCGTCATAAAGGGGAGAATATACGTAGTGTTGCTATTTATGATGGTAAACTTTATATCTTATCTGATAATCAGCTGACGATTGAAGGCTTCAATGGAGCTGATAGTAAGACCTTTTCGCTTCCTCAATCGGTTCTATCCTTTTATAAAGCAAGTTCAACTTACTATTTTATTACTTCATCCAGTATTCTATTATCAGACAACCTAAAGCGTTTTGTTACCATTCCATTACGTAACAATATTCCAGACAATCCGCATCAGATATCCATTGCAGACGATGGCAATGGCTTCTCTGTCTTACTGACAAAGAATGCTGTATGGCGTATTCCACACCATCTCGGTTTCTTTAACGCAAATCCTCCCGTCGTTGCAGCATGTCTTTCAGACAAAGACCTTATCTATGTTAATAATCAACATGAGCTATTCTGCCAGAAAGCAGGTGAACAGATAGCAAAGAAGATATACGACTTTGAAAACGATGACTTACCAAAGGAGATGTATGCCAATGGTGAGGACATTTATTACTATAATGCTAATAATCAGCTATTCAGACTGAATCTTGGTAATCATTACCTGATTAATCAGCTCTTTAAACGTCCACAACTGCTGGCGCAAACCAAGACACGCATCACTGCTATGGCATTTCTGTCGAGACAAAGCAGAATACTTCTTGGTGTGCAAGACTATCTATTATCCATTAATGCCCAAAATGGTAAGACGGATACTATAAAAGCAATGAATAATAGATATATAACAGCTTTTCATCAAGTGAAAAACGGTGAAGGGATATATATTGCCACACTCAACCATGGTGTTTTCTTTGGAAAGCATGGACAGATAAAACAAGTTGCAGGAACACATGATAAAGTTTTTATCAGTAGTCTACTGACTTACGATGAGCAGAAACCCCGTCTCCTATTGCTCACCAATCATCATCTACAGATTCAAGGTTCTGACTCTATTCAGACAGATGGAAGCTGTAGAATGTTCTGTATCAATGACAGTGTTGTCTATACGATACCAGAGACAGGCATCCATAAATATATCATAAAAAAGGGACGGTTGATTGATTGTGGTAGTTACTTTGCAGACATCCACTTCAATGCTCAGGCAGGTGTCATCCTTGACAACGCCCTATATATAGGCTCCGACCTCGGCGTTTTACAGTTAATTCCAGGAAAGGAAGAGGTGGCCAAATGGATTACCTTCGATAATAAAGTGCCAAGTTTACAACTTATTGGAATCATTCTCTTTACCCTGATCTGCATTATCGGTATTATCTTCATTAGCTATCGTAGGCATCAGATATTGACTTATCGCCAACTTCAGATGAGCAAAGACGACCTACACCAACGTCTGGAAGCTTTAGAATCCTTAAAAGACAAGCTGACAGAGGCTGAACGTGATACACTCAATAGTATTAATAATGAGATTGATAGCATTAATATCAGTTCACAAAGTCTGCGTAATAACAACGAATATTTTGCAAAACTATCAGCACGAATAGCCCGGCTAAACCGTGATACAGCTCTTCATATGGTGAAATATCTGAATGACCAAATAGCTCGAATCAAGCAATTTGAGGTCTATGAACGTGACACTATGGTGCATGAATCAGAAGAAGCACGCAATACGGACAATATAGAGATTATCATTGAACAATGCCGAAGGAATGAAGTATGGCTCAATCATATTCAAGAGCTTAAAGAACGACTCAATAAATTCCATCGTTCTACTCAAGACACACTCGTGCTAAAAGGATTGAATGATGGTATGAAAGAGCGTCTTCACCATATTCTTAATGAATCAAAACAACATCCTCTGGCAGAAGTTTATCCTGATTTCATTGCTGTTAAGCATCAATACGAGAACATTTTCACACAGGATGGCTTGAAGATTATTCGTAACTATATATCTGATAGTATCAAACAACTAAAAGAGTTTGAAGGCTATGAGATAATGACTAAGGCACTGTCGGACGAATTGCAATCGATAGAAAACGACATTGAAAACCGCGACCGCATAGTTCTCCTTCGCTTGTTACAGACGATTGATAATCGTATCAATCAAATTAAACATCTGAAGACACTACAAAAACTAATGCAGGAATATGCTGCTGTACACGAGAATGTTGTGCAGGAGAATGAGGAAAGACGCTTGAAAAAGTTTAACTCAAAACTCTTTGCTGACATCGACTCTGCTACACGTGACATCACTGACCAAATAGCAGAGGTATCAGACGAGTTCTTCAATAGTTTTGCCATGACAGATAAAGAAGTCTGCAAAGAAATATTCCACTTTACTGCAGCCAACAGTCAGCAGGTTCGTGTCTTGATTTTGCTCCTTGCAATGCCACGAGTAAAGCGCACACTCTTACCAGGAATGTTAGGTATCTATGGCAACCTAAATCCTGTTGTCAGTCGTCTTTATCATAGTAAGATCGGTAATAACAATGCAATTCTTACAGCCTATTGCAAAGAGAATCCATCCAGTATTGTCTATTATATTTTAAAATTATCAGAATAAGAGTAACAACTGATAATCAATATATTAACAATAGTTGCATTCGTTTATTTTATCTAAAAAACGAGATGCAACTATTTTGTTTATAACATTTCTTCTACCTTTGTAGCAACATATTACTATTGTATTTTAATTAAACCATTTTATAAATTTAAAACTCTACCAAAATGACAAAGAAGACCTTAGTAGTTGGTTTGCTGGCAATGTTCTGAGTAACCACTTTCGCACAGACAGCGGCAAAGAAGATTAAAGACGTCCGTACACAACCAGACCTCTATTATCTTCAGGATGGACAGCAAGCAAGTTCACTCGAACTTCTTCCTGCATCTCCACAGCCAGGTAGTATTCAATTCCTTTATGACGAAGCGCAGTACCAATGGGGTAAGATGTAGCGCAATACTCCTCGTGGTGATTAGGCAGCAGCTGATGCACGTGTAGGTGGTGACGGTATTCCAAACGCTTTCTCTGAGGCTTTCGGTATTAAGATTAGCAAGGAGACAACTCCAGAGATTTATAAACTTGTTTTGAATATGCGTGAAGATGCAGGCGATTTGGCTACACGTAGCGCTAAGGATCACTACATGCGTGTTCGTCCATTTGCTTTCTATCACGAGATGACTTGCAACCCAGAGCAACAGCAAGAGTTGTCAACTAATGGTTCTTATCCATCAGGTCACACTGCAATCGGCTGGGCTACCGCTCTTGTTCTGTCAGAGATTAACGTTGACCGTCAGAATGAAATCCTTGAGCGTGGCTATCAAATGGGGCAGAGCCGTGTAATCTGTGGTTACCACTGGCAGAGCGACGTAGACACAGCACGTATCATCAGTGCAGCTGTTGTAGCACGTCTCCACGCAGAACCAGCTTTCCAGGAGCAGTTGGCAAAGGCAAAGAAAGAGTTTGCTAAGCTGAAGAAGGAGGGCAAGATTGCTAAGAGTACATTTAAGACAGCAAACTAAATCTAACGAAATATAAGGTGTCATAGGAGTTAAGCCAGTAGGTTTACATTAACTTTTTAGTTGATGGCTTAACTCCTCTTTGACTCTTTCTTATAACTCTAACTCTTAGTTAGAAACCTAATTTATAAAAGATTGATAATAAAAATACCTTTATGAAAAGAATTATCCTTATTACTACCTGTACATTGATGACTTGTGCAAGTGCCTTTGCTCAGGAAGAAGCAGAACCAAAGTTGGTAGTAAAACCAACAGGTCGTATCCTTATGGATGCAGGTGTTATGCACTCAACAGATGAGACACTTGATAACCAGCTCAATGATGGTGTTGCTATTACAGACGTACGTATGGGCGTAAGTGCCACATATGGTAAGTGGAAAGCAAAGGTTGACGTTGGTTATGCACGTCAAAGTCTTTCATTAAAAGACATTAGTCTCGATTATAATTTCGACAAAGAGAACTTGATTCGTATGGGTTACTTCGTACACCAGTTTGGTTTACAGAGTAGTACATCATCAAGTTTCAAGATTTCAATGGAAGAGCCATTGGCTAACCAGGCTTTCTTCAACAGCCGTCTGATTGGTGCTATGTATGTTCACGCTGGCGAGAAGTTCCATGCTACTGCATCAGTATTTGCAGAGAATGACGCGATGAAGATGACAACCGACAAGCTCGGCAACGAGGCATG
This sequence comes from uncultured Prevotella sp., assembly GCA_963540415.1. Lineage (GTDB taxonomy): Bacteria > Bacteroidota > Bacteroidia > Bacteroidales > Bacteroidaceae > Prevotella. The sequence goes on from CAUTPS010000018.1 coordinate 14,431, forward strand.
GGGTGCAATGACACGATTGGTATGGCGCCCATTGACTGAGCGTGGTAAGATTTTCCACATCGGTATCAGTGGTGCATATGAGTCTCCACGTTATAACAAGAATGCGGCTCTCAGCCATAAGTCATACACTTTGAGAGATCCTTTCCCAACACGTATAGCAAATGTTGCAGCACAGGAAGCAACTATCACAGACGCTAAAGCACTATGGAAGTTCTCTCCAGAAATGAACTTTGCTATTGGTAACTTCGGTTTCGAGACACAATACTTCTACGTAGGCATCAAGCGCGACAATGCTATGCCTAACTATAACGCATGGGGTGCATATAGCAATGTACGCTATCTCCTCAAGGGTCAGGGCTATACCTATACCAAGGCTGATGCGGGTATTGCTACTCCAGACCCAGGTTCTTTGGAGCTTGTTGCAGCTTACAACTACTCAACCTTAACCGATAAAGACGCTAATATCTTTGGTGGTAAAGTAAACGATTGGTCATTGACCTTCAACTATTACCTCAATAAGTACATGATTTGGCGTGTTCGTGGTTCTATTACTCGCGCAACAGATAACGCTGCATTCAACAACAACACATTCTCTATTCTTGAGACACGTTTGCAGATTAAATTCTAACATTAATTCATAATTCAAAATTCATAATTCACAATTCATAATTATGATTACCATTATAATTCAGAATTCATAATCCAGAATTCATAATTCATAATCCATAATTATGATTACTTCAGATGCTCATGATAAGGGTATTATCATTCGCTATAGATAAATCACCTATCTTTACAGCAAACAATAGTAATCATAATTATGAATTATGAATTGTGAATTATGAATTAAAAACAATCATAATTATGAATTGTGAATTATAAATTATGAATTAACTAAAATATTACTACAATGAGAAAACTTAATTCACTCTTACTCCTTTTAATGCTGACATTCCTTTGTCCAGCATTAGCACAGGCACAGCTTCAGCGTTCTGAGGCATTCAAAGGAAAATACAAACTAAAGGAAGTTGTTATCCTTTCTCGTCATAACATCCGTTCACCACTATCAACCAATGGTTCTGCGCTGAGCAAGATGACTCCACACGAGTGGACAAATTGGTCATCTGCAGCCAGCGAACTGACACTCAGAGGTGGTGTACTTGAAACCGAGATGGGACAGTTCTTCCGCCAATGGACTATCGAAACGGGATTGTTTAAGGACAACTATGTTCCAACAATTGACGAAGTAAATGTCTATGCCAACTCTATGCAGCGTTGTATCGCTACTGCACAATACTTCTCAAGTGGTTTCATGCCAGTGGCTAACCTACGTGTAAACCACCGCTATGTACCATCTAAGATGGACCCAATCTTCTTCCCTCGTCTTACAAAGAGTACTGAGGCTTTTCGCACTGAGGCTATGAAGCAAATCAATGCTATGGGTGGTAAGGAAGGACTCGTTGGTATCAACAAAGGCTTGAAGGAGAGCTACGACCTCATTGCTAAGGTCTTAGACATGAAGCAAAGTGAGTATTATAAGAAAGGAGAAATAAAAGACTTCGTTAATAACGATACACAAATTACGCTTGAACTCAACCAAGAGCCAGGAATGAAGGGTTCGTTGAAGAATGCAAACTCTGCTTCTGACGCCTTTATCCTCCAGTATTATGAGGAGCCAGATGGCATGAAAGCTGCCTTTGGTCATAAACTAACAACTGAGGATTGGACTAAGATTGCTAAGGTAAAAGACGTGTATGGCGACGTACTTTTCACTGCTCCGATTGTTGCTGTTAACGTGGCTCACCCACTTTTGCAGTATATGTATGATGAACTGAACGACAAAGATCGTAAGTTCACTTTCCTCTGTGGTCACGACTCAAACATTGCAAGTGTTGATGCAGCCCTTGGCGTTGAGGAATATTCACTTCCTAACTCTATCGAGAAGAAGACTCCTATCGGTTCAAAACTTGTCTTAGAGAAGTGGGTCGATGCGGCTGGTAAAGCTTATATAGCCGTAAACCTTGTTTATCAGAGTACAGACCAACTTAAGCAGATGTCCCTACTCGACCTGCAGCATGCTCCACAAGTATTCTCCTTAAAGTTGAAGGGTCTCAATCAGAATACTGACGGTCTTTATACTTTCGAGGATGTCAATGCACGTTTCCTTCAGGCTATTCGCGCATACGATGATATTAAGTAAGTGGACGAGTTGACAAGTGGACAAGTAGACGAGTTGCTTGTGAGAAAGATAGAAAAAAGGAAATGAGAATTTAACAAGCAACTTTTCTACTCTTAAACTCGTCTATCAATCAACTTATATCCCATCTTCTACAGCGGTATTGTTGCTCCGCACACCTTGTGCTGTTGGTTAGCACCACTCGTGCGAAGCCTTAGCACCACATGTGCGGAGCCTCAACACCTATCCTATTAAGGACAGAATAATGAAGAAGTGAACAAGTTTACTGTATAAAAAAGACAATATAACAAAGTAAACAAGTAGATAGGTGAACCAGTTGCTTGTGTAAAAGAAAAAAAAAGACATAATAACAAAGGACGTGAACAAGTTACTTATTAAATTATCACGTTACCTTTGTTACTATGTCTATTACCATGATACACCATCTTTTATTACAAGCAACTGGTTAACTTGTCTACTCCTTCACTTGTCTTCTCGCCTACCATATCTATACATCGTATACCCATCTGTCCCTTTCCCATCCCCTATATATCTGAAAGAAGAAGGGAAGGCACCCCTGACAATAAGCTCTGTAGCATACTCATAACCAAAGGTATCAGCATCAACAGCTATCATATGCCAAGGATAATACACATGGTTCTTGTCCTTTGCATAATTCTCACACTCCTTGTCGATTGTCTTATTCACATAAAAAGTGCTGATATCCACATCTTTCATAGGCTCAACATATCTGACAAGGACAGCCGAGTCACCTAAAGCAGCATAGATTTTATCATTATGCCGCCAATAAAAACCTATACGTTCGTTTTCTTTCAGTTGCTTCCAATGTCCTCTTTCCTTATAATCAGCATAAGGTTTGCAAGCCACAAGAAACAATAGAAACGCAAGGATATACCCTATTTTCGTTCCCTTATAAACCTTTTGTCTCTTACAATTCATCTCTTATTACAAGCAACTGGTAAACTTGTCTACTTGTTCACTTGTTTACTAACCAAGATACTCATCGTCACGAACGAGTATTTTTTCAATCTTACCAACATACATCGTATGAAGGTCGCCATTAGGATAAGCCTGTTCAAAAATCTCCTTATCAATAAAACTACTTTCCTTTAGGTCTGCAGCATACTCTTTCTTACAAACAAGAACTAACTTAGCCTCCTTAAAATAAACACTATTATCAGCAAAAACCTTTGTCAGTCCAGCCTTCTCTATCTTATTCTCATCACGTCCTGAGACAGAACCAAGATAAGCCATTTGCTTCTTAAAAGAGGCATCCATCACGCAAAGCGTAAAGTAATCTTCCTTGTCTACAAAGGTCTTTGTATAGCGACTGGCACGTATATAGGCAACAACTGTTGGGTCGTTATGGCCCCACATACAGCCAATATGTCCCCAACTAATTGTCATCGTGTTACACCCATCCTGCTCATTACCAGCAGATAACAACATCCATTCCTTTCCTAAAAGGTTGAACGGATTAAACTTTAAATCCTTGTAACTAACTTCTTTCATCCTAAATCATCTTTATGTATTTACTTTCAACATTTATCAAATACAAAAGTAAGACTTTTATCCGTTCCATCAAAGCACACAAGTAAAAAATAACAAACGAACGAGTTACTTGTAAAGAAGACAAAGTAACATAACAACACTTTTATTGCACGCAAGTTAAAAAGTAAAAAAGTCACTTGTTATGTTATGACTCCTCTATTGTTCCTTTGTTACTATGTCTTTCTTTGAGCAGATTGTTCGTCTGTCAAATAGCTTTATTACTATGCCTTTCTCGCAAGCAACTTGTTTACTTGTCAACTCGTTAACTTCTAAAACTTGTTATTATTCCTCCATCGTTCCTCTGTTACTGTGTCTTTCTTTGAGTAGATTGTTCGCCTGTCAAATAGCTTTATTACTATGCCTTTCTCGCAAGCAACTTGTTTACTTGTTAACTCGTCAACTTCTAAAACTTGCTATTATTCCTCCATCGTTCCTTTATTACTATGCCTTTCTCGCAAGCAACTTGTTTACTTGTCAACTCGTCAACTTCTAAAACTTGTTATTACTCCTCCATCGTTCCTTTGTTACTATGTCTTTCTTTGAGCAGATTGTTCGCCTGTCAAATAGCTTTATTACTATGCCTTTCTCGCAAGCAACTCGTTCACTCGTCTACTTGTGCACTCGTCTACTCCAACAATATCTGTAGTTTTTCCAATATAATATTTGTCAGTTTTACACAAAATTCGTACCTTTGCAGAGGTATTATATCAATCATCCACATTTAATGGGATGAAATGTTATGATTAAGTGGAAATATATTTAGTATAAATTGATAAAAAGGTAGACAACAGTGGATTCAGTATATAACAAATTAATAGCATTAGGTATTCGCCCATCTATACAGCGTGTAGCAATCATGAAGTATCTCGCTACTCACCACACCCACCCTACTGTGGAGGAGGTTTTCCTTGACTTGAAGAAACAACTTCCAACGGTGAGCCGTACAACTGTTTATAACACATTGAGAATGTTGTCAGAGCACGGAGCTGCATCAATGATTACCATTGATGATCATCGCGTATGCTACGATGGCGTTACCGAGCCACATGCACACTTCTTCTGCAAGCGTTGTGAGAAGGTTTATGACTTTGAGGCAATGGAAATGCCACGCTATACTGGCGAAATTGGCAAGGGTTTTAGAATTGATGACACACAGCTTTACTATAAAGGTATCTGTCCTCACTGCCTTGAGGCAATGAACGAGAAAGAGGAACTTAACTAAAGTCCCCGTCTCAAAATACACTAAGCGTGGTGTAACCAATGGTAAAACCATGAATAAGGTTGGTAAGTGGAGCAGAGTTATAGAAGAAATGACAGGGCTATCCATACCCATTTATAATACAAAAACATTATAAAAAGACATAATCATAAAGATTTATCAACGTTACTTGTGACTATAGCTACAAAGAAAAGATAGCCAAAAACAAGGCATTATCAGCAAAGTTTCACCACAAACTCAACAGAGATAAATAAAGAAAAATAAACTGTGACTTTATTATAGTTCTCAGTAAGGTTAATGCGGATGCACTATTGTGCATCCGTTATTTGTTTCAAGAGGTCTCAACAGACAACGAAAGACGCTGAAAAAACTACACAAAATTCATCTCTATAGCACACCTTTTACTCAAAAAAAAGAGCCATTCGCTTGCAGTTGTAACTATCACTAAATCAAATAGTTCCACAACAACACAGTAAGAGGTGCCTAATTAGCGTTTAAAAGGGCGTTAATAAGACTTCAAAAGGGCATCTTTTAGAAGCCTAAAGGGCGTTAATTCAACTCCAATTAAGCATCAATAAAGATTAACTATATGAATTTTATTTACAAAAGAAAGATTCATACAAGATAGCAAACGTAAATTAAGAATCTTCAGAAGAATAGAGAAACAAGGTTTACCATGTGAGTTTTGGAGTTTAACGATATGTCACACAGAGTCACAGAATGAATGGAGAACTACTAAATACAAAGCTATGGTAGACACGGAGAATACTTCATAGACAATGATAAAATAAAAAGTAAAAGAAAATATAATTATCAAACATCAAAAGTCAAAGTCCCAAACTGATTAGCAACAAAATTAAGTCAAAGCAATAAGAACAAAAAAAAGAGGCAATATCAAAATAAATTTGATATCGCCCCTCACGTTTTAAATGGCTAACAGCAACAGCACACTAAAGAAAATATCTACTAAGACATCCTTCCATGCTGTCGTAGCCCATACGTCTATTAGTCATCCCACACGTTAGATTGGAATACTTCCCAAAGTGGAATTTCTGGCTTAGCACCTACCTCGTCATCCTCTGGATTGCCTTCGATAGGTGTTGACATATTGCCATCACTACCATTACTACCTGTGTTATCAATATTTGAGAAAGGAGACAACATAATCTCATCTGCTAATACAGAACTCTCTATAGTAGTAGGCTTTATATATTCTTTCTTCATGACTATAATTACTTAACGAGTACCTTTTTGTTATTTACAATATAAACGCCTGCTGGCAATGTGTTCAACTGAGAATCATTCTCAGCAACCTTCTGTCCCTGGAGGTTGTAAACAGGAGTCTTGGCAGAGGTACGCTCTGCTGCTACTACCCCTTCAATTCCAGTTACAGCTCCAGTAACATCCTCATCATCAACAAAGATAGAGAGACCCTTAGCAGGAGCAGCACTGTTAATTTCTATCCAGCTTCTGAAGCCCTTAACATTGAGAACTTTGTTTGTGTAATACCACTTTCCGTCTTTTGCACCAATAACATAAGACTGAGCAGGAATAAAGGCAGTTTTACTAACAAATGAACCACAGAACTGAACAGTTCCATTCACTGTAGACGAAGCCTTTGCAGCCTCCTTGAATGTCTCAGAAGGAGTGAGATTATCAGGTACTACGTTATTGATTGTATAATAAGGTGCTGAGATAGTTAGCTTACTATTATCTGACAACGTTTTCTCATATGAGCCAGTTGCTACTGTTGCAGCACGCGTGGTCTTCATGATGTAAAGCGTATTTGCCTTCAAGACAACAGCATCGTCATTAGAAAGGTCTACTGACTTAAATCTAAGACGCAACTTCAACGTATTATCCTGACCTTCAAAAGTAGACAACTTAGCCTGATCACCAAAAGCAGTCTTAAACTGAGCTGCTGTTAGGTTTACAGGAAGAGTGATAGATGCCCACTGACCTGGTGTAAGCGTACGCTTAAGAATAAGTGTGTAAGCATTTGTAGTCTGTAAGCCCTGCTTATTAAGATAAGCAATAGAAGCCTGACTCTCATCCAAAATCATATCATTATCACCACAATACTTCAACTGGAAGTTGTCGAAAACAGTCCAGTCAAGTGGCTTATAAGAATCCTCAACCTTAATACCAACATTTAACTTAGCACCATCAGTTGGTACATAAACAAGAATAGAGTTATTATAGATACCAGTTTCAAAAAGCTTAGCTGCCTTTACGTATGGACTTTCTGTTCCAGCAACAGCTTTAGCAGAATTATAAGTCTCTGTCAAGTCAGTTTGGTTATATGTAAATTCATTACCAAAAGTATTTAACATAGCAGAAACATTTGAACGACCATCTGTTGTGTTATCAACATTAGCAAATAGACTCGCTTTCATACCGCTTCCAGTACCAGGGCTAAAGAAACCATCACATGAAACCTTATACCAACCCTTCTTTAAGAGTAGTTACTTTCTGACTGACAGTACCATTTGCATTCGTATTATTACCAAGATTTCTTATAGAAGCATTCCAGTAGCTACCATAAACTCTTGTATACTTGTCTGGATAACCATTAAATTGACCCACACCGACATAATAGGTATTTGGAGCCTTCACGTTAAAAGCATAAATGTCCTTATTATCCTTATCTTTTTCTTCTGCTGACAAGAAACCTGTTACCGTCCATTTAGTAACACCACTATGACTTCTAACAAAATCAGGATCAGACATCAAGAAGGTTGCATCAGCTGGAGCCTCAGCAGAAGCAAACTGATCTTTAAAGGCTTCTTTCAAATCTTCGAGTGTTACAAGTTTCCATTCACCATTTGTATTACCAACAGCTGAAGGATCTTCTTCAGGATAGTCATACAAAATACGATTAGAGCTTGAAACACCTGATTTCACAACAAGATATCGCTCACCCTTAACAATTGCAGGCTGAACATTTCCAGATGGAACAGTTTTATTATCACAGCATAGCGTATAAGTCTTATTTTCTGCACTATAACTACTTGCCTTTTTGATAATCCAGTTTACATTTGCATTATCTGTCTTACGGTCACAGAAAATACGATCCCAACTTGACTGCTTGTCATCAGTATCTTCACCAGATTTAACATAAGGGAAACCCAAAAAGTTTCCATCTGTAGTTGTCAACGCACCCTGAATAGTATAGGTATCAGTTCCTACACTGTTCAATTTCAACTCCAAACCAACATTGTAGGCATTAATAGCGGTCCCCCAAACATCACCTACATTCAAATACTTACCAGTACCGACATTATACAAATAAACTTTGTTCATGTCTGGATTTGAATTCCCAATGACCGTTGAGATATCATTACCTTTCCATTGGAAATTGGCATCCTGACCTTGTGCCTTTACATTTATAGAAATGGAAGACAACAGAACTGTCAGAACAAGCATTAAAAACACTCCTGATTTTCTACTCATAATATAAGTTTCGTTTATAATAAGTTAATATTTAGATATATATTGTTATTCGTTCTTTTAGTTAGTGTCAAAGAGAAACTTGTATCTTTCTATCAAATAGTCCAATAACAAACAGGTGATTAAAGAAAACAAATCCTTATATAATACCTTTATATCCAGTATATTTTTCTATCAAACAGAAGATATATGCTTCTTTTGAAATATAATCACACCCTTAACTCTCCTTGTTGAGTGCAAAGATAACAATTAATTACACAATTCCAAAACTTTTTATAACATTCTTGTTAAATATTATCAATTATGTCAATAAAATGCCATAATTAACAATAGTATATATGATTAACAACCATGCGCATTCTGTTCCATAATACACAATATTACTCCACACCTTATTATATGTAAAGAGTTTGCTGATTATTAAATAGGAAACATCCTTATAATCGGAGAAAGAATGATACAATAAACAGACCAACTAATGATACTTTGCATGAAAGAAAGTGCATTGTCTTTCATATAATAAAAAGTTTGGTAGTTTCAGTTGTTATTTGTATCTTTGCAGGTATTTAGAAAATAAGCAAAACAATTAGATAGTATGGCAAAGAAATTCGCCGAGCACAAGGGACTTGACCTTGTTAGCACAAATCAGGAAGTATTGAAAGAGTGGGAGAAGAAAGATATCTTCCACAAGAGTATTGATGAGCGTGAGGGCGACCCACAGTTCATCTTCTTCGAGGGACCTCCATCAGCTAATGGTCATCCTGGTATTCACCACGTATTGGCACGTGCAATTAAGGATACTTTCAACCGCTACAAGACTATGCAAGGTTTCCAAGTGCATCGCAAGGCGGGTTGGGACACTCATGGATTGCCTGTAGAGTTGGGCGTAGAAAAAGAGTTGGGAATCACGAAGAAAGATATCGACAACCACGCATCTGACAAATATATCTCAACAGAGGAATACAACCATAAGTGTCGTGAGAATGTAATGAAGTTTACTGCTGAATGGAAGCAGTTAACAGAGGAGATGGGCTACTTCGTTGATATGGAGCATCCATACATTACTTACGATAACAAATATATTGAGACTTTGTGGTGGCTTCTCAAGCAACTCTATAACAAGGGCTTGCTGTATAAGGGCTATACCATTCAGCCTTATTCACCAGGCGCAGGTACAGGTTTGTCAAGCCATGAGCTGAATCAGCCAGGTTGCTATCGTGATGTAAAGGATACTACTGTTACAGCACAATTTGCTATCCCTACAGAGGATTGGAAAGCATTGGCTGAAAAGGCTAATTTACCTAAGGAGACATGGGGTAAGCCTTGCTTTGTTGCATGGACAACCACACCTTGGACATTGCCTTCAAACGTTGCACTTTGTGTTGGTCCAAAGATTGAATACGTTATTGTTGAGACCTATAACCCATACGATGCAGAGAAGTTGACACTCGTTATGGCTGCAAGTCGTGTAGCTGCCTATCTGAAGTCAGAAGGTGAGATTACCGATGGTGGCGAGTTACCAGCCTACGATCGTGGAGACAAGTATGTTCCTTATCGTATCGTTGGTCGTGTGATGGGTACAGAACTCGAAGGATTACACTATCAGCAGTTGATGCCTTGGGTAAAGCCTGTTGAACAGACAGGTGACTTTGCACCAAAGTTTGTGAACGACTATGCCGTAGCTCATCCTGAAAAGGTGTTTACGAGCGAAGATGGTCGTGACAAGTTTGTTGAGATGGAGAGCGAGGCTTTCCGTATCATCCTTGGTGACTATGTGACAACAGAAGATGGTACAGGTATTGTACACATTGCTCCTACCTTCGGTGCTGACGATGCTAAGGTGGCAAAGGATGCTAATATCCCTGCTCTCTATCTGATTTCAAAGAAGGGACAGACTCGTCCAATGGTTGACCTGCAGGGTAAATACTTTACTATCGATGAGTTAGACCAGAACTTTGTTAAGGCTTGTGTAAACGAAAAGGCATACGGCCATCATGCTGGTGACTATGTAAAGAACTCATACGACCCACGCTTCAACCCTGATGGTGTATGGGATAAGAAGGCTTCAGAGAAGGAAGAAGACCTGAACATCATTCTTTGTATGGAGATGAAGCAGGAAGGTACAGCTTTCAATATTCAGAAGCATGTACACAACTATCCTCACTGCTGGCGTACAGACAAGCCTATCCTCTACTACCCTCTCGACAGTTGGTTCATCAAGGACACTGCTAAGAAGGAACGTATGGTAGAGTTGAATAAGACTATCCGTTGGCAGCCAGAATCAACTGGTACTGGTCGATTTGGCAACTGGCTTGAGAACTTGAATGACTGGAACCTCAGCCGTTCACGTTTCTGGGGAACTCCATTGCCTATCTGGCGTGATGAGAATCGTGGTGAGAAGTGTATCGGTTCTGTAGAGGAACTTTACAACGAGATTGAAAAGTCTGTTGCTGCAGGCATCATGGAGAAGAACCCACTGAAAGAAGCGGGCTTCGTTGTTGGTGATTTCAGCCAAGAGAACTATGATAAGATTGACCTTCACCGTCCATACGTTGACGATATCGTCCTCGTAAACGATGAAGGAAAGCCAATGCATCGCGAATCAGACCTTATTGACGTTTGGTTTGATAGCGGCTCAATGCCATATGCTCAGCTTCATTATCCATTTGAGGGTGAGATTAATGCTGAAGGTTTGAAGGCTACGGGTAAGACTGAGGCTGAGTATCGCAACCAGTTGGTACACTCATGCTATGAGGGTATAGCTGTTCCGCCAGCATTCTTCCCTGCAGACTTCATTAACGAGGGTGTTGACCAGACGCGTGGTTGGTTCTTCACACTCCATGCAATAGCAACAATGGTGTTTGACTCTGTCGCCTTTAAGAACGTGATTTCAACAGGTCTTGTACTCGATGCAAAGGGTAACAAGATGAGTAAGCACGTGGGTAACGTTACCAACCCATTTGAGATGATGAATAAGTATGGTGCCGACCCTGTACGCTTCTATATGATGACGAACAGCGAACCATGGGATAACTTGAAGTTCGACCCAGAAGGTGTTGACGAGTGTCGCCGTAAGTTCTTCGGTACCTTATATAATACATATAGCTTCTTCGCACTTTATGCAAATGTTGACGGCTATGATGCTACAACATGTGAGGCTGTAAAGGCTGATGCACCAGAGATTGACCGCTGGATTATCTCTAAACTCAACTCACTCATCAAGGGTGTAACTGCGGAGTTAGAGGACTTTGACCCAACACGTGCAGGTCGACTTATCGACTCATTTGTGAATAACGACCTCAGTAACTGGTATGTTCGTCTGAACCGTAAACGCTTCTGGGGTAAGGAGATGAGTGCTGACAAGAAGAGTGCATACGACACATTATACACCTGTTTGATGACTGTTGCACGTCTCTTGGCTCCATTCGCTCCATTCTATGCCGACCAGCTCTATTCAGACTTGGGTGGTAACTCTGAGAGCATCCACTTGGATCGTTGGCCAGTAGCTAACGAAGCTGTTATTGATGCAGACCTTGAAGCACGTATGGATATGGCACAGCGCATTACATCAATGGTTCTCGCTCTGCGTCGCAAGGTGAATATTAAGGTACGCCAGCCATTGGCACAGATTATGGTTCCTGCTATCGACGCAACTCAGAAGAAGCACATCGAAGCAGTAGCCGACCTTATCAAGCATGAGGTGAACGTTAAGGAGCTTACTTTCGTTGAGGGACAGGGCATCCTTGTAAAGAAGGTGAAGTGTAACTTCCGTGTCATGGGTAAGAAGTTTGGTAAGCTGATGAAGCAGGTGGCAGTTCGTATGGATGCCCTCTCACAGGAAGAGATTGCTGCTTTAGAAGCTGCAGGCGAATTCAACTTCGAGTTAGAAGGTCAGCCAATCAAGGTAGAGGCTGCAGATGTTGAAATCATCTCAGAAGATATCCCAGGCTGGTTGGTAAGCAACGAGGGTAATCTGACAGTTGCTCTTGAGGTTGAACTGACAGAAGAACTCCGTCGTGAGGGTATGGCACGTGAGTTGATTAATCGTATCCAGAACCTCCGTAAGGATAATGGTCTTGAGATTACTGACCGTATCACTGTTGTTATTGACCCACACGCAGAGGCAGCCGCAGCAGTTGAGTCATTCGGAGAACTGATTAAGGCACAGGTTCTTGCGAATGACATTGCACTTGCAGAGAACAATGGAACTAACGTTGAGTTTGACGAATTCAACCTCCATATAGAAATCAAAAAGAACTAAATGACATCGTTGGGGTGTATAAATCGTACACCTTTAAGCCAAAAACAATAGTGGACGTGTCTCGTACACGTCCCTATTATCAGGCTTTCGACAACCTCAAAATATTATAGAATACTTTCATAACCTAATTCAATTTTACCGTATGGAAACTAAGAAGCGTTATACCGATGAGGAACTCGAGGAGTTCCGCACGATAGTAAATGACAAGTTGGCGATAGCCAAGTCTGACTACGACGAGACGATGAAGATTCTGATGAACAAGAATACAAACGACGTTAATGACACATCACCAACCTATAAAGCGTTGGAAGAAGGCAGTTCAAACCAAACTAAAGAAGAACTGGTACAGATGGCACAACGTCAGCAGAAGTTTATCCAGGCCCTCCAGGCTGCACTTGTCAGAATCAATAATAAGACTTACGGCATTGACCGTATCACTGGAGAGCTTATTCCAAAGGAAAGACTGCGCATAGTACCACATGCAACACTGAGCGTAGCATCCAAGATGGCAAATAAAAATCACTAATGAGTAAACAGAAAAAACAAAGCTTGATAGCCACCTTGCTAATTATTCTATTGATTGTGATAGACCAAATTATCAAGGTTGTTGTCAAGCTTAATATGAATTTAGGCGAATCTATCCATATCTTCGATTGGTTCCAGATACAATTTATCGAGAACAATGGTATGGCATGGGGTATGGAATTAGGAAGCAAACTCTTCCTTAGCATCTTCCGTATCGTTGCCATTGGCTTCCTTATTTGGTACATTTCTAATCGTATCAAACACGGAGCAAGAATGGCTTATATCGTTGTCTTGTCTATGATAACTGCAGGTGCTGCGGGTAATATCTTCGACTCCCTCTTCTATGGTCAGTTCTTTACTGCCTCTACACCCTATTACATAGAAGGAGCCACACCAGCTACCCTCGTTTCATGGGGAGAAGGCTATGCGCCTGTACTGATGGGTAAGGTGGTAGATATGTTCTATTTCCCACTCTTCCACGGCACATTCCCAGACTGGTTCCCACTCTGGGGTGGTGAGTCATTCACCTTCTTCTCTCCTATATTCAACTTTGCAGACTCCTGCATCTCTGTGGGTGTCATTACGATTATCCTTGCTTTTCGAAAGGATTTCAACGGTTGGGTACCAGCTAAGGACAAGAAGGTTGCTGATAAAGAAAATATTACTGATAATCAGTAGATAGATAATGAGAAGTAAATATCTGGTTCATTCCTTCGCCACTCTTTGTTGGTTACTGCTTGCATTCTTCGTTGTAAGCTGCAAACCTTCTATCCCTTCTGAATATATCCAACCTTCAGAGATGGAGGATATGCTCTACGACTACCACCTCTCCATGGCAATAGCCAATCGTGAAGGCTATACAGATGTCAGGCAACAAGCCTTTAAACTCGCTGTAATGAAGAAGTATGACGTATCGGAAGAGAAGTTCGATAAGTCCCTTCAATACTACATGCGACATACCGAGAAGCTACATGACATCTATGTTGAACTCAGCAAACGACTGGAAAGTGAGGCGCGTGCACAAGGTGCATCAGAGAGTGAGTTGTCTCAGTACGGTGATATTACTTCAAAGGGAGATACTACTGACATCTGGCGTGGTAACCGTACATTAATACTTTCTCCATACGCTCCAGTAGACCGTGAGTCCTTTGAAATCAAAGCAGACACAGCCTTCCACAAGGGCGACCGACTCCTCTTGAGTTTCGATTCACAGTTTATCATTCAAGATGGTATGCGTGATGCGATTATCATGATGGCTGTTACTTATTCAAATGACAGTATTGTCACACAATACCAGCATATTACGTCAGACTCTCACAATACGATGACAATTGATGCTGGAGATTCCTTGCGCATCAAGAACATTCGTGGCTACTTCCTAATGTTGAAGGGACAACAGCCTACGACAACTTTCAAGATGCTTATCCTCAATAATATCCATCTTGTCCGCATGCATGTTCGAAAACAAGAGACAACACAACCAACCGATTCTCTTAAAGGCTCCGACCCCATCAGAACGATTGGTGGTGAACCTGTCAGTCCTCCAACAGACCCTAATCAGCCTGCAGGACCACCGACAAGAACACCTGCTGACGCAATGAAGGAACGAGGAATACCTACCAAGCCCGATAAGTTATGACCGACAGAAAAAAGTCGATAAGACGTATCGGTACCAACATCATTGAAACTGCGACAGGAAGAATAGAACAAGGAATCGTCGTTATTGAAGACGGAATTGTTCTCAAGTCCTATCCTTTCACAGAGGAAGAACCGATGACAGAATGGACAACAGGTACTATCACCATACGCCTCGACAATGATGGTAAGCCCAGAGCCTACAAAGGCGACCAGTTACTGAAATGATTCTGTTGTCTTGCTATGTGCCAGACAACAGATACACCTATAAAAAGAAAGGGCCTGATAGCCAATGAGTTTGTTATTAAATCTTTTATTATCCATACTACCTTTCGGTTCACCAGTTCACGTTCCAGTGCAATTGGCGGGCAACTTTGGAGAGCCTCGACCTAACCACTTCCACGGAGGTATTGATATCAAAACCGAACGTGAAGTAAATCTTGGTGTCTATTCTATTGCTGATGGCTATATTTCTGGTGCTATCGTTGAGAAATATGGCTATGGGCGAGCTATCTTGGTCACTCACCCAAATGGATATACCAGTTGTTATGTCCACCTCAATCGCTTCACACCACAGATTGAAGTTGCCGTTCGTAAATGGCAATACCAGCATCAACAGTTTGCTTGCGACGTTAAATTCCGACCAGGAGAGTTCCCAGTAAAGAAAGGACAGTTCATCGCACTTAGCGGTAATACAGGTTCATCACAAGGTCCACACATCCACTTAGAGATGCATAAGACTACAAATGGAAACCTTTACGACCCACTCAATTTCTTAAAGGGTATCGTTAAAGACAAGACTGCTCCTGCTGTATATTCCTTTAAGGCATACCCTCAACCAGGAGAAGGAGTATTCCAACACAGTTCAGACTCCCGTATCTTCACATTTGACAAAGGACATTTCCAAGCATGGGGAAAGGTGGGCTTTGGTGTAAGAGCCAGTGACCACATGGACTCTGTATATAATAATTTTGGAGTAAGATACACACAGTTGTATTGTGATGGTAAATTGGTTTTCTCCTCTGATGTGAACAATATTCCTACAAGTTGTCACAGAATGGTTAATTCGTGGGGTGATTACGACCACTTCCTTTCTACAAAGATTTGGTTTATGAAGTCTTACATTGAACCTGGTAATACGCTTCCTATCTTACATGCAGGAGCTAACAGGGGTATTATCAACTTCAACCAGCAACGAGACTACCACCTTCGTTACGTCATAAAAGACGTCTTTGGCAATCAAACAGTAAAAGATTTCACAGTAAGAGGTGAACAAGAAGCTATTCCAAAGGTCTCCCATCCTGAAGGAGTAAGTCCACTCTATTATGCCAAAGACAATAACTTTAACGCTGAGGGAGTACGACTGAACATCCAGAAGGGATTACTTGCAAAGAACGGTTGGCTGCAATTACGGCATGGCAATACAAACAATGCGCTCTCTATGGCTTATAGTTTCTCTAAAGCAGCATATCCACTCTTCAACTATGCAAAGATAAGTATTAAGCCAACCAGTATAATACATAATCCAAAGAAGTTATATGTTGCGATGCGTAACAGCTTGAATGCTGACGCCCCAGCATCCTATTGCGGTGGAACTTATGCGAATGGTTGGGTTACAGGACGAATGCGCGAGTTGGCAAATGCCTACTTCCTTGCTTACGATGAGACCCCACCAACGATCACACAGCAGAATCTCAACCCACGCAACCTCTCCTTTAAGATAACTGACACAGGTAGCGGGTTACGAGGTTACAAGGCTTACCTCGATGGGCAGTTTATTCTGCTACAGTTCGGAAAGAACAAAGAAGTATTCTTCTGTAACCTCGCAGACACCCCCGTTCGCCCTACTGGAAAGGAACGAACGTTAAAGATTATCGCAACCGACAACCGTGACAATAAGAAAGAATATCTGACTAAAATAAAGTATTAACAATTAAATTGTAGAGTATGAAGAAATCATTTGCAACACTATTCTTCCTTACAATGATTACGTATGCTAATGCGTGTACAAACCTCATTGCTACAAAGGGAGCAACAACAGACGGTTCTGTCTTTGTTACTTACACCGCTGATGATTACGGCATGTTTACTAACCTATGTCATTACCCAGCAGGCACACACGCAAAAGGTGACCGCCGTGAGATTATTGACTATGACACTCACGAGAGCCATGGTTTTATTCCAGAGGCTCCTGTAACATACAATGTCATTGGAAACATCAATGAGTATCAGGTAAGTATTGGTGAAACAACCTACGGTGGCCGTGAAGAAATGGTTGACAAGAACGGTATTATCGATTATGGTTCATTGATGTATCTTGGTTTGCAACGTAGTAAGACTGCACGCGAGGCTATCAAGGTAATGACCTCACTCGTTGAGACTTATGGTTATAACTCTGGTGGTGAGACATTCACTATCGCTGACCCTAACGAGGTATGGTTGCTCGAGATGCAGGGTTGTGGTGGCGACAAGAAGCAGAAGGTTGTTTGGGTTGCTGTCCGCATCCCTGATGGCATGGTTTCTGCTCATGCTAACCAGAGCCGCATCGGTCAGTTCTCTACTTACAACACAGAGGTCATCACTTCTAAGAACTGCATCAGTTTTGCACGTTCAAAAGGCTGGTTCACTGGCAAAGATAAGGACTTCAACTGGAAGATGACTTATGCAGCACCAGACTTCGGTGGCCGTCGTTGGTGCGATGCTCGTGTATGGAGCTATCTGAATCATTTCAAAGACATGTCACGTTGGTTGCCATGGGCGTTGGGTAAAGACCCTAACGCAGAGGATATGCCACTTTGGATTGCACCTGACAAGAAGGTCGACTTACCAAAGATGGAAGCTTGTATGCGCGACCACTATGAGGGTACTCCTTTGTCACTCGATAAGGATATAGCACAGGGTATCTGGGATTCTCCTTACCGCCCTACCCCATTAAAGTTTGAGGTAGATGGCAAGCAGTACTTCAACGAACGCCCTATCTCAACCCAGCAGACAGGTTTCTCTTACATTGCACAGCTCCGTTCATGGTTGCCACGCGAGATTGGTGGTATCCTTTGGTTCGGTAACGATGATGGTAACATGGTTGCTTATGTACCAATCTATTGCAGCAATACAGAGCGTGCAGAGTGCTTCAACACACCAGGAGCTGATGCAGTAACCTTCTCTGATAAGAATGCTTTCTGGGTATGCAACTGGGTTAGCAACATGGTTTACCCTCGCTACTCTCAGCTCTTCCCTGCATTGAAAGAGGTGCGCGACTCACTTGACAACGCTTTCCTCGCAGCACAAAAGGGTGTGGAAGCTAAGGCAGAAGCACTTTATGCCACCGACAAGGCAGCTGCAGTGAAGTATCTCAATGATTACTCTATTCAGAAGAGTAATGAAATGATTACACGTTGGCGTCAGTTGGCTATCCATCTGATTGTAAAGTTCAATGACATGGCTGTTAAGCCTGAGAAGGATGGCAAGTTCCTCCGCACTTCAACAGGTCTTGGCGAGCGTGTAAAGCGTACGGGTTACAGCGACTACTTTAAGCGTGAACTGGTAAAACAGACTGGCGACAAGTTTGCTGTGCCTAACAAGTAGAACGTCTAAAAAAACAAGTTTAGCTGGTAAATAAAGTTTATCAGCTAAACTCCATTTATAATATCCACAAAACTATATTAACAAATGGCATAATACACTATACACTAAACAATCAATATATACAACTAAAAATCGACTCTATGAATAGAATTATGAAAACGTTTTCGATGATAACCTTAACATTGCTATGTATTTGTTTTTCATTTACATTACATGCGCAAGAAAAGCAAGGGCATGTAATGCGACCTAACAGTAGAGGTATAGGAAAATGTTCAGTGATTGGGCAAGCCCCAATTAAAGTTATATATGCTCTAAATGCTAATGATATTAGCGATGAACATACTTATTTAGATTCTCAAGTGCTTCTAATAGGAAAAGGTTTGAGTAAGCTCTATAGTCGTTTCTTAGAACTAAACGATTCCTTACATGATGATTTTATTAAGCAAAATCCAAATGCGAATAGTATGCCGAGAATATGCTTTTCTGGTGGAAGGAACAGTCAGTATTGGAGCGAGTATCAATTTACTGACATTTACTCTGCTAATGGTATATACACTTGCTATGCTACGATGCCATGGGCCATGGAGCGTTATAATGCTTTCTATACTGAGCCGATGTACCAACAACATTGGACGCTTTCTAATGAGCAGCTATCAATACTGGGGTATGATTGTCAAAAAGCAACTTGCCAATGGAGAGGTAGAACTTTTGAAGCTTGGTTTACTACCAAAATTCCTACACGCCTCGGTCCATGGATATTTGGTGGATTACCTGGACTAATATTAAAGATATATGATAAAGATCATCTCTACACATGGGAAGCTGTTGAAATAAAATCTGGCAATTTCCCAATTGTTAAAAGTGAATATAAAGGATTTGTTAAGGATACACGTGAACATATTTATAAATTACAAGTAGCCGCAAATCGAGATCACCTTAAAACAGCTGGAGCCCGCGACTATCAAACAGGACAACTAAAATCAAAGCCACACCCTTACGAGCCATTAGAGAAAGAATAGATGAAAACTACAACCATATTCAGTCTACTGATTATCTTTTGCTTGAAGATACAAGCTCAAACTGTCATTGAAGGTAGTGTGATAGATGCACAGGGCAAGTCTGGAGATGCCATTGTTACTGTAACGTCAAAAGGGAATAGTAGCGTACTGGCATTTGCAGAGACAGACAGTAAGGGTGACTATCGTTTGGAGGTAAATTCACAATCCGATAGCTTAACAATTACCGCAGCTGGTATGTCTATAGGGCAGCAAGTTAAAATTGTTGCTAACCGTTCACAACGATTAAACTTTCGAGTCAACGAAAAGGTACTACAACTTAAGGAAGTTGAAGTTCATGCTAAGAAGATACGACAAAACGGTGATACTCTTAACTATTCTGTTGGTGCATATCAACAGCAAGGCGATCGCACTATAGGCGATGTTTTAAAGCGTATGCCTGGTATAGAAGTATCAGATAATGGTAGTATAAAATTCAATGGAAAAAGTATCTCAAAGTTTTATGTTGAAGACATGGATTTGTTGCAAGGTCGCTATGGTCTTGCAACAGGAAATATCAATGCACAAGATGTTGGTTCGGTTCAAGTGCTTGAGAATCATCAACCAGTGAAAGCCCTACAGGGACGAACACCAAGCGATGATGTTGCTATAAATCTGAAATTAAAAAATGCTGCTAAAGGTACTGTGGCGGTAAATACAATGCTCGGTGGTGGGGGGCAACAGTCGGGTGGATGGGGCTTTGGAATGCGTTCCCTATCTGATGGACAAAATCCTATTGGCAGAAATCCATTATGGACGGCAGAGGTTGTAGGTATGTACTTTGCAAAACGCAGGCAGAATATAACACTCTATAAAGGAAACAATACAGGTGATGATGTTTCCCAAGAATTAACTTCACATTATTCTGGTATCAATGATGTAGGGCTTGTTGCTTTTGCCCCATTGGGAGTTGTTACGCCATCTGGCAGTGGATTACCACAGAAACGAACTTTTGACAATCAGTCACACATTATATCAATGAACCACTTGGAGAAAATAGGCAAACAATCTGAAATAACTTTGAATATGTCATATCTCCATGCATCTATACGTCAAGAAGGTGTCTCAGAAGCTAACCTATTTTATAGTTCTAATCAACGACTATTAAGCAGCGAGTCGCTTATACTTGTAACACATATGAATAATCTTAGTACAAACTTAAGATACAATCGCAATGGTAAAAATGGTTTTATAGCCAATGTACTGAAGTTAGATGGAGAATGGAATAATGATAACGTACAAAGCCAACTCACCTCTAATCTAACAGGAGCTGTCCCCATCAACTATGGAGACAATCGAGTTTATCAACATTTCCATCGTCCTTCGCTAACAGTAAGTAATACTATGAATCTGATCCAGAATTATGGTAAACGTACACTTGATTTGCATTTCTCTGTTGGTTATGCTCAGCGCCCTAACACATTGATCGTTAATGTGGATTCTCTTTTACCGCAAACATCAGTCCATTATAATCAAGAATTGAAGTCACGCAACATAGCGGGTGACTTCCACACTAACTTTACCTTTCACTTAGGATTGTTCTCTATAGACTATGGGGTTTTAGCTAATGCCAATTTGCATGGCATAAAGACAGACTTAAGTGGTTTTACTAATTTGACGGCAAATGGTAGTCAAAATCACACATCACAGTCGGTATTGAATGATTTATGGTATAACACTTATGAATTATCGCTAAATCAACAATACAAATTCGAACAGGCTGGCTGGCGCCTCTCTTTTACCTGCCCCCTAAACTTATACACACAAACTCTTGATGACCGCATCACTAAAAACAAGAATAAATATACTCGCTTGCTTGTAACACCATCGTTTACTGCAAACTATGAGTGGCGTGATTGGAGTGGTAACATTAATGTAACATACTATAAGAATGTCGGAGATCCTGGAAGTATCTATAGTGGCTATATAATGAACAACTACCGAACATTTCAACGGTCGTATGTTGAACATTTGTCAGAAACAAGTTGCTTCACAACGAGTGCATCAGTTGGATATCGCAGTGCTCTTACAGCAACCTTTTTCCGTATAAATGGTAACTATGGACACACTCGTGACAATCAAATTTATGGTTATGAATATCGAGGTGCAACCAGTGTTGTACATGCCATTGATAAAAAAACATATACAGATAATTATGCTTTCGGCTTTGATGGCAGCAAAGGTTTTGATTGGTTACAATCAACCATTCGTGCTTTTGGTGGCTATAGTTATAGTAAGAGTGAGCGCCTCATTGCTCAGAATCTTTATCCTTTCCATTCTCGAACAATCAGTATTGGAGGCGGTGGCACTATCACTCCTCTTACATGGCTTAATATTGTCATTACCAGCGGATATGCATGGAATGTGTCATCTATAGATGCTATTAATGATAATTCTTCACAGACTGTTCGAACAGCAACTCAGCGTATTAAGTTCAATATCTTTGTTACTAAGCAATTTACGTTTAGTACTACAATAGAAGGTAATTACAACAATTTGACCGAAAAGAACAGACACACATGGTTTGGAGATATGTTGTTTAAATACAAATTGAAGCATGTTGAATTAGACTTGCAAGCTAATAATCTTTTCAATCAGCGTCAGTACACAAGGGTTAACTATAGTGGTCTTGATATATATTCATCTACTTCACAATTGAGACCTCTTAACATAGTAGGAACTATACGATTTAAAATATTATAGAAAGGGTGTGAACAACTTGCGTTATTCTTAATAAAAATATATATTTGCAAGAAAATAAACGTCAGATTAATGGAACTAATACAAAGCTTATCTTTTATAATAGCACTCATTCTCATGCCGTTTCTATGCAGGAAACAGCCGTTTCCTATTAAAATGATCTATATCATCTGCATGACCTTGCTAACTCCGATATTCGGATATCCAGCCTATCGATACATTATGACTCACTAAAAGAAAGTTCTTTCTTTTATAGCAGTTTGTTTCTATATAAGGGAAAGTACTGTAATTTGGTAAAACTTAGCAACTCTTTTGTATCGTATTTAGTATGCGCACATGTGGTGCTAAGGCTTAGCACGATATGTGCGGAGTATCAACACGAAATGTGCGGAGGCTTAACACAATGGCTAAAAGTGAGAGGAGAAGGTCATCTTTGTAACAACTAAGAACCAATAAGCACACATTCATTATTCAATACTGACATACTAATAAACAGAAAAGAGGTTGATTCTAATGCTACATTATGTAGCCTTCGAATCAACCTCTTTAACAATATTAGTCTAAACAGGAGGACTATTCTTCCTCATCCTTTACTTCTGCCTCATGCTCAGCAATCAACTTCTGCTGGATATCATTTGGAACAAGCTCGTAACTTGCGAACTTTGTTGTGAAACTTGCACGACCACCAGTGAGAGAACTCAGTGAGATACTATAGTTAGCAAGTTCTTTCAAAGGAATCTTTGCTTGTAACTTCTGATAACCTGCCTCAGAGTCCATACCCATAATCATGGCACGACGTCCCTGTAAGTCGCTCATTACGTCACCCATATAGTCACCTGGAACATACACCTCTAAGTCATAGATTGGCTCGAGAATCTTTGGTCCTGCAGCCTTGAAAGCGTCTGAGAACGCATGACGCGCAGCCAAAGTAAATGAAAGTTCATTAGAGTCAACTGGGTGCATCTTACCGTCATAGACAATTACACGTACATCACGTGCATAGCTACCTGTCAGTGGACCACGCTCCATACAATCCATCACACCCTTTAAGATAGCTGGCATAAAGCGAGCATCAATAGCACCGCCGACAACAGAGTTGATGAACACAAGTTTACCACCCCAAGGGAGATCGCGCTCTTCACGTCCTTTGATATTCATCTTAAACTCCTGTCCGTTGAACTTATAGGTTGTTGGATCAGGCATACCCTCTGCGTATGGCTCAACAATCAAGTGCACCTCGCCAAACTGACCTGCACCACCACTCTGTTTCTTATGACGGTACTCAGCCTTTGACTGCTTGGTAATTGTCTCACGATATGGAATCTTTGGCTCCTTGAAAGTCACCTGAAGTTTCTCATTGTTCTCCAAACGCCATTTCAAAGTACGTAGGTGGAACTCGCCCTGTCCATGGACGATAGTCTGCTTCAACTCCTTACTCTGCTCAACAACCCATGTTGGATCTTCCTGACGCATCTTCAATAAAGCAGCCATGAGCTTCTCAGTCTCCTGTGAACTCTTAGCTTCAACGGCACGAGAGTATTTAGAGTTTGGATATTTAATGAAGTCAAAACGCTGGTCAGTACCCTTACCATTCAAGGTATTACCAGTCTTTACATCCTTCAACTTCACGGTACAACCTAAGTCACCAGCATTTAACTGGTCAACAGGAATACGATTAGCACCTGCACAAGCGTATAGCTGTCCCATACGTTCCTTTGAGCCACGGTCAGAGTTAGTCAAGTCGTCACCCGACTTCACACAACCACTCATCACCTTGAAATAGCTTACTTCACCGATATGTGGTTCCATACCTGTCTTGAAGAAGTAGAGTGACTCTGGACCATTACTGTCTGGCGTAACCTCCTCACCACGTGTATTATGAATCTTAGGCATCTCATCAACGAAAGGAACAACATTACCTAAGAACTCCATCAGACGACGAACACCCATACTCTTACCTGCACATACGCAGAAAACAGGGAAGATAGAACGCGTTACGAGACCCTTACGGATACCTGTACGCAACTCATCTTCTGTCAGTGTTTCCTCTTCAAAGAACTTCTCCATCAAGCCCTCATCATTCTCGGCAGCAGCCTCAACGAGTGCTTTATGTAGTTCCATTGCCTTTGGCATCTGGTCAGCAGGAATATCCTCAATGATAGGTTCGCCACCTTCTGGCTTCCAGCTGTATTTCTTCATCAACAGAACATCAATCAAACTATTAAAGCCAGGACCTGTTTCGATAGGATATTGTACAGGAACACACTTTGAACCGTAAATCTCCTGCATGTTGGAAATAAGGTTATCAAAGTCGCACTTGTCTGAATCCAACTGGTTAATAAGGAAGATAACAGGCTTCTTGAGTTTCTCGGTATAACGGAAATTGTTCTGTGTTCCGACCTCTGGTCCATACTGACCATTGATAAGAATAACAGCCTCATCGGTTACATTGAGGGCAGTAATAGCACCACCAACGAAGTCATCACTACCTGGACAGTCGATGATATTCAGCTTCTTATTATTCCACTCAACATGGAATACCGTTGGGAACACTGAATAGCCATACTCCTGTTCAACAGGGAAATAATCGCTAACAGTATTCTTAGCTTCTACTGAACCGCGGCGCTTAATGACACCAGCTTCGAACAACATACTTTCGGCAAGAGTCGTCTTGCCGCTACCGGCACTGCCAACCAAGGCAATGTTCTTAATCTCGTTTGTCTGATATACTCTCATATCTGATAGATTTAAGCTGTTAGTAATAATTTATTTCGTCTCAAGGGACAAGCCGTAGCTCATCAATTCTGCGGTCTAAGTTATACATTTTCATCGAAAGCACCAAAGTTTCTTACGAAAAAAACGAAATCTTTTAAAACTTATTAGTACATTTGCATTAGTTCTTGTAAGGCATACATTAATATATACGCACATACACTTATCATGTTAGGATTATACATTCACATACCTTTCTGTGCCAGTCGCTGCATTTATTGTGGCTTCTATTCTACTGTGCCAACCAAGAAGAAGGACGAAAGGTTTTCTGTAGAAGAACGCTATGTGAATGCTATCTGCCATGAGATGGAACTGCGTACGGAGAAGAACAGCGACTGTTCTGGTGAAAGAACAAGCGGTTTGTCAACTATCTATTTGGGTGGTGGCACTCCTTCACAGCTTTCTTTTGAGAGCCTACAAAAGATATTCCAGACGATAGACAAGGTGTATCACATTGGTTTAGAATGGGATACAGAGGACAACACTTGTACCACAGCGACTCCTATCGAAATCACAATGGAGTGTAACCCCGATGATATAACGGAGGAATTTGCACAGAACTTGCGCTCTCTTCCTATCAATCGTATCTCTATGGGAGCACAGACTTTCTCGGATGAACGCCTACGTTTCCTGCATCGTAGACATACAGCTGACGAGGTAGAAACTGCTGTCAAACGTCTAAGAAATGTAAACATCAAGAACATATCAGTAGACCTTATGTTTGGTTTTCCCAATGAGACACTTAAAGAATGGGAAGAAGACATTGAGCGATTACTTGCTTTAGACATTGAACATATCTCTGCATATAGTCTTATGTATGAAGAAGGGACTCCCCTCTATCGACTTCTTCAAGCGGGAAAGGTCAAGGACATGGACGATGAACTTTATCGTCAGATGTACGATACTCTCATCGACCGCTTAGCCGAAGCTGGTTATGAACAATATGAGATTAGTAACTTTGCCAAGCTCAAACTTCAATGTTCAAACTTCAAACTTCAATGTTCAAAGTTCAAAGTTCAAAGTCCCTACCGTTCTCAACACAATAGTTCATATTGGCACAATGTCCCTTATATAGGCATCGGAGCCTCAGCTCATTCCTACAGCAATGGTAAGAGGAGTTGGAACATAGCAGATACCAAGGCTTATATCGCTGCTATTGAGGAAGACAGACTTCCTTGCGAGGAGGAGATAATCGATGCAGACACACATTACAATGACATGATTATGACCGCCCTTCGCACATGTGAAGGAATAAATCTCTCAACGCTCTCTGCTGAATACCAGACTTATCTTATACGCCTTGCCGAGCCTTTACAACAACAAGGTTTGTTGAAAGAGGACAATGGTTGGCTTCATCTTACTCGTGACGGTATCTATGTCAGCGACTCCGTTATGAGCGATTTAATGAAAGTATAAGCACATTAGCACAATTCATCAACACCCATCACCCAACACCCATCACCCATCACCCAACACCCAACACCCACAACCCCATGACCAACGAAGAATTTGAAAAGAAATGGGCAGAGAATCGCAAAGAGATTCTTGCCAACAACGAAGAGTATCAGCGTATTGCCCAGAGCTATAAAGGTTCAGGCTGGATTGATTATGTCATCTTTATAGCAGGTTTTGTCATCTGCGAGAACTATACCAAGACTGTTGTCAACAGTATCGTACTCCAATATCTCCTTGCCCTTGTTGGCATGATCTTGATATGGTTGGGCTATCGCCTTATCAAGAGTCTATTCAACAGCAAGCAAACCTTAGGAGAACTCGAAGAAAAGATAAAGCAACAATACAAAGATTCTATTAGTGATTAATCCACATACATGGTATGATTAGCCTCAATTAGGTGGCTTTATAAAGGGGGATAAACTACATGACAAATGTAATTAGGTGCAACGTCTATCTGTCTTTTACAAACAGTTTATTCCCATTTAATTGATTTCTTTGTAAACTATTTTCGTACAGTTCAAAATCAACACATGCTCTTTTGGCTTCTTAAAGACGCCCAATTGACTTGCAAAAGATGCCCTTTAAGACCCTTACTAACGCCCTTTTGAAGTCCAATTAAGCACCTTTTATTTTACTACTTTATAACCAATTGATTTCCTGTTGGTTACAAACTATCTTCGTATATGTATTTTTGCCGTTAGTTATAGATGTTTTCTTCGGAATTATGTAATTATTTTTCAACCCCATCTGCATATTTTCGAAGTCTAAAAAGAGGTAATTTTCAATGCCTGAGGATGATAATAGGATAGAATGTTGACTATCTTAGCCAAGTTTTTGTTTAGTGA